>CAYZSR010000043.1:0-12282 GCA_964479715.1 uncultured Oscillospiraceae bacterium | reverse complement strand
CGCCCTGCTGGGCGGGTTGGTGGCAAGCGCCATGGAGGGCGGTGTGGTGCACGCGGTGAAAAAAGAAATTTCACCCACCTTGTGCTTTGCCGCCTTTGTGCCAAACTACACGCTGGCCACCGAAAAAGCGCGGGCGCTGCTGCCCACCACCGTCTCCCACACTGACGCGGTTTTCAACGTGTCACGCGCGGTGCTTATTCAAGCGGCGCTGTGCGAAGGGCGGCTGGATTTACTGCCTGTTGCCACCCAAGACCGCCTACATGAGCGCTACCGCATGCCGCTGATACCCGGCGGGCGCGAGGTGTTTCAGCTGGCGGCAGAGCTGGGCGCGCAGGGCACCTTTATCAGCGGCGCCGGCCCCACCATTTTAGCGGTGGTGGAAAACCGCAACACCGATTTTTGGGACCGCGCCTACCGCTCGCTTCAGCGGGCCCGCAAATCAAACGACGCGCTGGGGCGCTTTTCACTCACGCGGCTGGCGCCGGACAACATGGGCGCACGCCTTATCTAACCCACAAACCCACAAAAAAACAGCGTACTTTCAGCCCCGGCTGACAACGCAACGCAACCAACCAGGAGGGCCATACCATGGCACTAATTGTACAGAAATTTGGCGGCAGCTCAATGCGCGACAGAGAGCGCATTTTTAACGCCGCCCGTATTATAGCCGGCTATTACCAAGGCGGCCACGACGTGGTGGTGGTGGTTTCCGCCCAAGGCGACACCACCGATGAATTGGTACAAAAAGCCGGCGAAGTAAGCTACAAACCCAGCACCCGCGAGATGGATATGCTGCTTTCCACCGGTGAGCAAATCAGCATGTCTTTATTGGCGATGGCGCTGGGCGAATTAAGCTGCCCCGCCGTTAGCCTAACCGGCTGGCAAGCGGGTTTTGAAACCAACCGCGCGTACGGCAAAGCAAAGATAGAAAACCTTAAAACCGAGCGCCTTAAAAGTGAAATTGGCCGCCGCCGTATACCGGTGGTGGCGGGCTTTCAAGGGCTTAGCGTAAACGAAGACATCACCACGCTGGGGCGTGGCGGCTCAGACACCAGCGCCGTGGCCATTGCGGCGGCGTTGCGGGCTGAAAAGTGCCAAATCTACACCGATGTGGACGGCATTTACACCGCCGACCCGCGCCTGGTGCCGAACGCCCGCAAGCTGGACCTTATTTCTTTTGACGAAATGTTGGAGCTTGCCACGTTGGGCGCCAAAGTGTTGCAAAACCGCAGCGTGGAATTGGCTAAAAAATACGGGGTGCCGCTGGAAGTGCTAAGCAGCTTAGACCCAGTGCCCGGCACCTTGGTGAAAGAGGTATATGATATGAACGAAGGCATGCTCATTAAAGGCGTTACCAAAGACACCGACGTGGCGGTGGTAAGCATTCTGGACGCGCCGGACATTCCCGGCATTGCGTTTAAGGTGTTCAGTTTGGTGGCGTCGCAAGATATTAACGTCGACATTATTCTGCAATCCAGCGGGCGCGAGGGCAACAAAGACATCATCTTCACCGTACCGGCGGGCGACGCCGAATCGGTGCGGACGCTGTTGGCAAAAAACCTGTCCCGCATTGGCGGGCGCGACGTGGTGGTAGACAGCGACGTGGCTAAAGTAAGCATCGTCGGCGCCGGCATGCAAAGCCACTCCGGCGTGGCGTCGCGTATGTTTGAAAAACTCTATGAATCCAACATTAACATCCGCATGGTCTCCACCAGCGAGATTAAAATATCGGTGCTGATAGACACCGACGAAGCCGACCGCGCCGTGGCCGCCGTGCACGAGGCATTTTTAGGTTAACCGCGCACCCTGCTAAAAGATAAACACCCCACCCACCCGTTTAAAACGTGGTGGGTTTGTTGTTGCCAGTGCGCCCCAAAACCAGTATACTTAGGGTATTGTCAATACCAATAAGCCGTGGGTATCCGCCGGCAGCGTGTCGCTTTTTTGCTGCCGGGTTTGCCCACCCCGCCGTGGCGGTGCCGCGGCCGGCTTTTATCTATCCAAATAAGTAAATCAGGTGCTTTGCACCGTAACTTAGGTGAGGTGTGCTTTATGTCCCATCAACGGTTTCAAGACACACGGCGTTCCACCCCGGCTGAGCCGGACAGCCCCCAAAACAACATGCCGCCCGACAACGACCCCATCATTCGCCAGCGCGTTGTACTGGTGCTGAGCGCACTGATTGGTGCGGTGTTGCTGGTGGCGTTCGCGGTGCTTTTGGTGCGCACTTTACGGGTGCCAAACCCCGCTAAACCGCACGCCCGTCCGCCCGTTTCAGGCGCGCCGGCAACCAGCGATACATCCGGTGCACTGCGCACCGACGGCTGGGCGCCGCCCGCCGACCCCGACGCCTGGAGCCTGCTTGTTATAAGCCATAAAAAACCGATGGCGGACGGCTTTGAGCCGGACATGGTGCCCGTTACATCGGCGGGGCATTTGTTTGACGAACGCGCCGCCGACGCCCTGCGTGACATGGTTACCGCCTGCAACGATAACGATGGGCACAACCTGCTTATTTATTCTTGCTACCGCGGACCCACCGCGCAAAACCAACTGTACGACGATTGGGTGCACTATTATGAAGACCAAGGCTTAAGCGGCGAAGAAACGGAAATTGCCGCTAGGCAGGAAGAGCCGCCCTTTGGCCAGTCCGACCACCAGACGGGGCTGGCGGTAGACTTCACCGTCGACCGCAACGCCGGCGCCACCGATGAGTTTGCCGCCACGGCGGAATACATGTGGCTGCTCGGCCACGCCCAAGAATACGGCTTTATCTTGCGCTTCCCCGACGATAAAACCGAGCTAACCGGCACCTCCTTCCAGCCGTACCACTTCCGCTACGTTGGCGTAGAGCACGCCACCACCATTATGAACAGCGGCTTGGCGCTGGAAGAATACGTCGGCTAATTGCCTGAAAAAAAGCGGCTTGGCAGGCGCAAACCGCGCCGCCATATCCCTTAATCAACCACACACAGTATACTTATATAAAGAGGTTATGCATGAACACAACACCACTTGCGCCGGGCGCCGAGCTGATTACCGTGCCGGGCGAAAAATTTAAAAACAGCACCGTTGTTTTCAACTTGGTGCTGCCGTCCGAGCGGCAAACCGCCACCGCGTTGGCGCTGCTGCCCTCGGTGCTGGAGCGCCGCTGCGAAGCGATACCCAGCGCCACCGCCTTAAACCGCCACCTGTTTGATTTGTACGGCGCCTCGCTGCGGAGCGACAGCTTTGTGCTGGGTCCCAATCGGGTGCTGTCCTTGGCGGTGTCCGGCATTAAAAACGATTTTGCGCTGCAAGGCGAAGACCTTGCCGCCGAATACCTGAAACTGGCGTGCCGCCTGCTTTTTGAGCCGAAGTTGGCCGACGGCGTCTTTGAAAGCGACGACGTCGCCATTGAAAAAGGTAAATTGACCGACACACTGAAAAGCGAAATGAACAACAAGCGCACCTACTGTTTGCGCCAAGCACGCCGCAAGTTGTACGGCACCTCCCGCCTCGGCATTGAGTCCAAAGGTTACCTCGACGAAGTGCCGTCGCTCACGCCGCAGGCGTTGCACCGCGTCTACCAAGATTTTATTGAAAAAGCAACGGTTTACGTTATGCTGTGCAACGTGGACGAAGCGGCCGCCAAAGAAACAGTTGCCGCCTATTTGCAGCCGCTTAACCGCCAACCGGTTGCCCCCGCTAAGAATGAAGTGGTGCCGCAAACAGGCACCTTTGAACGCTACACCGAGGCGATGGACACCGCCCAAGGCAAGCTGTGCATTTTGCTTGCCAACGGGCAAGACCCCACCCCGCAAGACCAAGTGGTCATGCGGGTTGCCAACGCCGTGCTGGGCGGTTTGCCTTCCAGCCGGTTGTTCATCAACGTGCGTGAATTGCAAAGCCTGTGCTATTACTGCGCCTCGTCTTACGGCGCTTTTAACTCCATCGTCAGCCTTGATTCCGGCGTCGACCATGAAGACGCTGAAAAGGCGGCTGCCGCCATGCTGCATGAATTGGAGCAGCTGCAACAACAACCGGTAACCGAGCCGGAGCTGCACGCCGCCCACTTGGCGCTTAAAAATGCCTACGCCGCCGCGCAAGACAACGCCGACGCACTGCTGAACTGGGCGTTTTTAGAGCACATGCGCGGCAGTGAACTGACGCTGAGCGAAATGGGCGAGCGGGTCGGCCGTGTGACCGCCGACGACGTGCAAAGCGCCCTTGCCACATTCACGCCGCAGGTGCAATACCTGCTTACCGGAAAGGAGCAATAGCCTATGCGCTTAACGATACCCGCCGCCACCGAAAAGGCGATGCAATTTGAAGAAAAAATACTGCCCAACGGGCTGGCGCTGCGGCTGCTGCCAATGCCGAACTACGGCGCGGTGCACGCCATTTACGCCACCGATTTCGGCTCCATCCATCGTTCTTTTTCACACGGAGACGATAAAAAGGTTGAACTGCCCGCCGGCGTGGCGCACTTTTTAGAGCACAAAATGTTTGAAAACGAAGACGGCGTCGACGCTTTCTCGCTCTACGCCGAGACGGGCGCCTCCGCCAACGCCTACACCGGCTTTGACCGCACCAGCTACATCTTCACCGCCACCGACGCCATCGACCAAAACCTGGACATTTTGCTGTACTTTGTGGGGCGCCACCACTTTAGCGAGGCAACGGTGCAAAAAGAACAAGGCATTATCGACCAAGAGATTTTAATGTACCAAGACAGCGCCGGCAACCGCTGCATGTTCACGTTGCTGGAGGGGCTGTACCACAACCACCCGGTGCGCGATGAAATTGTCGGCACGGTGGATTCCATTGCCGCCATCACGCCGGAGCTGCTTTACCGCTGCACCGATGCATTTTATACCCCCGCCAACATGGCGCTCACCGCCGCCGGCAACATCACCATGAGCCAGCTGCAACACGCTGTTGAGCGGGCTGGGCTGGCGGGCAAAAAAAGCGACAAAGTCGTCACCCATTTTCCGGCGGAGCCCGCCTCTGTTGTAACGGCGCGGCAAACGTTGCAAATGGCGGTGGCGATGCCGGTCTTCGGCATCGGGTACAAAGAAACGCCCGACGCGAACGGCAACACGCTGCACACCGAGGTTACCTGCAACATGATAACCGAGCTGCTGTGCGGGCAAACCAGCCGCCTTTACCATGAATTGTATGACCAAGGCTTGGTGCGCCCCAACTTCGGCGGTGAATACGGCAGCTACCGCGGCTGCTTAAACTTTGTCTTTTTGGGGGAAAGCCCCCAGCCCGACAAGGTGCGCGATTTACTGCAGCAAGAAATTGAGCGCCAACGCCAAGACGGTGTCGACACCGAGCAATTTGAAACGTGCAAACGCATGATGTACGGCGAAGCCATTGCCGATTTGCAAAATGTTGAGCAGGTGGCGTCGCGCCTCTCGTCCACTTATTTTTACGGGCGCACCCCGCAGCAAGAACTGCAAGCGGTAACCGCCCTAACCGTAGACGACGTTAACGCCGCCATGCAACGCATGCTAAAAGAAGAAAACCGCGCCGTTGTCGTTATCAACCCCATCGAAAAGTGAGGATTACGCATGACAAATATCGTTGAATTTCCCGGTTTGGGAATCAGTTTTGAAATGTCACGGGTGGCTTTTACCATCTTCGGCTTTCCCGTTTTCTGGTACGGCATTATCATCGGTTTCGGGCTGCTGTTGGCGGTGGCGTTCGGCTTTCGTCAGGCGCCCCGCTACGGCATTGACACCGACCGCATGATTGATGTGGTGCTGGTCGGTTTTATCGCCGCTATTTTAGGCGGCCGCCTTTTCTATGTGCTTTTCAGCAACATGGAAATCACCTCGTTCTGGCAGTTGTTTGATTTACGGGGCGGCGGCATCGCCATCTACGGCGCCATCATCGGCGCCTTTGTGGGCGGCGGCTTAACCGCTAAGTGGCGCAAAGTACCGGTTTTGCCAATGCTTGACCTCGGCGGCATGGGCTTTTTAATCGGGCAAAGTATCGGCCGCTGGGGCAACTTTGTCAACCAAGAGGCGTTCGGCACCAACACGGCGCTGCCGTGGGGCATGAAAAGCGCCGCCACCACCCGCTATTTAACAATGATGCAACCGGAGCTTGCCGCCCAAGGTGTTACCGTTAACCCGGCGCTGCCGGTGCACCCCACCTTTTTGTATGAAAGCCTGTGGTGCGCTGTCGGTTTCTTGCTTATTTTTCTGTACAGTAAACGCCGCAAATTTAACGGCGAGCTTATTTTAATGTATGTTGTTTGGTACGGCACCGGCCGCTTTTTCATCGAAGGCTTGCGCACAGACAGCTTGATGACGCTGGGCGGCAACATGCGTGTCAGCCAAGCGCTGGCGGCGCTTTCGGTGCTGGCGGCGCTGGTTATCTGGGTGGTGGCGCGGGTAAAAACCGCCGGCAAACCGCTGGTGATACCCACCATCCCGCCCCACACCGCCGACGTGCGCATAGACACGGCCGACGGCACGCAAACAGTAACCATTGAATGGCCCGCCAACACCAAAGCCCCCACCCGCAAAGAGCGCCGCCTTATGGCGCAAGAAGCGTGGGCGGCAGACGCCGGCGCGGCACAAAGCGATGACGAAACACCCGACGACACAGCCCCCGCAAAAACCGACGAAGACACCGACTGACCACCGCGCGATAGCGCCAGCCACCCCTAAAACACAAAGGCGGAGGAGTTTAATGCCACACACCTTTTTACCGCTGCACGCCAAATGGGTCAACCTACCGCTTTTTATAGACCGTGTGGTGCCTGAAAGCGGCGCCGATACGGTGGAGACGGTAAACCCCATAAATTTAATTTTTGTGGTTGGTTTCGCCCTTTTAATCTCCCTATTGGCGCGCTACATCAGCCGCCGTGGCCGCCGCCGATAAAACAGCGATTACGCAAGTTTTATTTGACAGCGCCCCGCCGCTATGCTATAGTGGACGAGCCGCTTGGGAAAGGCCCGTTAAGTGAGTGTTTTTTACCTCCGCCTTAGTGCCACCCGCACCCCCAGCGAGACTACAGTAAAGAAGGTATATTATGTACGCAATTATTCAAACCGGCGGCAAACAGTACCGTGTGCAAACCGGCGACGTTATCTTTGTTGAAAAGCTGCCCGCCGACGCAACGGACACCGTTGTGTTCGAAGACATTCTCGCCGTAGGCGACAATGGCAAGGTAAAAGTGGGCGAGCCCACCGTTACCGGCGCCACCGTTAGCGGCTACGTTCTAAAGCACGGCAAAGGCAAAAAATTAAACATCTTCACTTATAAGCAAAAAAAGGGTTACTCGCGCCGTATTGGCCACCGTCAACCCTATACACAAATAGAAATAACCGATATTAACAAAGGCTAAAGGCAGGAGGGAAAACTATGGCAACAAAAAAAGGCGTTGGCTCTAGTAGAAACGGCAGAGATTCTGAATCTAAACGTCTGGGTGCCAAACGTGCCGATGGCCAGTTTGTTCTGGCAGGCAACATTCTTGTGCGTCAGCGGGGCACCCGCATTCACCCCGGCGAAAACGTAGGCATGGGTAGAGATCATACACTGTTTGCCCTGACCGACGGCCGCGTGAGCTTTGAGCGCATGGGCAGAAACCGTAGAAAAGTTTCTATTATCCAATAAACAATCAAGCCGGGCGGTTATAGCCCGGCTCTTTTTTTAATTTATTTGAAGGTGCAATATATGTTTGTAGATTTAGTTAATATAGAACTTATCGCCGGCAAAGGCGGCAACGGTTGCGTTAGCTTTCGCCGCGAAAAATACGTTCCCGCCGGCGGGCCCGACGGTGGCGACGGCGGCCGCGGCGGTGACATTTACTTTGTCGCCGACGACAACCTAAGCACGCTGATGGACTTTCGCTACCAGCGCAAGTACGCCGCCCAAAACGGCGAAGACGGCCGCGTTAAAAAGTGCGGCGGCAAAAACGCCCCCGCTTTAACGATTAAGGTGCCCCGTGGCACGTTGATTATTGAAGAAAAAAGCGGCCAAATTATGGCGGACATCTCCGGCGACGAGCCGGTGCTGGTTGCCAAAGGCGGCCGCGGCGGCTGGGGCAACACCCATTTTGCCACCGCTCAGCGGCAAAGCCCCCGCTTTGCCAAACCCGGCTTGCAGGGCGAAAGCTATAAGGTGCGGTTGGAGCTTAAGCTCATTGCAGACGTGGGGCTTATCGGCTACCCGAATGTGGGCAAAAGCACCCTTATCAGCGTTATTTCCGCCGCCAAACCCAAAATTGCCAACTACCATTTTACCACCCTCTCCCCCAATTTAGGGGTGGTGCAGCTGGGCGCCGAGCAAAGCTTTGTGGTGGCGGATATCCCTGGGCTTATTGAAGGCGCCGCCGACGGCGTTGGGCTGGGGCACCAGTTTCTACGCCACGTTGAGCGGTGCCGCCTGTTGCTGCATTTGGTTGATGTATCGGGCAGCGAAGGACGCGACCCCATAGACGATTTTAACACCATTAACAGCGAGCTGGCGCGCTACAGCGACGAGCTGGCAAACCGCCCGCAAATTGTGGTGGCAAGCAAAATAGACATCGCCACCGACGAGCAGATAGACGCTTTCAAAGCGTATATAACCGAGCAGGGCTACACCTTTGCGGCGGTGAGCGCCGTTACCCAAACCGGCACCGAAGAGCTGGTTTACCTGTGCTGGCACCAACTGCAAGAGCTGCCCCCCGCCCCCACCTACACAGTGGATTTTGTGGCGGAAGAAAAACCGGAACCACGCGCTTTTGAGGTGGTTAAACTGGTCGGCGGCAGCTACCGCATTCGCGCGCCGTGGCTGGAGCGCATTCTAGACGGCAGCAATTTAGACGACTATGAAAGCCTGCAGTTTTTTCAGCGCCAATTGTACGACACCGGCATTGTAGACAAGCTGGTTGAAATGGGCGTTAAAGACGATGACATCGTAAAAATAGGAGATTATGAATTTGAGTACCTCTTCTAAACCGACGGCAGACGCAAACACCCCGCAAGACAGCTCGGCACTGCTGGGCTGCCCTGAAAACGACATCGACCTGCGCGAGCGCTCTATATTGAGCCTTGCCTATGTGGGCGACAGCGTGCTGGAATTGCTGGTGCGCTCGCACTTGGTGGCACCAAGCCGCTTTTCGCCCGGTGTGTTGCACCAACAGGCGATACCCCTTGTTTCGGCAAAGGGGCAGTTTGCGCTGTTAACTCAGCTTGAAGCGCACCTTACCCCCGCCGAGCAAGACATTGTGCGCCGCGGGCGCAACGCCACCAAAGCCACCGTCTCTAAAAATGCCACGCCGGAAGAATACCGCGCCTCCACCGGTTTAGAGGCGCTGTTCGGCTGGCTGTATATGCAAAACAAACTGCCCCGCATTGAGGCGCTCTTCGCCATTATGTGGCGCGCCCACGAAGAAAGCACCGGCGACGGCGACCAAACCGCCGGCTGATATATAAGCGCTGCCCTTTATGCACCGTGCTTTTCTCAGCGCCGAATGGTTTTGCCCAACTTAAATAGGCGCCTTTGCGGCAAGCTAAGAACTTAAATAACCCACCCCTTTGCCCTTTTAACACGGCAAAGGGGTTTTTGCTTTTGAAGGGCGCGATGTTAGGCCAACCACAGCCAAGAGCTACTTTTTGGCGCAACAAAAAAACACGGCAGTTGCCGTGTTTTTCATGGTCGTATTATCGCTGTCTATTTCTATACATCAAAAAATAGCGGTCAACCTATTTTCAAACAGCGCCCGGCGTGCCGTTAAAAGTACATGTACAGCGTGCAAGGTATCATGCCGTTGTACACTTTGCGGCGGCGGCGGGCTTTTTTGCCGAAGTGATTTTCAAAATTATCGTCGGCCGAAAGAATGTACGCCGCTTTGGCGGGGTGTTCTTTAAGACGGCTGCCCAGCAGCCCCATTAAACGTTGCGCTTCTTGGGCGTCGCCCATGCGCTCGCCGTATGGCGGGTTGCAAAAAACCCGCGCTTCGGGGTTGGCTACATAATCTTTCACGTCGATGACCTCAAAATGGCAGCAATCGGCCACGCCGGCTTTGCGGGCGTTGTCTTGGGCGATGGCTATCATCTCCGGGTCAACGTCAAACCCTTCGCCGATAAAACTGGCGTCGGGTTTACTTTCGGCACGGGCGGCTTCGCGCCGCGCGTCAAACAAACCGGGCGTTAAAAAGGTGTATGATTCCGCCGCAAACCGGCGGTTTAATCCCGGCGCTATGTTGCGGGCTTTAAGCGCCGCCTCAATAACCAGCGTGCCGCTGCCGCAAAAGGGGTCTTGCACATGGCTTTCACGGCGGGTGCGTCCGTAGTCGGCAATGGCGGCGGCAAGCGTTTCTTTCAGCGGGGCCACGCCGGATATGGCACGGTAACCCCGTTTGTGCAGCCCGTCACCGGAGGTGTCTAAAAACATTTCCACCTCGTCTTTGCGGATGGAAAAACGCAGCTGATACAGTGCGCCGTCTTCAGGCAGCGTCTGCACGCCATGCCCTTCACGCAGCCGCTCCACCACTGCTTTTTTCACAATGCTTTGGCAGGCGGGCACGCTTGAAAGGGTGCTGGAAAGGCTCGCCCCTTTTACGGGAAAAGCGGCGTTTTTCGGAATGTATTCTTCAAACGGTATCGCAAAAATACCGTCAAACAATTCGTCAAAGGTGGTGGCGGTAAAGGTGGCAAGGTGCATCAAAATCCGCTCGGTGCAGCGGCTCCAAAGGTTGGCGTCGGCCAGCACCGTTTCGTCCCCTTTAAAGGCAACGCGCCCGTCGCTCAAGGTTACATCGGCGGCGCCAAGGCGTCTAAAGTCAAAGGCGGCGGCGGTTTCAAGACCAAAGTGGCACGGTGCCACAAAAGAAAATTCCATATAATTATAACTCCTGTTCAGGTTGAGATTGTACGTCTATCATGGTGTAACGGTACAGCGGCAGGCGGCGTATCAGCAACAGCAGCAGCGCCATAATCAAGGCGGCGGCGAGCGTGTCGGACAAAAAGTGCCGCCCGATAACAACGCGGCTTGCCGCCATCAGCGCCGTGTAACCCCAGCAAAAAGCGTAGAGCCTGCCACGGTAGCGGTTGAGGGCGGGCAACGCATCGCACAGCATAATTAACACAAAAATGCCGGCGGCGTTGGCGGTGTGCCCCGACGGAAAAGAACTGCCGCCGTTGCCGAAGGGCAGGTACCACGGGGTGAATTTGTCAAAAGTGCCGGCAACAACCATGTCGTCAAAACGGGTGCGCTGCCACAGCATTTTAAGGCCGTAAACAGCCACTTGGTTGGCCAGCGCGTAAACGGTGCCCCAGGTGCAAAGAACGGTGGCCACCCGCAGCGCTTTGCCGCGCAAGCGAAACGCCGCTAAAAGCCCCGCCAAAAGCAGCGCCACCCCAAGCGCTAAAAGCAACACGGTGCCCGGTTCTAAAAAGGCGTGCAGCACCTGCCGCGCCGCAAAATCGGCGTAGCTTCTATAAAACAAATAGGCGCTGAACACCGCCAGCAAAACACCGCAGGCAATGTTCACGGTGTATGTCAAAACGCTTTTTCGCCGTGGTTTGGCGCCCAGCATTAATAAAAACAAAACCGGCACAAACGCCGGGTACCAGCCCAGCGCCTCCATTGTTACGGCAAAGGGTTGGGATGGGTTGAAAAGCGCTTGGTTAATGGTTAAATCGTACATCGTGGCGGCGGCGAAACCGGCGATAAAAACCAGCGCACCGGGTATAAGCCACGACGCTATCGGTTTGTTTTTTTGCATGGCAGCCTCCTGTTGGTGTGCGGGCGGCACAACGTGCCCCCCTTTTACGCGTTGCTGTCTACAATGCGCACTTTAACGAAGTATAGTATTGAACCTTTAACACCCCAGCTCGCCTCTATCTTATAGGTGTAGACACCCGGCTCAAGCGGTGTTTGCAGCACACCGCCCAACTCTTGAAAGGTGCCGCTCTCATCGGTGGTGCGGCTGATAACCACATTCTGTGCCTCCGGGTTGAAAGAGATATTCAGGGTGGTGTCCGGCAAAACGGGCGCCGCTTCCATGTCGCGCCACGCTTCTTCGTCGGGGTTGCTCCACTCTCTTTTCAGCGTTAAAAAACGCCACGAGTAGCCCTGCATCATCCAGTGTTCTTGCGGCAGGCCTTCGCCGGCGTACTCGATGCGGATATCCGGCAGCGTCAGCTCCGGGTTGCGGGCGGAAAGTAATTCCTTTATGATAAAGCTGGCACCGGCGGCTAAAACAACCAGCAACAAGCCGGCAACCAGCTTTTTTATAACGTTGGTTTTTGGGTTCATGGCTATCCTTTGCTTTGGTGGGTGGCTTACATTCAA
>CAYZSR010000042.1:6452-12351 GCA_964479715.1 uncultured Oscillospiraceae bacterium | reverse complement strand
GCGTTACGTCAAGCAGCAATAGGCCTTCAACGTCGCCGCCAAGAACGCCGCCTTGAATGGCCGCACCAAGGGCGACGCATTCGTCAGGGTTGATGTCTTTAGAGGGCTCAATGTTCATGTATTGTTGCACCGTTTCTTGAACGGCGGGGATGCGTGTGCAGCCACCCACCAGAAGCACGCGGTGCAAATCGGCTTGTTTAAGGCCGGCGTCGGAAAGTGCCCGTTTAACGGGGCCCATTGTTCTTTCAACCAAGTCGCCGGTCAGCTCGTTGAATTTCGCGCGGGAAAGCGACATATCAAGGTGTTTTGGGCCTTCCGCGTCGGCGGTAATAAAGGGCAGGTTAATTTGCGTGGTGGTAACGCCGGACAGCTCAATTTTAGCTTTTTCAGCGGCTTCTTTTAAGCGTTGTGCCGCCAGTTTGTCGTTGCGCAAATCAATGCCGTTTTCTTTTTTAAATTCTTCGGCCAGCCAATCGATAATGCGTTTGTCAAAGTCGTCGCCGCCAAGGCGGGTGTCGCCGGCGGTGGAAAGTACTTCGGTAACGCCGTCGCCCATCTCGATGATGGAAACGTCGAAGGTGCCGCCGCCCAAGTCATACACCATGATTTTTTGGTCGGCTTCTTTGTCGATGCCGTACGCCAAAGCGGCGGCAGTCGGCTCGTTTATAATACGTTTTACGTTCAGCCCGGCAATGGCGCCGGCGTCTTTGGTGGCTTGGCGCTGCGAGTCGCTAAAATAAGCGGGCACGGTAATAACCGCGTCGGTTACTTTGCTGCCAAGATAGTCTTCGGCGTCGTTTTTCATTTTGGTTAAAATCATAGCCGAAAGTTCTTGCGGGGTATAGTTTTTGTCGTCAATTTCAATTTTGTCGGCGGTGCCCATTTTACGTTTGATCGACGCAATGGTGCGGTCTGGGTTGGTTATCGCTTGGCGTTTCGCCACTTCGCCAACCAGTCTTTCGCCGTCTTTGGCAAAGCCAACAACGCTGGGGGTGGTGCGCCCGCCTTCGGCGTTGGGTATAACAACGGCGTCGCCGCCTTCCATAACAGCAATACAGCTGTTGGTGGTACCAAGGTCAATACCTACAATTTTGCTCATAGTTGGTTCTCCTTTTTTCTATTGTTAACAGTTGAGTATAGTTTATTATATGTACACGGGGTTACGGCGCCACCGCCACTAGTGAATGGCGAATAACGCGGTCGCCCATGGTGTAACCTTTTAATATTTCTTTGGTGATGATGCCGCTTTCAACGCCTTCTTTTTCTTCTTGCATCATGGCGTTGTGCAGCGCGGGGTTAAAGGGTTCATCAAGGGCTTTAATTTCATGAATATCCATTTTTTCTAAAACCTCTTGCCATTGGGATATGGTAAGCTGAACACCTTTTTTGTATTCTTTGTCTTTTGTTTCAACCTGTGCCGCTGTGTGCAACGTATCTAAAACGGGAAGCAGCTCCAGCACGGCGTAAGCAGCGCCGTTATTAAAGGCACTCTCTTGCTCTTTTTTGCTGCGCTTGCGGTGGTTTTCGTACTCTGCCGCGGTGCGCATCAGCTGGTCTTCAACCTCTTCCAATTTTTCTTGCGTTTGCTCTAGCTGCAACTCCACCGCACCGGCGTGCGCTACGATATTGGCTACCTCTTCGTCGAAGTTTATACCGTTTTGGTCGGCGTCGTTGTTTTGTGGCTCGTCAGGCCGTTTGTTGCTACGGGCCATCGGATAACCTCCTTTTATCTTCAATTACTTTTTATATCTTTATAGGTTGCCGCTGGCAATGGCGTGCCCCAGCGATTCACTAAAATATTCCAGCCGGGGGATAACGTCCCAAAAGTGGGTGCGGGTGGGGCCCAGCACCGCCAAAGTGCCGCGGCGGCCGCTGCCCGCTAAATAAGGCTTGGCAACAACGCACAAACCGGGAATGGGGTTTTGCGGCATTTCATCGCCCATCAATATAGTGGTGTGGTGGCTGTCTAAATAAAGCAGCGATTCCACCGCTTGCTGGTTTGCCATCAGCTCCAGAATAATTTTCAGGCTCGGCTCCAGCTCTTGCCATATCAACAAAAAGTGCTGCCCTTCAAAAAAGATGTTTGGGTTGCCCGATTCGGTAAGCAGCGTTAAAGCGGCAGAGACAAAGGGCCAGTTGGCTTTGGCACGGCCCATGGCGTCGACCATATCGGTCAGCCGTGCCGAGGTGACGTCCGGCTCTTTAACAAACCGCAACGAGCGGTTGAGCACGTCGGCCACCTTGTCGATGCCTTTAGGGGTAATCTCGTAATCAACCCGCGCCACACGGGTTAAAACGCCGCCGGCGCCGGTTACAGCCAGCAAAGCGGCGGTATATAGCCCCACCTGCGTAAGCTCATAGTGGGCGATGAAGCTGTCGTCTGCGCGTGGGGTAGTGGCCACCACGGCGTAACCAATGTGGTCTGACAGCGCCCGCGCCACACCTTGAACCAACTTGTTGGGCTCGTAGTCCATATTAGCAAAGAGTGTATCTATCTGCTGTTTTTCGGCACGGCCGAGGGGAGCCGGTTGAATCATCAAGTTATCTAAAAAGTACCGATAGCCCTTGGTGGTGGGCACCCGTCCGGCCGATGTATGCGGCTGGTCTAAAAGCCCCATTTTGGTTAAAGTAGCCATCTCGTTACGCAAAGTGGCAGACGAAACAGCCATATCTAAATAGTTGGAAAGCAGGTTGGAACCAACCGGCTCGCCGTCACCGGCATAGAGGGAAACAATTGCCATGAGTATTTTCTGTTTCCGGTCGTCTATGGCCATAGTTGAACACCCTTTTATACAAAGTTAGCACTCGAACACATAGAGTGCTAATACTATTTTACATTACTTTAGAAAGATGTCAAGGGGTAGGCATTATTTTCCTGAAAATTTCAATAAAAACATCAAAAAAACGGCAAATTTTGTCATTTACCGTTTGCAGAACAAAACCGGCGAACCGGCGGCTATATTTAGGGTTGGCATTCAAGGGGTGGTGCCTTGCAGCCCCAGCGCGTCGGCGTGGGGTTTCATGCCGTCTATGCAAAGGGTTATCAGCTCGCTCAGCTCGATATCAAGCATAGCGGCGCCTTGCTGAATGGTGTCTCGGTCTATTTTGGCGGCAAAGTTTTTGTCTTTAAACTTTTTGCGCACGCTTTTCGCTTTCATATCGGCAATGCCGTTGGGGCGCATTTTAGCGCTGGCGCTGACAAGGCCGGTCAGCTCATCAACGGTGTAAAGGCTTTTTTCCATCATCGTTTGCGGCTCAACGTCGTTGCAAATACCATACCCGTGCGATAAAATAGCGCGGATGCTCTCATCGTCTACGCCGGCTTGCCGCAGCGGCGCTTCGGTGTGTTGCAGGTGTTCGTCGGGGTGGCTTTCAAAATCGTAATCGTGCAGCAAGCCGATGGCGCGCCAATAGTCTTCGTCGCCGTCAAAGCGGCGGGCAAGCGCACCCATGGCGGCGCTTACCGCCAGCGCGTGTTGCAACAGGTGGGGTTTGGTGGTGGATGCCTCCAGCAGCGTTTGTGCTTTTTGCATCGATAATTTTTCCAAAACAACGCCTCCTCATTGGCGAAAGATTAACAGCCGGTTTATACTTCTGTAATTAACTGGTATTATAATAAAGAGAAGAAGAAAAATCCAGCCCTTTTGAATAAACCATTATATAGATTGGAGTTGCCACCATGACTTTTGACCAAATGAATTATGAGCGCCCCGATTTGGAGCGCACCGCCGAGGCGATAGAAAAATTAACCGACAGCACCAAAAAAGCCGCCGACGGCGACACACTTTTAAATGATTACCGCCACTTTGTTGACGAAGTGGAAACGGCACGCACCGCCGGCACGTTGGCAAGCATACGCCATACGGTGGATACACGGGACACTTTTTACAGCGACGAAAACGACTATTTTGACCACGCTTGGCCGGTTTTAGGTGAAAAAATGTTGGATTTTTACCGCGCCATTTTAGCGTCGGACAAAAAAGAGGCGCTGGCGCAAAAGTACGGTAACATTTTGCTAGAAAAGATGGAAATATCGGTGCGCTCCAGCGATGAGCGGCTGATTGATTTACAGCAAAAAGAAAACGCACTGACCACCGATTACGAGCGCCTTTATGCCGGCGCCCGCATAGATTTTCAGGGCAAAGAGCTGACGGTGGCGCAGCTGGGTCCATACAAACAAAGCGCCAAGCGCTCGCTGCGCAAAGAAGCCTTTGAAGCGGAAGGCGGCTTTTTTGACGCCCACCGCACCGAGTTGGACGAGCTTTATGAAAAGCTTGTTAAAAACCGCACCGAACAAGCCAAGTTAATGGGGTATGACAGTTATACCCCGCTGGGCGACATCCGTATGCGCCGCCACGGCTATGACCGCGGCGACATTGCCGCCTGCCGTGAAGAAGTGATTCGCGGCGTGGTGCCGGTGGCGAATAAAATCAAACAGGGGCAGGCGGCACGTATCGGTATTGACGATTTTAAGATGTATGACGCGTCGCTCGGCTTTAAAGACGGCAACCCCAAACCGCACGGTACTCCCGATGAAATTTTAGCGGCGGGGCAGACAATGTACCGCGAGCTGTCGCCGCAAACGGCGGAGTTTATTGATTTTATGATGGCGCGGGACCTGTTTGACGTGCTGGCAAAACCCGGCAAAGCGCCGGGTGGCTATTGCACTTTTATTGCCGACTATGAAAGCCCCTTTATTTTTTCAAACTTTAACGGCACCGCCGGCGACGTGGATGTGCTAACCCATGAGGCAGGGCACGCTTTTGCCGCTTTTGTGGCGGCGCAAAAAGAGTTGACGATGGAGCTGCGCAGCCCCGGCCTTGAAAGCTGTGAAATACACTCAATGAGTATGGAGTTTTTAACGCAAGATTATCACCACCTGTTTTTTGGCGATGACACCGATAAATATGAGTTAAGCCATGCCGAAGATGCCTTGACCTTTTTGCCTTACGGCTGCCAAGTGGATGAGTTTCAGCACACGGTGTATGACAACCCCTCGCTAACCGCCGATGAGCGCAACGCGCTTTGGCTGGAATTGGAGGCAAAATACCGTCCTTGGATGGATTTTGACGGCCTGCCGTTTTACGGGCGAGGCGCCGGGTGGCAGCGTCAGCTGCACATTTACACCAGTCCCTTTTATTACATTGACTATGTGCTGGCGCAGGCGGTGGCGCTACAGTTTTTCTTAGCGGCTGAAAAAGACGCCGCCGACGCGTGGGCACGTTACATGGCGCTGGTTGAAAAAGGCGGCACCGAAACATACCCCGGGCTGGTTAAAGCGGCGGGTATGCAAACGCCTTTTGAAGCCGGCGTAATGGAAAGAGTAAGCAATGAAGTGTACCAATGGATGCAAACACACCCACTTTTTACGGTATAAAATTTTAACTACAAAACAAAAGGCAACCCGTCAAAGCGGGTTGCCTTTTTGTGTTGCGTTTCTTTATATAGGTAATTAGAGACAAACACTGCAGTTGAAACAATATACAAACTGTAATAATAAAAGAAAATATTAAGCGCAAAGGTAAGAAGAAATTTTTGCCGTCTACGATAGGGTGCGCACATACACGCTTACAAAATAGCTAAAATGGCTTTATAAAATAGCTGCTGTGGTGGGGAATTTATGGCAGTGAGGGAATAATTCCAAGTTGGTGCAAAGGGGAAGTTGTATACAACTAGATAGACAGGTGTACATCTGTGTTAAGCAGTATTGAGCAATTAATTCCCCCAAAATTTTAAGCACTACTACCGTGAAAAGAGTGCTCTAATCAAAAATATAGATGCCGTATAAACATATAAAAATAAAAGCAGCATACATATAATATGTATGCTGCCTGTGCTATGTTTTGGCGCCGGTGGAAACAAGCGGTGCGTACACCGCAAAGTTACTCGCATGGTACTT
>CAYZSR010000042.1:4524-6442 GCA_964479715.1 uncultured Oscillospiraceae bacterium | reverse complement strand
TAGAAGCCCTTTACCGCATTTTATTTGCACAGCGGAACTGTGTCGGTTTAATCTTGCTGGAACTTAGCCCCCTTACTATGCAAATGGTATAGGGTGTGAATGGGCTGTGCGGTAGCGATGAAGCATAAAAATAATTTCACCGAGGGGAAATACAAATTGTATAATAGGTATACTGGAGAGATTGCTTAATTATGCATCGTCATCTTGGTGCCAACGGGTTTTTCTGCCTTTTTGTTTTAAAAAGTCATCCAATGTGCCGGCTTCGTTCATATGGGCAATGTCTGTTTTAGCTAATGATAATCCATTTTCTGCTATTGTATGTAACGATGACAACATCTATTTTCATTTTCTTTCTTCCAGTTGCTGTAAATCGAAAGGTGTATTTTGGTAAACGTAATAGTTAAGCCAGTTTGAATAAAGCAGGTGCCCGTGGCTGCGCCAGTTGAAGATAATGTCGCCGTTCGGGTCGTCGTCCATAAAGTAATTTTCCGGCAGCGGCGGGTTGAGCCCGCGCTTTTCATCGCGCAGGTATTCATCTTTCAGCGTTTCTTTGTCGTACTCCATGTGGCCTAAAATATAAATCTCCCGCCCGTTTTCGGTGCTTAAAAGATGCACGCCGGCGTCTTTGCTGTCTGCTAAAATACGCAGGGCGGGTACATTGTCCACATCTTCTTTACGAACGCCGGCACTGCGGGAGTGGGGCACGTAGAAAACCTCATCAAAGCCACGCACCAGCGGGTTGTTGGGGCGGGTAACACGGTGTGAAAAAACGCCGTGCAGCTTGGTTTCATACATCTCTTTGGGGATGCCGTAATAATAATACAGCCCCGCCAGCGCACCCCAGCAGAGGTAAACGGTGGAGTAGACATTTTGCCGTGCGTAGTCAAACAGCGTGCGCAGCTCAGGCCAGTATTCCACCGCCTCAAAATCAAGGTGTTCTATCGGCGCGCCGGTAATAATCATGCCGTCGTAGCGGTGTTCTTGCACTTGGTCAAGAGTTGTGTAAAAAGCCGCCAGATGGTCGGCGGAGGTATTGGTTGGCTGGTAGCTGCCGGTGCGCAAAAGCGTTAGCCGCACCTGCAGCGGCGAGTTAGCTAAAACCCGTGCCAGCTGCGTTTCGGTAATAATTTTGTTGGGCATTAAATTGACCACCAAAATCTCCAGCGGGCGGATGTCTTGGGTAGAGGCGCGCCCCGGGCGCATGACAAAAATATTTTCATCTTGCAGCGTTGAGTACGCCGGCAAATCGGTGGGTAGTACAAGTGGCATAGCAACCGCTCCTCAAGTTATTGTGCCGCCCGTTGCAGGGCTTGGTCAAAATCGTCAATGACGTCGTCGATATTTTCAATGCCGACTGAAACACGGATAAGTCCCGGGTCGATACCGGCCAGTTTTTTTGCTTCGTCGGAAAGCTGGCGGTGGGTGGTGGAGGCGGGGTGCAGCACCGAGGTGCGCACGTCGCCAACGTGCACCACAAGACTGGTCAGCTCGAGGCTTTCAATAAATTTTCGCCCGGCGTCAAAACCGCCTTTAACCGAAAAGGTAAGCACGCCGCCGCCACCTTTCGGCATGTATTTTTGCTGCGCTTGGTGCCAGCAGTTGCCTTCAAGACCGGGGTAGTTAACCGCCTCAACACGGGCGTCTTGTTGCAGCGCTTTGGCTAAAACAAGGGCGTTTTCGGTGTGGCGCTGCATGCGCAGGTGCAGTGTTTGCAGGCCATTCATCGTTAAGAAGGCATTCATCGGCGCCATAACACAGCCGTAATCGCGCAGCATTTGTGCGCGCACCTTAACGGCAAAAGCGCTATCGCCAAAACTTTCGGTGTAACGCAGGCCGTGGTAGCTTTCGTCCGGCTCAGTAATGCCGGGGAATTTGTCGCTTTTATCCCAGTCAAAGGTGCCGCCGTCAATCACCATGC
>CAYZSR010000042.1:0-4514 GCA_964479715.1 uncultured Oscillospiraceae bacterium | reverse complement strand
CTGGTGGCGTGTCCGTCGCAGTATTTGGTGGTGGAGTGGATAACGATGTGTGCCCCGTGCTCAAACGGTTTACACAGGTACGGGGTAGCCAGGGTGTTGTCCACCACTAAAGGCACGCCGAGGGCGTTTGCAACGGCGCTCCATTTTTCAAAATCAAGAATAGACAGGGCGGGGTTGCCCAGCGTTTCTGCCAGCAGCACTTTGGTGTTGGGCTGCGCCTTTTTAATGATGTCGTCGTACGGCAGATCGGGGTCGACAAAGGTATGCTCAATGCCCAGCTTTTCAAAGCTGACACCCACCAGATTGTTGGTGCCGCCATAAACGTGGCTGCTGCTTAAGATATGGTCGCCTTTAGTGCACAGCGCCAACAGGCACACCAGCGTGGCGCTCTGCCCGCTGGAAGTTGCGGCGGCGGCGGTGCCCCCTTCAAGCAGCGTCAGCTTTTTTTCAAGCTCGGTTACGGTGGGGTTGGAGATACGGGTGTACATATGGGTGTCGCTTGTTAAGTCAAACATAGCGGCCACATCATCGGTGTTGTAATAGCGGTAGGTGGTGGATTGCGCTATCGGCGTAACTTGCGGCTCACCTTTTTGGGCTTTGTACCCGCCATGTACACAGCTGGTTTCAATGTTATACTTGTCTTGCATGGGGCATCCCTCCGTAAGATAGTTGATTTAATTAATCATATCATTCTAAGCTGAAAAAAGCTATTCTAAAGGTATTTTAACGACGGGCACTCTCAACGTAATAACAGACAATATCCGTCAAATAACTAGGGAAATGCCACAAAAGCAGGCGTAGACCGGGTTTTCTTCATACTGTGTTCACAAATATGTGGTAATTTGTAGAAGATTGCAAAAAAATGCAATTACTTGCCTACGGTCGGTAAAAACAACACTTTTACGCCAAATTGCGTGATTGTATGTTTTCTCTTTTAGTCGGATAGATATACAAAATAACCACAAGAAAAACAAAATTTTTGTGATACAGCGCCATAAACAGAGTATAAGAATGGGAGTTCTGTGAAATGTCGATTTAGTGTTGCATTTTAAGGCGTTTGCTTCTATAATATTAATAGTTTCACAACGATGATAAGTTATTTATCATTGAAATATAAGGAGGATAATTAATGACCAGATCACAGCTGATTGCAGAAGTTGCCAAAGAAACTGATATGCCAGTTTCTCAAATTGACAACATCTTTACAACGATAACCGATACTATTATCGACGCGTTGAGAAGAGACGAAAAAGTTACCATCGCAGGTTTTGGCCGGTTTGAAATGCGCCACAGAAAGACCAAGGCGTTCACCAACCCTAAAACCAAAGAGACGAGCCAATTGCCCCCAACCAGCATTCCCGGTTTTAAAGCAAGTGGTATTTTGAAAGACCTTGTTATAGACGAAGACTAACCCCAATAGTGCTGTTTTAACATAGCCTAAAATGCGAACGCACCCTCGATTGAGGATGCGTTCATTTTTTTGCATATTTATAATGGTTGTATGCATATAGTATACATTAATTTTGGCGGCAACTTGCAACCACTAGCTAGCCGACATAGCGGTTGAGCCGCGCTATCTTGCGGGGATTTAATTTAACCACCCGCCGGTCGGCGGTGGCAAGGCCGCTTATTTGGTTGCCTGTGTCACTTAATTGGCGGAAGAAAAAGCCGGCCAGTCCATCGGCTACTAATGGGGCCAAAACATCTTGGAAAAACGATGTAACGTTTAAAAGCAGCTGGCGCTCTGAATGCACCTGTTGCGCGGCGTGTGGCTGGGTGCCGCCGAAGTGCGATTCATACATAAAGCCGAAATCCCCCACCGAAGTGAAGACGACGGGGCGCTCGTCCGGCGTTTGCGGCATACGCGGTGTGCTGGTATAAAAATGCAAACTTCGAATATCGCCGCCGCCTTGGTCGCACCATCCGCTGGCGTGGTCAACAAAGCGGGAGGAGTCAACGTTTTTAATGCGCTGCGTATTTTCCAGCGCGCTGAATTGACCGAGCGCTTCATCAAACAGCACCCAGCATTGCAGCGAAACGGTGTTATATAGCTGCATTACGCCGCGCATCACGTCGCGCTGGTAGGCGCGGCGGCCATGCTCGTCTTCAGAGCCGCGGCGGCGCCAGTGGCGGTCGCTTTGCTGGTTTTGGCGCAATAAACGGCGGCGCCACACGCCCATTTCTTTGCCGCTGCCGGGCACGTCTTGCCACACCAGCATACCCAACGTGTCGCAGTGATAGTACCAGCGCATCGGCTCTACCTTGCCCATTTTTCGGATGGTGTTAAAGCCGCAGTTTTTGGCGAGGGTGATGTCCGCCTCCATGGCGTAATCGCTGGGGAAGGTGTATAGCCCGTCGCTGTAAACGCCTTGGTCCTGCACGCCGCGGCAAAAATACTCGCGGTTGTTCAGGTAAAAACGGCGGTGGCCGTAAGCGTCGGTTTCAATGCTGAATTTGCGCATGCCGAAATAACTGACAAGGCGGTCTTTACCGGCGGTGATGCGCACCGTGTATAAAAAAGGGTTTTCAGGCGTCCAGCTGGTGGCAGACGCCATTTGAACGGTTATGGTTTCGTCGGTTTTGCCATGGGTGGCCGCCACCAAAGAGTCACCGGCGTATATTTCAAGCACCACATTCATCTTGCGGTCGCTTGATAAAAGCAAAATATCCACCGCTGTGTCATCGTACTGCGGCATAATACGTATGTCTCGCACATAGTTTTGCGGCACGCACTCCAGCCACACCGTTTGCCAAATGCCGCTTACGGCGGTGTGCTGTTTTTCGTCGGGGTCAAGGCTTTGAAAGCCACGCAGGTAGGGAGCTTTGTCGGTTTCGTCAATTACCATCACCACCAGCTCGTTGGCGCGGTCGGTAAAGATGGTGCTTGTTACCTCCAGCGTAAAGGAAAAATAACCGCCATCGTGGCTGCCAATTTCCACCCCGTTAAGCCACACCACACAGCACTGGTCGACAGCGCCGAAGTGCAGCAGAATGCGGTCGTCGCCGCTGTGAAAATCGTAGGGAAGCTCAAAATAGCGGTGGTACCACAGCGTTTCTCGCGGCATTAACGGGCGCGCCACGCCGGACAGCGCACTTTCTATCGCAAAGGGAACGACGATGTTGCCATCCCACTCAGACGGCATAACGTCGGATTCGGTGATGGCGTAACGCCATATTCCGTTTAGATTGAGATAGCTGCTGCGCACCAGTTGCGGGCGCGGGTATTCCGGCAGCGGGCGGGACGTATCCAAATGCTCGCCAAAACTAGAATAAAGCTGTGCCAAAATAATTGCCCCCTTACTGTGGTTTGGTTGGACTTTGTTAGTTAGTTTAATTGTACATTATTAAAAGGCCGCTGACAAATAAAACAGCACTAAAAACAACCCTTTAACAGCTAAAAGCATAAAAAAAGCCCCTCGGTGTGTTAAACCGTGGGGCGCTGAGTAGGATACGTTAAGCGGCTTTGTCTTTTTTATAAACGATGGTGGCGGGGCTTTCAAAAGGTACAACATCTTTTGGTTGTTTTGTGCCGCCCGGTCTGTGTGGTGGGGTACGGCGCTTTTTTTCACCGCTTGAAGCGCTAAGGCGCGACGCCTTAAAGAGCAATAACACCAAAGCGGTTAGCATTAAAACAGTTGCAATAAACGAAGTATTACCAATAGAATACTCATTATAGCTACTGATTGTTGTGAAAAGTGCAATGATAGAGGCTGAGAAACCGGTCCTTACAACAAACAGATAAGATTTATACAACATATAACCACCTTTTTCAATTACAACTAATGATTGTTAAGTTCAGTGTAAGACAACAACAATAAGTTGTCAACCCCTAAATTAAATTAATATTTTGCTTTACTTATACAACTTGTAGTTGTATAATAAAGTAACTCATGAGGAGGGATGCTGTGTTTGAAAACCGTTTGAAACAGCTACGTTCTGAAAAAAAGATTACGCAGGCAAACCTTGCGAAAGAGCTGGGGCTTACCCAGCAAGCGATTGGCAAGTGGGAGACGGGCCGCTCCAGCCCCGACCCTGACACGTTGCTTAAACTCGCCAACTACTTTGGCGTAACGGTGGATTATCTGCTTGGATCGCCGGCGGAAAGTTTGGGGCAGGTGCACCTTTTCCCCGGTGGTGAGATGCAAACGGTGCCGATAATCGGCACGGTGCGCGCGGGGTATAACGCGCTGGCGTTTGAAGAAGACCTTGGCTGCGAACACGCGGCGGTAAAAGACCCTGAAAACTATTTCTACTTGGAGGTGCGGGGTGATTCGATGGAGCCGCGTATCCGTGAGGGGGATTTAGCGCTGGTGCGCAAACAGCCGACACTTGACGATGGTGACCTCGGCGTTGTCATTTACGGCGACGGTGAAGGCACTTTAAAGCGCTTTTTGCGCAAAGGTAACGCGGTGGTGTTACAGGCTTTTAACCCCGCGTACGATGCCATTATCTTAGCCAATAACGATTTGGAAGATTTACGCATCGCCGGCAAAGTGATAGAAACCAAAAGCCGC
>CAYZSR010000041.1:1485-12499 GCA_964479715.1 uncultured Oscillospiraceae bacterium | reverse complement strand
TATCTTTGCGGGCAGCGGTGGCAATCTTTTTGATATTCTGCCCGTTTTTGCCGATGATCATGCCTTTGTGGTTGGGCTTTTCACAGTAGATGGTAGCGTCTATATCAACAATGTCGCTATTTTTGCGCTGTTTGTAGCCGGTTATTTCAACGGCGGTGCCATACGGCACTTCTTGGTGCAAATGAAGCCACAGTTTTTGGCGAATAATCTCGGCTATCTGTTGCTTTTCATCCAAATTAGTGAAAGCGTCTTGGGGGTAAAAATGTGGGCTTTCTTTAGCAAAAGCGGCTATTTCATCAAGCAGCGGCTCGCAACCGGCACCGGACAACGCACTGATAACATGCACCGACTCAAAATCTGCCAGCGCCTCAATTTCCATCACCCTATCGTGCAATGCTTTTTCTGTTTTAATTAAATCCACTTTATTCAAAACAGCTATAAGCGGCTTGCCTGTTTGCAGCGCCATTTGCAAAAGGTCACTTTCGTTTTTAGACATCTTTTTGTCAGGCTGAAAAAGAAAGACAATCACATCCGCGTCTTGAAGGGTAGAGGTGATTATCTTTTCCATATAATAATCCAGGCTGTTGCGCGCCGGCAGGTAGCCCGGTGTATCGGTCAAAACATATTGCAGCTTGTCTTTGGTAAGCACCCCTGTAACGGCGGTGCGGGTGGTTTGTGGCTTGTCCGTCACAATGGAGACCATCATGCCGGTAAGTCGGTTTATTAAAGTGGATTTACCGGCGTTAGGTGCGCCGACAAACCCCGCAAAAACTGATTTAAGTTCCATTATCTACGCTCGTTTCTTTTAAAGAAAAATATAAACCAAACGCTAAACGCCAGCGACGCAATAAAAAGCACCAGCCAAAGCGGGTTGTTAAGCAAATAAGCACCCATTTGACGAAAAATCGCGGGGCTCCAAAAAAGCAACACGCCGACAACGGCGGCGGCGATTGCCACCACCAAAACGGCGGCGGCAGCAAGGTCTTTAATGGCGCCCGCCGTGGGTGATTTTTGCGGGCACAAGTCGTCTACAACGCGTTCTAGGGCGGAGTTGAAAAGCTCACTTGTTAAAACGGCGGCTATCAGCACCGCCAAAAGCCCATATTCCAGCGCAGAAAAGGCGTAAAAAAACGAGAAAATGATTACATAAAACGCAGCGCAAAGATGAAAACGAAAGTTTCTTTCGTGCTGAACGGCGTGCCACAGCCCTTGCCCTGCGTAGCTAAAACTCTTTAGAAAACGCCGCATTATTCTTGCTCCGGGTTGGTGTAAGAAACGGTTCTGGGTACCCCTAATTTAATAAGCACTGTCTCTTCTTTCTCACGCATTTGCACCGCTTGTAGGCCACCTTTTTCGTGGTCATACCCCAGTAGATGAAACATGGAGTGCACCGTTAAATAGGCCACTTCACGTTGCAATGAGTGGTTGTACATCTCTGCTTGCGCCATCGCTTTTTCCATAGAAATGGCAATGTCTCCCAGCAAAAGAGCGCCCGTTTCGGGGTTTTTATCAAAATTTTCCCGGTTGCCGTCGCCTTCCGATAAAGGAAAGCTAAGTACATCGGTTGGCTGGTCTACGCCGCGGTATTGGTTGTTCAGCTTTTTAATTTCCTTGTTGTCAACAAAAGAAACGCTCACCTCGGCAGAGCCTTCAAAGCCCTCTTCCTCCAGCACTGCGTTGCACGAGCGGCGGATAAGTATGCGCAGCCCCGAGGGTATTTTAACTGCTTTTTGGCGGTTGGTAATATAAACTTTATGTGCCATGTATCCTCACTTCCTGTCTTTCTGTTCGTCGGCACGTCTGTATGCTTTGATAATATCTTGTACCAGTTGGTGGCGCACTACGTCACGCTCGGTAAAATCAATTCTTGTTATGCCGTCTATATTTTTTAATACTTTTAATGCGTCTATCAACCCGCTGCTGTTTTTGTTGGGCAGGTCTATCTGGGTAATGTCGCCCGTGACAACGGTTTTAGAGCCGACGCCCATGCGGGTTAAAAACATTTTCATCTGCTCGCGGCTGGTGTTTTGCGCTTCGTCTAAAATGATGAAGGCGTCATCCAGCGTGCGCCCGCGCATATAAGCAAGGGGCGCTACCTCTATAATTTGTTTTTCCATCAACCGCTGGGTGCGCTCGGCACCGAGCATGTCAAAAAGGGCGTCATACAAAGGGCGCAGGTAAGGGTCTACCTTGTTTTGCAAGTCGCCCGGCAAAAAGCCGAGATTCTCGCCCGCTTCAACGGCGGGACGAGTCAACACAATGCGTTTTACGTCGTTGTTTTTATAGTATTTAACCGCCATGGTTACCGCTAAATATGTTTTGCCAGTACCCGCCGGCCCCACTCCGAAGGTGATGGGGTTGCACTCAATGGCGTCGACGTATTTTTTCTGGCCCACCGTTTTGGGGCGGATGGGCTTGCCGCTATCGGTAATAAGCAAAAAACTATCGGTTAAATCGGTAATTTGTTCTTCTTTACCGTCACGGATAAGGGTAATGCAGTAGCGCACCGCCTGCTCATCTAAAGGAAGCCCGTTGTCATACAAATGCAACATGGCGTTGATGGTTTTTTCAGTCATGGCGATAGCGTCTGCGCTACCGATTATTTTAATGATATCATCGCGGTAAACGAGGGATACGCCAAATTCCGTTTGCAACAGAATGGCGTTTTCATCGGTCGGCCCAAAAATGGCCAGTACCGCGTTAAAATTTTCAATTTCTATTGTTTTCTCGATGTGTTACACCTCTTTACTATCAACTGTTATAATATTCATGTCTATTATACCACATTTTTGTAGAAGTTAAACATTGCCCACCGGCTGCTTGCAGCCGCGCCGCTGTTGGCTTATAATAAGAGTAGTATGGGGGTGTGGCAATGCGTCGGTTTTTCAGACCAAAAAAAGAGCTGTTCGGCAACCAAATTGAGCCGGCTTGCACATATTGTACCTATGGGCTGGCGGCGCCCGACCGGGTTATGATTCTTTGCCAAAAATACGGCCCCGTTTCCCCCTATTACAACTGCGATAAATTTCGCTACAACCCGATAAAGCGCATACCCAAGCGGCAGCCAAAACTGCCGGAATATTCCGCCGAAGATTTCAGCATTGATTAAATTTACTATTAGTTAGCGGCGGCGCAAAAGCGGCTTGACTAATAACTTTTTCTTATTATAATAGAATAGTGTCTTTTAATGTGGCATAGGCTGGTGTGGCTCAGGGGTAGAGCAGCGCACTCGTAATGCGCAGGTCATCGGTTCAAATCCGATCACCAGCTCCAAATAACGCCTGATGTTACGTTGGTTAGTTTGGCACTGCATATATTTCAACTATTCGCGTGCCGGATTTTTCAAGTAACTTTCATGTGAACCGCTAAAAGACATTAGAAACCACTTAAAACAAAGACAGCCGAGGATTTTATGCCTCGGCTTTTTTGTTTTTTAAAATCACCTTTCAACCGATATAAAAACAGGATGAAATATCTTTTAACTACGCTTTCTGTTTCGCTGGGTGCGCAGCATTTTGATAATTTCTTTGGGCTTGGGGCGGTTGCCGTAAAGCAAAACACCCAACTGGTACAATACCGTTGAGAAATAGCCAAACCCGATGGTTGAAACAATCAAAATGCCGATGGAGATAAGTATCTTCCAGAACGCCACCTGCCCCATCGCAATTCTTGCAAACATAGCCATGGGCGACGTAAGTGGGAAGTAGGAGCAGAAAATCATTAAAGGCGAATCCAAACCGCCACCGCTCATTGAAAACATAACCACCATAAAAGCAAACACAAAAACAATCATCAACGGAGAAATAACGGTGGAAAGCTCTTCCATACGGCTTACCAAGCTGGCAAAAGCGGCAAACAAAAAGGCGTAGATGAAAAAGCCCAAAACAAAGAAAATCAGCGTGTAAACCATGACATCTAAAGGCATGGCGAAAATTGACTGCACAATGAAATTATCAGCGTAATAGCTGCTGTTTAGGCCATAGAACAGATAGCTGGTACCAAGCAGCAACGCCATCTGCGTAAGCCCTGCCGCCCCTGCCCCCAGCACTTTGCCAAAGATTAAACTGCTGGGTTTAGTTGAGGTTATTAGCAGCTCCATCGTGCGGGTGCTTTTTTCTGACACAACGCTTGACGCAATAAATTGCCCATAATAAACAATGGCAAAATACAGCAAAAAGACCAGTATATAAGTGTAAAAGAAACTTTGTGCTTGGTCTTTGCCACTTTCTACAACCACCGTTTGCCCTTCCACCCGGGCACCCATTATGGCGTCTGCCTGCTGGGCGGTAAGCCCCGCCTCTTCAAGCGACGCCGCACGGTATTGCGTGAGGAGTAACTCATCAAAAACGGGGGTGAACTGGTCCACCAGCTCAGCGTTTAAGACGATGCGCTCATAGCTGAGCGGACCGGTCATAATAATGGCAAAGTCATAATCGCCTTTTTGAACGGCTTTTTTAAGCGCCGCTTCATCGGCGTTGCTGCTGACGAATTGAAAACCCTCCGGCTGCATCAGTTCGGTATAAACGTCGACCTTGTCTTTTCCCTCGACGCTGACAAAGGCTACCTGTGCCGCCTTTGCGGCGCTGTTATCGGCGCCGCTGTCTGCCTCGTCTTTAAAAAGGGAGAGGATTTGCGGCAACGAAAGCCCCACCGCAATAAGCACAACCAACAAGGCGGTAATAATGATATAGGATTTTCTTTTGACGTATTCAAAAAACTCAAAACCAAAGACAATACCTACCTGTTTCATTGCTTGCCCCCTTTATCTTTTTCATTTTCATTTTCCGCCTCGTCTGACGCGTACTGCACAAAAATCTCGTTCAGCGTGGGTTCTTTCACTTGAAGGGCGTTAATGTCAACGCCGGAGGCGGTTAAATGTTGCATAACAACCGCTTTATCACGCGGGGTGTTAAGCTGTACCGTGACGGTGTGGTGCCCTGTGGACACCTCTTTGATAAGCGCTGAAAGGTTTTTAACACAGTAGTCTTTCAGCAGTAGCGGGTCTGGCGTTGAAACGGTGAGCGTGTCTCTCTCGTACGAGCTTTTAAGCGCCTCTATGTTGCCGCTGACAACAATTTCTCCACCGTGTAAAATAGCGATGCTGTCACAAAATTCTTCAACATAATTCATTTGATGGCTTGAAAAAAGAACAATTTTGCCGGCGGCTATCTGCTCACGCACCACCTGCTGCAAAATTTCAGAGTTAACGGGGTCCAGCCCCGCAAAAGGCTCATCTAAAATAAGTATGTCCGGGTTGTTTAAAAGAGTGGCAATCAGCTGAATTTTTTGCTGGTTGCCTTTGCTGAGCGTGTCCAGCCGGCGGTTATAATAATCGTCAATATCAAATTTAGATAGCCAATTTTTAATAGAGGCGTCTGCTTCCCGTTTGGAAAGCCCCCGCAGCCGCCCAATATAAATAAGCTGCTCCGCTACTTTTTTCTTGGGGTAAAGCCCCCGCTCTTCCGGTAGGTAGCCAAATTTAGTTTGGTTGTAGTCTATGGGGTTGCCGTCAACAAGGACAGCGCCGGAGTCCGCCGGGAAAACATCCATAATAATGCGTATGGTTGTTGTTTTCCCTGCTCCGTTGCGCCCCAATAACCCCAGTGCTTTGCCGCCGGTTGCGGCAAAGTTTACCCCTTTTAGCACGTAGTTATCTTGAAAATTTTTGTGGATATCTTTTACTTCCAGCCTCATCATGCACCAACTTTCTAAATCCGCTATGTTTGTTGTATCGGTATTTTCCCCTTAGCTTCATTATAATAGCATATCACTATTTATCTTGTCGAACAAAATATTACGTTATAAACACCAGTTGCACCAGCACCATATAAGCAATGGTGCCCGCGGCAATGGCGAGAAGCGAGTTTTTGAAAAGCAGATAAACCGCCACCACCAGCGCAATGGCGATAAGCTCCGGCAAGCCGTGTGGGTAGCTGCCGATTTTAACTTCTTTTAAGCCATACACAATAAGCATGGCGGTAATGGCGTACGGCAATACCTTGCCTAAATAAAGCACAAAGGCGGGCGTTGGGCGGTTGGACGGAAAGATTACAAAGGCGGCGGCACGGGTGGCAAAGGTGCCTAGTGCAATGACTGCCACCATGATAATAGATTGAGTTGTTGTCATGGATTAAGGCTCCTTTCCAGCGGGCTGCGTAAGGCGCTGAAAGCGGCTATCAGCGCCACCATCACCGCAACGATAAAATAGTCGCTGCCAAAAATAACGAGGCAGAGAATCGAAACAAACAGCCCGATAAGCGCCGGTGCACGGTTTGGCTTTTGCTGCCATTGTTCTAGAAAGATAACAACAAAGAGTGCCGTCATAACAAACTCAATACCTTGGGTGTTTATTGTCATAGCGGAGCCGAGTAGCGCCCCCACCGTGCAGCCGATAACCCAGTAGCTGTGGTTCATTGCCGCCACCGCAAAATAAAATGGCTTGGCGGCAACCTCCGCCGGCGGCGCGACGGAATTGAGCAATGAAAAGGTTTCGTCAGTCAGTGAAAAAACCATGTACCACTTTTTCTTGCCGAAGTCTTTGAATTTTTCCAGCATTGAAATGCCGTAAAATAAATGGCGGGCATTTACCATAAGCGTTGTAACCAGCGCCACGCCGGGGTGAAATCCCGCCGCCAGCAAGCCCACCGCCACAAACTGCATCGAGCCGGCAAGCATGGTTAGGCTCATAGCGAAAGCCCACAGCGCCCCGTAGCCAATGCTTTGTAGCAATATGCCAAACGCCATGCCCATAAAAATATACCCCGTTAGCACCGGCAACGTGTACGGAAACGCCGCCTTAATGGTGGCCGATAAACCGTGCCTTCTTTTTTCTTCCATAGCTCCCTCTAATGAGAATTTGGCTAACCTTGCGGTTAGCCAAATGTGTTTTATCTTCAGTTGGTGAAAGGCTATTCGCCGCCAAGGTAAGCTTTTCTTACTTTGGGGTTGTTGGCAAGCTCTTTAGAGGTGCCCTCAATAGCAATTCGACCCGTTTCCATCACATACCCACGGCTGGCTAAATTAAGCGCCATCTTGGCGTTTTGCTCAACCAACAACACCGTTACACCGGATTTATTAATGTCTTTAATAATGTTGAAAATTTCTTCCACCAAAAGCGGTGACAGCCCCATCGACGGCTCATCCAAAAGCAACATGCGAGGCCGTGCCATGATGGAACGCCCGATGGAAAGCATTTGTTGCTCGCCGCCGGACAAGGTGCCAGCCAGCTGTTTTTGGCGCTCTCGCAGCCGGGGCAACACTTCCATAACCCGGTTGTAGTCTTCGGCGATGCCGTCCGGGTCGGTGCGTGCGTAGGCACCCATTTGCAGGTTCTCTTTAACGGACATTTCAGCAAAAATACGGCGCCCTTCCGGCACCTGCGCCAACCCCAGCGATATAATTTTATAGGGCCGGGTTTCCAGCAGGTTGTTCTCTTCAAAATAAATGGAGCCGGAGCGCGGTGCCAGCAAACCGGAAATGGTGTGCAGGGTGGTGGTTTTACCGGCGCCGTTGGCACCGATTAAGGTGACAATCTCGCCTTTGTCAACGTGAAAGCTGACATCCTTAATGGCGTGTATCGCCCCGTAAAAAACGTTTAAATCGTCTACTTTAAGCATCGGCAAGTTCGTCACCCCCTAAGTACGCTTCGATAACCTTTTCGTTGCTGCGTATTTCTTCCGGCTCGCCCGCGGCAATTAAACGGCCGTAGTCGAGCACAAAGATATATTCGCAAATGCCCATAACAAAGTTCATGTCGTGCTCTATCAGTAAAATGCTCACATCGTATTTGTCTCTAATAAGCTGAATGGTTGCCAGTAAATCTTGCGTTTCAGTTGGGTTCATGCCGGCGGCGGGCTCGTCCAGCAGCAGCACTTTCGGGTCTGATGCCAACGCCCGTGCAATTTCCAGTTTGCGCTGTTTGCCGTAAGGCAGGCTGCCCGCCAGCTCGTACGCGCAAGAATCTAAATCCATCTCTTTCAGCAGCGTATGGGCTTTTTCGCTGGTTATACGCTCCTGCGTGCGGTAGCGTGAACCGCGGAAAATGCCGGAGAATATATTGTAATTCATCTGGTTATTCATCGCCAGCTTAACGTTGTCAATTACGCTCATATCTTTAAACAGGCGAATGTTTTGAAAGGTGCGTGCCAGCCCCAGCTGGCTGCGCCGAAAGGTTTTATCTTGGCTGAGGCTGCGTTTTTCAAGGTAAATATCGCCTCGGGTCGGCTCATAAACACCGGTAAGCAGGTTAAAAATGGTGGTTTTGCCGGCGCCGTTGGGACCGATTAAACCGACAATTTGCCCTTTCTTGATGTGAAAGCTGACGGCGTCCACCGCCCGCAAACCACCAAAATAAACACTTAAATCTTCAACTTGTAACACCATGTTACTCATGATTGGTCGCCCCCTTTGCTGCGCCGTGCCCGTATTTTATCACGGATTTTCTCGTATGGTTTGATGATGCTCATCTCTCTGCGCCCAAACAAGCCTTGCGGACGGAAAAGCATCACAGCAATAAGCACCACGCTGTAAACCAGCATGCGGTAGTTGGAGAAACCGCGCAGCGCCTCGGGCAATACCGTTAATACGCCCGATGAAATGACCGAGCCGGTGATGGAGCCCATGCCGCCAAGAACAACCATCATAAGCAGCTCAACCGAGCGGTTAAAGTCAAACTTAGAGGGGTCTATAATGCCAATTTGGTGGGCGTACAGCCCGCCGGCAATGCCGGCAATAAAGGCACTTAGCGTAAAGGTAAGCAGTTTGTAATAGGTGGTGCGAATGCCGCTTGATTCAGCGGCAATCTCGTCTTCGCGGATACTTATAACCGCCCTGCCGTGCCGTGATGTACCGAAGGTATAGCTCATAGCTATAACGGCGGCGGCGATAAGAAAGAGGTAGTTAAACATACCGCTTAGGTTTTGCGGTGTGGTTAAAGAGGCAACGCCGGAAAGGCCTTTGGCGCCGTTGGTTATTTTCAAGTTGTTTGATACAACCCGAATTATTTCACCGAAACCGAGGGTAATTATCGCCAAATAGTCGCCGCGAAGGCGTAGCGCCGGGATACCGATAAGCAGCCCCGTTACGCCGGAGATAAGCCCCGCCAGCACCAAACTGATGGGTAGCGAAAACTCCAGCCCCCAGCCGACATTTTTTGTAAAGAGGGCGGAAACATACGCCCCCACCAACATAAAGCCTGCCTGCCCCAGCACTAACTGCCCTAATAAGCCGGTTACCATGTTGAGGCTAATGGCGGCAATAACGTTGATGCAAACCAGGTTGATTATATCTCTAAAATACGGGTTGATAACACCCGTTTGAATAAGCGCACGTAAGATAAAGAAGATAACAAAGACAAGTACTAACGTTACACCGCTGGCTATGTCTCGCTTTTTCGCATTAGATAGTTGTTTTGTAGACATGGCTTACACCTTCTCTTTCATGTGTTCGCCAAGTAAACCAGCCGGTTTTACAAGCAAAATGATAATGAGCAGCGCAAAAACAACAGCGTCGGTTAATGTGGAATAACCATAGGCGTTGTTTAAGCTTTCTGCCAAGCCTAAAACAAAGCCACCCAGCATGGCACCAGGCATAATACCAATGCCGCCGAAGACCGCCGCAACAAAGGCTTTAAGCCCCAGCATGCCACCCATCGTCGGTTTAATTTGCATATAGGTGTTGGTGTATAAAATAGCACCAACCGCCGCCAAAGCCGAGCCGATGGCAAAGGTAAAGACAATTACCGAGTTGGTGTTAATACCCATCAGCGTGGCGGCGTCAGCGTCTTCGCTGGTGGCGCGCATCGCTTTGCCCATTTTGGTGTTGTTCACAAGCAGCCACAAAACAACCATCATCACAACGGCAACGCTAACGTTTAAAATAGTGTTAGAAATAGGCACGCCGCCAACAGTAATTTCAGGCAGATTGAAAAGTTTGGGCATCGATTTTGCGTTGGAGCCATAGATAAGTTGATACAAGTTTTGTAAGAATATGCTTACGCCGATAGCCGTTATAAGCAGCGCTATACGGGGGGCGTCTTGTGTTAGCATGCGCCGGTAGGCAACGCGCTCTATAACCACGCCGGCAATGGCGCAGAATAAAATAGAGGCGCCCATAGCCATCCAAACGGGCATGCCGAAGCCAAGCATAGAGAAGATTACATAGCCCCCCACCATGATAATATCTCCATGCGCGAAGTTGATTAATTTTACGATTCCGTACACCATGCTGTAGCCCAAAGCAATCAGCGCATAAATGCTGCCGATGCCAAGGCCGTTCAGCAACTGAGAAAGCAAATACATTACCGCACACCATCCTTATATAAGGGATTATCTAAAAAAATTGAACAGCTATCATTATACACCATTTTGAGAATTTTTGGTATGAAAATTTAAAAGAAGGGCGAATCACTTCGCCCTTCTTTGATTTTAACAACGGTACGTCTATTAACTTTTTTGCTTACGCCGCGTCGGAAAGGTCGGACGCATCGTCGGCGCCGTTTGCGTCTGCACCAGGAATGGCGTATGTGCCGGTAATTTCTTCTTTGCCGTCTACAAATTCAATAACGTACGCTTCACGGGCGGGGTCGTTGCCGCCAAGGAAAGAGATGGTACCGGAGATACCTTCATATTCCAAGTTTTTCAGGGCGGCAATAATGGCTTCTGCTTCGGTGGAGCCGGCTTCTTCAATAGCGGCTGCCATCAGGTGCATTGCCTCGTAGCCAAGAACGGCAAACATATTCAGGTACTCGTCGTCGCCGTCAAACTTTTCAAGGTAGGCGTCCATCCAGTTTTGCAGCGCTTCGTTGGGGTTACTGAAAGCGTATTGCCCGCAGTAGAAGCTGTTGTTCAAGACATCAAAGTTGCTTTCGTCCATTTGGTTTAGAATGCCGTCCCAGCCGTCCGGGCCTAAGAAAGTGGCGGTAATACCAAGGTCGCGCGCTTGTTGAATAATCATCGCGGCGTCTTCATAATAGCATGGCGCCATAACCACATCGGGGTTGGCTTCTTTAATTTTA
>CAYZSR010000041.1:0-1475 GCA_964479715.1 uncultured Oscillospiraceae bacterium | reverse complement strand
CGGCGGTTTTCGCTTCGGTTTTATCTTGTGCGTAGTAGGCCATCAGTTCCCCTTGGTACGGGTCTGTAAAGCACGCACGGAAGATGTTGTCGCCAATTTCGGTGATTTCCGCACCGGTGCCGGTGGGGGTAATCATCGGGGTACCATCTTGGGCGGCTTTTTGCGCTACCGCGATGGTGGGCTTGGTGGTAACGTCGCCAACCAAGGCAACAATTTTATCGTTTTCAACCAGTTTGTTGTAGGCGTTAATGGCCTCGGTAGGGTCACCTTTTTCGTCTTCGCAAATAAAGGTAACATCTTTGCCTAAAACACCGCCTGCTTCGTTAATTTCATCAACGGCAATTTGCGCGCCGTTATAGGCTGCGATACCGTATTGAGACACGTTCCCGGTAAGCGGAGCAAGGCCGCCGATAACAATGGTATCTGCGTCATCTTGCGCACCCGATTTGGGCCCGCCGCCGGAACATCCTGCCAGCATAGCCAGCGCCAACAGGGCAACCAGCATCACGCTAAAAACTTTTTTCATTGAGAATCCTCCTTTATTTGTGTAGGGCTATAGGATATAATTATATGGCTTATTGTATAATAATGCAATGCTTTTATTATGACAGTATCCTTAAATGTTGTAACCATTGTATCTGTGGCACGTACATTAATGTTTTTACCGCTTTAAGCGCCGTTGTGGGCGCCCTGCCCCACCCGCTCTTTGCAAAATTGTTAATTAACTTTTGTTATTAGAGGTGCCGTGTTATAATATACTATATAGAAATAGTATAACTTTTACGCATACTATAACAATTATAGCGTATCAGATTGGAGACAAAAATGGTTACAAAAAAACAGATCAATTACATTAAGGAACTACAGACAATTCAACGGTTAGCGGTTGAATCTGAACACGACGTTGGCATTCACTCGCTGGACAGCAGCATGATTATCGACGCCAAAAGCTACATCGGCATGTACGCGCTGGATTTTTCCGAGCCGGTTTTGATTGTTAGCGAAGACGAAGCCTTTCATGAAAAAATTGCTGACATCGGCGAGACAATCAAAGACTAATTATACATTATTCAGACGCTGACCATGTATATTAATTAGTTTGCGGCGTGTTTTATAAATTTATCAGTTAAGGTGGGGTATTTTCATGGAGCAAACAAAGCGGTTTAAATTGTTTTTTGTTTTAGTGTCAATCGCCTACATACTTCTCGGTGTGTTGCGCCTGTTAACGCCAAACCCGGACGAAGTGTTTATCTGCTATGTTCTTGGCGGGGCACTGCTTTTAGCAGGCATTATACGGGTGTCTTTATATTTTGCACGGCGTGATGAACAGCGCGTTTTCCGTAGCGATTTGGCCACCGGTGTTATGCTGTTAATCGGCGGTGTTTATGTTTTAATCCGCCCCGAGGAAATTATTACGCTGCTGCCTATTATTTTGGGCTTTGGCGTGCTGTACGACAGCATTTTGAAGTTGCAAT
>CAYZSR010000040.1:10332-12591 GCA_964479715.1 uncultured Oscillospiraceae bacterium | reverse complement strand
CTCCATCCTAGAGGGCGACCCGCACGTACTGATTGAATCGATGGCCATTGCCGGCTACGCCATTGGCGCCAACAAAGGGTACGCGTATGTACGCGCTGAATACCCCATCGCCGTTAAACGGCTGACCATCGCCATTGAGCAAGCCCGTGAATACGGCCTGCTTGGCAAAAACATTTTTGGCTCCGGCTTTGATTTTGATATGGAAGTAAAGCTTGGCGCCGGCGCTTTTGTTTGCGGTGAAGAAACAGCGCTGCTGGTTTCCATCGAAGGGCAACGCGGCGAGCCGCGCCCCCGTCCACCGTTCCCGGCAGAAAAGGGCCTTTTTGGCGCACCCACCGTTTTAAACAACGTTGAAACCTACGCCAACATACCCCGCATTATTTTAAACGGCATCGAGTGGTTTAACGCCATCGGCACCGAAAAAAGCAAAGGCACCAAAGTCTTTGCGCTGGGCGGTCGCATTAAAAACACCGGTCTGGTTGAAGTGCCGATGGGCACCACGCTACGCGAAATTGTTGAAGTGGTAGGCGGCGGTATCCCCGGCGGCTATAACTTTAAAGCGGCGCAAACAGGCGGCCCCTCCGGCGGCTGTATCCCCGCTGAAAAGATAGACACCCCCATCGACTATGACAACCTGCAAGCCATCGGCTCGATGATGGGCAGCGGTGGGCTTATCGTTATGGACGAAACCACCTGCATGGTAGACATTGCCCGCTTCTTCTTAGACTTCACCGTCGACGAAAGCTGCGGCAAATGCACCCCTTGCCGTGTCGGCACCAAACGTCTCTTAGAGCACGTTGATAAAATTGCCGAGGGTAAAGCCACCATGGAAGACTTGGATAAAATTAAAGAGCTATCCACTTATATTTCTGAAAATAGCCTGTGCGGGCTGGGGCAAACAGCACCCAACCCGGTTATTTCCACCATGCGCTATTTTGAAGATGAGTACATTGAGCATATTGAAAATAAACATTGCCCGGCTGGCGTTTGCAAAGCGCTGTTGAGCTACACGGTTGACGCAGACAAGTGCACCGGCTGCACCCTTTGCGCCCGCAACTGCCCCACCGATGCCATTTCCGGCGAGGTTAAGCAGGCTCATGTAATCGACCAAGACAAATGCATTAAATGTGGCGTTTGCATGGACAAATGCAACTTTGATGCCATCAGCAAAGGGTAAGGAGATAGAACATGACTGACACAGTAAAGATAAAGATTAACGGAATAGAACATGACGTTGAAGCCGGCAGTACCGTGCTGGACGCCTGCCACAGTGTTGGCATCAATATTCCAACGCTGTGCTGGATGCGTGATTTAAACGAAATTGGCGCCTGCCGCATGTGCATGGTAGAAATTAAAGACAGAGGGCTGGTTACCGCCTGCGTCTACCCCGTTGCCGAAGGCATGGAGGTTACCACCAACACGCAAAAAGTGCTGGACGCACGCAAAACCAACTTGGAATTGCTGCTTTCAACCCACGACCAAGACTGCCTTTCCTGCATTCGCAGCACCGACTGCGAGCTGCAACAGCTGTGCTATGAGTATGGCGTAGATGGCAAGAAATTTATCGGCGACCGCCCCTTCTTCGAGCTGGAGCACAGCACGCTTCACCTTGTAAGAGACAACAACAAATGCATTTTGTGCCGCCGCTGCGTTGCCGCGTGCGACCAGCAAGTAAGCGTTATCAGCCCGTCTGACCGCGGCTTTGATACGCACATCGCCTGCGCGTTTGAAGCGCCGCTGGCGGAAACGGCCTGCATCTCGTGCGGGCAATGCATTGTCAACTGCCCCACCGGCGCGCTGGTTGAACGGGACGACACCGACAAGGTGCGCGAAGCCCTCAGCGACCCAAGCAAGGTGGTTGTGGTGCAAACCGCCCCTTCCATCCGTGCCACGCTGGGCGAATCGTTCGGCATGCCTATCGGCACCAACGTTGAAGGCAAAATGGTTGCGGCGCTGCGTCAAATCGGTTTTGACTATGTGTTTGACACCGACACCGCCGCCGACTTTACCATTATTGAAGAAGCCCACGAATTTGTTGAGCGAGTAGAGCACGGCGGTACCTTGCCGCTGCTGACCTCTTGTTGCCCCGGCTGGACCAAATTCTGTGAAATTGAATACCCCGACCTGTTTAACCACATTTCGTCCTGCAAAAGCCCGCAAGGCATGATGGGCGGACTGGTTAAAACCTACTGGGCGGAGAAAACTAAAACCGACCCGAAAGACATCGTTGTCGTCAGCATTATGCCGTGCACCGCTAAA
>CAYZSR010000040.1:5765-10322 GCA_964479715.1 uncultured Oscillospiraceae bacterium | reverse complement strand
GCGAATTGACCCGCATGATTGAGCGCGCTGGCATCGACTTTAACGCGCTGGAAGACGCCGAGTACGACCAAGCGCTGGGCGAATCAACCGGTGCCGCCGTTATCTTTGGCGCCTCGGGCGGCGTTCTTGAAGCGGCGCTGCGCACAGCGGTTGAAACCATCACCCAAGAAGAGCTTGAAAACCTTGATTTTGTAGAGGTACGTGGCAGCGAAGGCATTAAAGAAGCCACCTACAAAGTGGGCGACTTAGACGTTAACGTCTGCTCCGTCTCGGGCATGAAAAACGTAGACAAAGTACTGCGCGACGTGCGCGCCGGCGAAAGCAAATACCATATTATTGAAATTATGGCGTGCCCCGGCGGCTGCATCAACGGCGGCGGGCAACCCAGCCAACCGGCCTACATCCGCAACTTTGTAGATTTAAACGGCCTGCGTGCTGAAGCGCTGTACAACGACGACCAAAAGAAAGAACTGCGCAAAAGCCACGACAACCCCGTTGTTAAAAAAGTATACAAAGACTATCTGGGCGAAGCAGGCAGCAAAAAAGCCATTGACATTTTGCACACCAGCTACCGTATCCGGGTACCAAAATACTAACGAGCCTTTGCTCTTTAAAACAGCCTTACACATTCTTTGTGTAAGGCTGTTGTTTTTTGTCGTTTTATTATATAATGTATACAGAGAAAGTAGATTGTGCCGCGGTATTTTATAGAATTTCACGGCGCCTGTCTATTACTTTTTATTAAAACAGCGTTTCCACCCCACTATCCGTATTGAAAATCAGCGTTTTTATTACACAGGAGGTTTCCTATGCCCATTACTGCCGCTATTGCAGTGCCACACCCTCCTTTAATCTTTCCGGAAATAGGGAAGGGTGAGCAAAAAGTAATTCAAAAAACCATCGACGCGTATGAAAAAGCGGTGTCGATGGTGGCGGCCACCAAACCCGAAACGGTGGTTGTCATTAGCCCACACGCCGAAATGTTTCACGATTGGATCGAGATATCACCAGACCACAACAGCAGCGGAAGTTTTGCCCGTTATGGGGTGCCGCAGCTGGGTGTTGACGCTTTTTACGATGTCGACCTGGTGCATACCCTTGAAGAGCTTGCCGCAAAGCACGGTATTGCAGCGGGTCCGTCGGGCCAAGCCAACAACGTGCTGGACCACGGCACCATGATACCCCTCGTCTTTTTAAACAACTATTTAAGTGATTATAAAGTGGTTCGCATCGGCATTTCCGGCTTGCCGTTTGAAACCCACTACAACATGGGGCGCCTTATTGCAAAAGCCGCCGGCGACAAACGTGTTGCCGTTATAGCCAGCGGCGATTTATCGCACCGTTTAACCAAAGACGGTCCCTATGGCTACCTGCCGGAAGGCCCGCAGCTGGATAAAATTATTACCGACGCTTTAGATAAAGGCGATTGGGACACATTGATTAACATCGACCGTGATGTGGCGCAAAAAGGCGCCGAGTGCGGTTTGCGCGCCTTCATTATGATGGGCGGCGCGCTGCACGGCAAAGAGGTTACGCCGCGGCTGCTCTCTTACGAGGGGCCGTTTGGCGTGGGGTACGCCGTTGCCACCTACGAGATAAACGGCAAAAAAACGGGGGAAAGCGCGTCTGAAAAAACCGCCAACCCATATGTGGCGCTGGCACGGCATTCGCTGGCAACCTATTTAGAAACAGGCAAGCCGGCCGCCACCCCGAACAACCTACCAACGGAATTAGCCGACCGCCAAGCCGGTGCTTTTGTAACCCTGTACCAACGGGGGCAGCTGCGTGGCTGTATCGGCACCATCGCCGCCACTGCGGGCAGTTTGGCTGAAGAAATTATGCAAAACACCGTCTCCGCCGGTACCGAAGACCCCCGCTTTCGCACCGTACAAGCGGACGAGGTGGCGGAGCTAACCTTCAGCGTCGACGTATTGGGCGACGCTGAGAAGATCGGCTCGATAGGGGAGCTGGACCCTGAAAAATACGGCGTCATTGTTTCCCGCGGTTACCAGCGCGGGCTGCTTTTACCTAACTTGGACGGCGTGGACACCGCCGAAAAGCAGGTGGAAATCGCGCTGCAAAAGGCCGGCATCCCCGCTAACGCACCCTACACGCTGGAACGCTTTGAAGTGGTGCGCCACAGCGAATAAATCAACCTGATGAAAGGGCGTTTCACCCGCCATGGCAACCAATGAGCAACTTAAAGAAGCAACCTGTACCGTTTGCCCGCGCCACTGCAAGCTAACGCAGGGGCAGCGGGGTGTTTGCGGTGCCCGCATTGCTGATGGCGGCCGCGTTGTGAGTGAAAACTACGGTAAACTGACTGCTGTCGCCCTCGACCCGATAGAGAAAAAACCGCTTAGTCGGTTTCACCCCGGCAGCCTTATTTTGTCTGCCGGCAGTTACGGCTGCAACATGACCTGCCCCTTTTGCCAAAACCACAACATTTCTCAAGAACGCCCAAAACACTACAAAGAAGTGTCGCCGGAGCAGCTGGTTGAAGAGGCGCTTACCTTTCGCGATCGCGGCAACATCGGCATTGCTTTTACCTATAACGAGCCGGGCGTCGGCTACGAGTTTGTGCGAGACACCGCAAAACTTGCCAAAAAACAGGGGCTTAAAACGGTGATGGTTACCAACGCTTATCTGTCGGAACAAACGATACAAGAAGTGCTGCCGCATATTGATGCCTTCAATGTCGATTTAAAAGCCTTTAATGAGGAGGCCTATAAAAAACTGGGCGGCGATTTAAACGTTGTTAAACGCAACCTTGCCACCATTGCCAAAAGCGCCCACCTTGAGGTAACCACCTTGGTAGTGCCCGGTTTAAGCGACAGCGAAAAAGAAATGGAAGCAGAGGCGGCGTGGCTTGCCCGCTTATCGCCCGACATTGTGCTACACATTTCTCGCTTTTTCCCCCAGTGGAAAACAGAGGGCGAGCCCACTAGCCTAGAGACAATGCAAAGGCTGTCTCGCATTGCGCAACACTATTTGCAATACGTGCTTTTAGGCAATGTGTGATGGAACCGTATCTTTTGCCCTAGGCGGCGTGGTGACTTCTGGTAATATTGACGACTATCATTAGCCTAGAAAGAATGTAAAGGCTACCCCACATTTCTCAGCACTATTTGCAATATGTGTTTTTAAGCAACGTGTAATGGAGCTATGGCTCTCAACACGCACAGCATGGTAGCTCTAGATTTTAGCAATCATTTTCAACACCGCACACTTTGGCTGTTGAAAGCAAAGCTAAACACCACGCTCGCACTATGCACATCAATCACATAAATCAAGAATATATTTGTAATATTTAAGCGAATATTGAATATATCTTTAGACTTTATGTATGTATCGTTGTCAAGACATACACTTCGGTTCTTTTATTCTCTATTGTATCTTATATATAAAAACACCCCTTACGGTGCATCCGCACCGTAAGGGGTGTTTAATTTTCTTTGTCTGTGTTTGCTAAAACCGCACTATTTTACGTTATCTTTCCTCTGCTAAAAAGAACAGCGCCATGGTGCCGGGGCCGGAGTGACTGCCAATAACAGGGCCGACATAGTTAATATAAACCCGCTCAACATTCAATTTGCGCTTTATCTCTTTGGCAAGGTATTCCGCTTCGTCCAAGCAGTCACCATGAGAGATAAATATCGTTTGTTTTTCCGGCTCAATAGCGGTTTTCTCCATATGCTCTATTAGTGCGTTCAGGCTTTGTCTGCGCCCACGCACTTTGCGCGCCGGCACTAAAAAGCCTTTGTTATCCACGTGCATAACCGGTTTAATCTGCAGCACCGTGCCAAACATCGCCGCCGCACTACCGATACGCCCACCGCGCTTTAAAAAGTTTAAGTCGTCCACAGTAAACCAGTGGGCTAGGTTTAACTTATTGTCTTCAACCCACTGCGCCACTTCATCAATGCTTTGCCCTTCTTTTTTACGTTTAGCGGCATGCCACACAAGTAGCCCCTGCCCTAAACTGGCGGCCAAGGTATCCACCACTATAATTTTAGCGTCAGGGTAGTCTTCAGCAAGCTCTTCGGCGGCTATGCGCCCCGAGTTAACGGTGCCGGACAGCCCCGATGAAAAACCGAGGTAAAGTATATCGTTGCCGTCGTCCAGCTCTTTACGGAAAGATTCTACAAATTCATTAACGTTTACCTGGCTGGTCGACGCTTGGCTGCCGGAACGCAGTTTTTTGTAGAACTCTTTAAAGGAAATATCTCTACCGTCTGGCCAGTTAGCGTGGGTTTTACCCTCCAGCGAAAAGGTTAAAGGATCCATTTTCACGCCGGTCTCTTCGTACATTTCCGGTCCATAGTCTACACATGAGTCGGTAAAAATAACATAGTCTCTCAACGCTGGTCCTCCTAAATTATATATGAAATAATTGCAAAATACATCTTATTAATACAGCTTATCTTGTTAAACCATTAGGGCTTGCGGCAAGTGATGGACACCCAGTCATTTTCATGCCGCTGTGTGATATCGATAAAACCGGCCGCTTCAAGCGCTTTTTCAACGTCGCCTGCTCTAAAATCTATAATGCCGCTA
>CAYZSR010000040.1:0-5755 GCA_964479715.1 uncultured Oscillospiraceae bacterium | reverse complement strand
GTCAAAAAAATGCCGCCGGGGTTTAACAGTGCCGGCACATCAGGTGTCAGCTCAATCACAACATCTGCAATGATGTTGGCAACAATAATGTCATAACCGCCGTGTATGTCCGTCGTAAGGTCTCCTTGGCGGGCGGTAAAGCGGTCTTGCACCTTGTTTAAGGCGGCGTTGCTGTTGGCGGCACTTACCGCCACAGGGTCTATGTCTATGCCAAGGGCCGATTCAGCGCCCAGCAAAACCGACGCCACCCCTAAAATACCGCTGCCGGTGCCAACATCTAAAACTGTCTCGCCGCCTTTAATTAAATCATCCAGTTCATAAAGACAGAGCAGCGTCGATTCATGGGTACCGGTACCGAACGCCATACCGGGGTCGAGCCGTATCGGTGTCTTGTCACCGGTATAGCTTTCCCAGTTTGGCACCACAGCTAATCGGTTAGACACTTCGGTTACGTGGTAGTGCTGCTTCCAAACAGATGCCCAGTTTTCTTCATCAACATAGGCAACTTCAACACTATAATCAACATCTGCTTGTTGTAATGCTGTTTTAACATCGCGCATTTCACTATCTAAATCAACGTCATGAGAAAAATATAAGTGCAACAGAGCAATGTCTGTTGGTTTTTGCAACAGTTCTTCAGAAATCAATTCAGGGGTGGTTTGCCACTCTGTTTTGCCAAGTAGGTCTTTATACTCTTCAATATAAAAGCCGCCGTTGGTAAACTGTGTGGCGATGGCTTGCGCCGTTTCCAGCTGGCTGTTGGGAACGGTGATAATCACTTCGGTCCATTGTTTGTTGTTAGTAGACAAAACCCCACCCCTTTTATGTAGTGCTATTATTATAAAATGAAAGGGTGCTTCTTTGCAACCTTAAAATAGGTAACACCGCCCTAAAACGGTGTTACCTTGGCTTTTTTTCGCTCTTTTTTGTGCGCCGTCATTTTACGGCACCGCCACGCAATAATTAAACCGTCAGCCACCTCTAAAGCAGCTAATGCCCGGCCAGCGGGCGGCTATTTCAAGCTCTTCTTCAATTTGCAGCAGGCGGTTGTATTTTGCCACCCGCTCACTGCGCGCAGGGGCGCCGGTTTTAATCTGCCCGGCGTTGGTGGCAACGGCCAAATCGGCAATGGTGGTGTCTTCCGTTTCGCCGGAGCGGTGGCTGACAACCACCGTGTAACCGGCCTCTTTTGCCATCTCAATAGTGGCAAGTGTTTCGCTTAAAGACCCTATCTGGTTTGGTTTTATCAGTATTGAGTTGGCGCAGCCTTCGTCAATGCCTTTTTGCAGCCGCGCCGTGTTGGTTGCAAATAAATCATCGCCAACCAATTGTATCTGTCTGCCCAGTTTATCGGTTAAAAGGCGCCAGCCATCCCAATCTTCTTCGCCCAGCGCGTCTTCCAGCGACGCAATAGGCCAGCGGCTGACCAGCTGCTGCCAGTACGCCACCATTTCTTCGGTGGTGTGGCTTTCACCACTTTTAGGCAAGGTGTAGCCATTTTCGGTTCGCCACTCGCTGGCGGCGGCGTCGATGGCAAGCACAAAATCACTGCCGGGATTGTAGCCCGCTTGTTCAATAGCTTGAATGATATACTCTATGGCTTGTTCGTCGTTTTCAAGGTTTGGTGCAAAGCCGCCTTCATCACCAACAGCGGTGGAGAGGCCCTCTGTTTTAAGCAGTTTTGCCAGCGTGTGGTAAACCTCGGCGCACCAGCGCATACCTTCGGTAAAGTTTTCAGCGCCGACCGGCATAATCATAAATTCCTGTATATCGACGTTGTTGTCTGCGTGCTCACCACCGTTTAAAATATTCATCATCGGTACCGGCAGCATAACGGGGGTGCCGCTGGCAATTTCTTTAAAAAGCGGTTGGCGGTTAGCGGTTGCGGCGGCTTTGGCGGCGGCTAAGCTAACCGCTAAAATGGCGTTGGCGCCAAATATCGCTTTGTTGGGGCTGCCGTCGGCCTCAATCATAATGTCATCAAGTAGTTTTAAGTTTTCAATGCGCCGCTCCTCCAACAATGGGGCAATCAACTCGTTAACGTTTTTAACCGCCTTTAACACGCCCAGCCCGTTGTAGCGCTTGGGGTCGCCGTCTCTTAATTCCAGCGCTTCAAAACGCCCGGTTGAGGCACCGCTTGGCACCGTGCCCATGCCGACACTGCCATTTGAAAGCAGCACCTCCGCCTGCACCGTTGGGTTGCCGCGGCTATCCAGCACTTCGCGTGCTTTAATACGTTCAATGGTTAGCATATCTGTCTCCTTTGCTTTGTCAGGTAAAAAGCCGATACATAGCTATACTTATTAAAAGAGTTTGGAGCTGTTGTTTTCAGTATACTATATAATTGTAAATAAATCTTGAAATAATTCTCGATTCTTGGCGGATTTTTTATAAAAAACAGCCACACCCCAGCGTTAAATTAACGATGGGGTGTGGCTGCAAATGAATGTATAGCAGTGGTTATTTTTCTTCTCTTCTGGCGTCTAAAATAGCTTTGGTTTTAATAGGCAGCCCAAACAGGTTAATAAACCCGGCGGCGTCTGCTTGGTTAAAGTCTTCATCTTCGCCAAAGCTGGACGTGACTAAATCATGCAGTGAATAGGGGCTGGTGGTGCCGGCGGGCACAATATTGCCTTTGTACAGCTTTAGCCGCACCTTGCCGGTTACCCGCTCTTGCGTTGAATCAACAAACGCTTCAATGGCTTCACGCAGCGGCGTGTACCACTGCCCGTTATAAACCAGCTCCGCCATTTTTTGCGCCACTATTTGCTTAAAATGATAGGTGTTTTTATCGAGGCAAATTCTTTCAAGCTGTTCGTGGGCGTCGTAAAGAATGGTGCCGCCCGGCGTTTCATAAACGCCTCTGCTCTTCATGCCGACGAGTCTGTTTTCAACGATATCAAGCGTGCCGACACCGTTTCTGCCGCCAATTTCGTTCATCGCCTCAATCAGCTCGACGCCGTCCATAGCGGTGCCGTTTACCGCCACCGGAATGCCCGCCTCAAACTCAATGTCTACGTATTCCGGCTTGTCGGGCGCCGTTTCCGGTGTTTTGCCAAGCTCTAGAATGGCGTCGTACTGCGGCTCGTTCGCGGGGTCTTCAAGGTCAAGCCCTTCGTGCGAAAGGTGCCAGATATTTCTGTCTTTTGAGTAGTTGGTTTCACGGGTTATCGGCAGCTCTATGCCACGCTCTTCGGCGTAGGCAATAGCGTCTTCACGGCTATTGATGTCCCATTCACGCCACGGCGCAATAATTTCTATGTGGGGTGCCAACGCCTTAATTGTCAGCTCAAAGCGCACTTGGTCGTTGCCTTTGCCGGTGGCGCCATGGCAAATGGCATCGGCGTTTTCTTTAAGTGCCACATCCACCAGCGCTTTGGCAATAATGGGGCGGGCAAAACTGGTGCCCAGTAAATACCCCTCGTATTTGGCGCCGGCTTTAAGCGTCGGCCAAATAAAATCTTCCACCAATGGTTTGTTTAAATTTTCTATATACAGCTTGCTGGCGCCGCTTTTCAGCGCTTTTTCTTCCAGCCCGTCCAGCTCGTCCTTTTGCCCTACGTCGGCGCAAACGGCAATAATCTCACAGTTGTAGTTTTCTTTCAACCAGGGAATAATAACCGATGTATCCAAACCGCCGGAATAGGCGAGGACTACTTTTTTTATTTCTTTTTTCATAACGCTCTCCCTTTTTGCCACAATAAAATCGGCTTGAGTATAGTATACATGGTTTATGTATAATATCAAGCCGATTGTGTATATTTATTCTCTTTTGTCGCATTGCACAAGCTATTAGTGCATATTTATAATTCGCTTGGGCAACTTTACAGGTCCATCCAGCTGCTGTCCCGTGGGTTTTTGCGGAATGCCTGCAATTTTTCAACGTCGCCTTCTTTGATGTAGCCGCCCTCTACCGCCTGCTCTATCAATGCGCTGTAATCAGACAGTGTGTGCAGCTCAATGCGGTTGGCGTTCATTTTTTCTTCCGAAATGGAAAGCTGGTAGGTGAAAATAGCCACCACGCCCAGCACGTCGCACCCTTCGTCGCGCAGCGCATCAACCACCTCAATGGCGGAGCCGCCCGTTGAGATAAGGTCTTCAATCACCACAATTTTTTGTCCCGCTTCAACGCGCCCTTCCACCCGGTTGCGGCGGCCGTGGTCTTTGGCTTTCACCCGCACATAGCACATCGGCAGGTCTAAAATATCCGCCACTAAAGCGGCGTGCGGTATACCGGCGGTGGCGGTGCCGGCTATTTGCTCGCACTCGGGGTAGTGTTCTTTAACAATGTCCGCCAGCCCGTTTGCCACCCGTGTACGAATTTTAGGGGCAGACAGTATCAAGCGATTGTCACAATAAATGGGCGAGCGGATACCGCTTGTCCATGTAAAGGGGTTGTCCGGGCGCAAAAACACCGCGTGGATAGAAAGCAGGTCTTTTGCAATGGATTTTTTATCAACCATAATAAACGCCTCCTGAAATAGCTTTATTTATATAATGTATTACTGATTGGAGCCAAGAAAGTCTTTAACCACGTTGTTGTAAGCGGCAACGGGGTCTTTCGCCTGTGTTATCGGCCGCCCGACGACAATGTAGTCGCTGCCTATTTCGGCGGCTGCCTGCGGCGTTGTTACCCGCTGCTGGTCGCCGTCGTCGCCTTGGGGGTAGCGTATGCCGGGCGTTACGGTAACAAACCCGTCGCGGCACGCTTCTTTTACAAGGCTGCTTTCAAGGGGGCTGCAGACAACACCGTCCAGCTCGGCGGCGCAGGCGTTGGACGCGTACGACGCCACCACCTCTTGAAGGTTGCCGGGAATAAGCAGTTCTTGTTGCATGGCTCGCTGGCTGATACTGGTAAGCAGCGTTACCGCTAAAAGCTGCGGGCGCTTGCCGTTTGCTTCGCCCAGCCCTTCCCGTGCCGCCTGCATCATTGCCCGCCCGCCGGCAGCGTGCACGTTAGTCATATCAATATTCAATTTAGACAAATTACGCATGGCTTTATATACTGTATTAGGTATATCATGCAGTTTTAAGTCTAAAAAAACGGGGTGCCCGCGGTCTTTAACGGCGCGCACAACGGAGGGGCCTTCGGCGTAAAAAAGCTCCATTCCTATTTTAACATAGGGTTTTTCATTTTCAAACAAATCTAAAAATTTTAACGTCGTTGCCGCGTCTTCAAAATCACAGGCAATAATTACATCAGTTGCCATACATTACACCTCTATTAATCTATTGTTACCGCCACAAATGGTTTGCCTTTTGGCGGCTGAAAATCAGCGCGCCTTGCCGCGAATGGCGTCTAAACTTTCAATGCCGTATTCCTGCATTGCCAGCGGCAGCATTTCCACTAAAAATTGGCAGGCGTAGGGGTCCACCAAGTTTTGGCTGCCTACCTGCACCGCCGTGGCGCCCGCCCAGATAAATTCTAAAATATCGGCGGCGGTAGCAATGCCGCCCACCCCCACAACGGGGATGTCTACCTCGCTGCAAACGTCGTGCACCATGCGCAGCGCCACCGGCTTGATGGCGGGGCCGGAAAACCCGCTGCTGCCGGTAGAAACTATCTTTTTGCCGGTCGACGGCTCGATACGCATACCAAGCAGTGTGTTGATAAGCACCAGCCCGTCGGCACCCGCTTGCTCGCACGCCACCGCAATGGCAACAATGTCGTCAACGTTGGGGGTCAGCTTAACAAGCAGCGGCTTTTTAACCACCGCTTTAACCGCTTTACACACGTTGCTTGCCGCCTCGGCCG
>CAYZSR010000039.1:0-13018 GCA_964479715.1 uncultured Oscillospiraceae bacterium | reverse complement strand
CGGACACGACGGCGGAACCGGTTGCCGAGGTGGAAATTGCCGCAGACAACAGCCCCGTCTTTAGAATAGGCAACGCCGACGTGCCGCTTTTTGGCCGCACCGGCAACATATGGGCACTGTTTAATCTGCTCTTGGCAATTGTTGGCGTTGTCATCTCCATTGTCACCGTCATCACCTTCTTTGTAAGACGTAAAGAAGACGAAGACAGCTATGAAGACTTTGACGCCTTTGAAACAATGGGCGATGACGACACAGAAGAAGCCGGCATAGAGTATGAACAACGGGCAAGAAGAAAACCGCTCTGGCGCATACTCTCGGTACTCACTTCCATTTTGGCGGTTATTGTCTTCTTCATCACCGAAGATTTAAGCCTGCCAATGGCTATTTTCGACAAATGGACTATTCTCATGGTTGTTATGTTTACCGCACAAATGGTCTTTGTTATCTTCGGCCGTGACGCCAAAGAAACTTATGACGAGGAAAACCCAGACGACCCAAGCCCGCCGGATTCCCCTCAGGTTTACAAAGTATAGCCCGATACAAATATTAAAAGAGCACCCGCTCAGCGGGTGCTCTTTTTGTTCGCAAAAAGTTTTATGAGTATCCTCTGTCTCGGTGTGGGTATCACCGCCGCGGCAGTCTTTCGTTTAGATAATGTATTTATTAGCGCTGTGTCTTATGGGGCGGCGCATTTGCCGACACACCACTATCACACGGCAACTAGGTTCTTATATTTCAATGCCACTTTTCTGCACGGCGCGGGGCTGTGCTTTAAGCTGGCTATCACGTTTGCGGCTAAGAGACAGCAGCCAAACCGCCAGCAACGCACTTACCGATTCACTCAGCAGCGGCGCCCACCAAATGCCGTCGCCGCCGAAGAAATAAGTCAACACCCACAGCGACGCAACAATGAGAATAAAACCGCGGGAAAGGGATATAGCAATCGCCGGTTTCTCTTTCTCCACAGCGGTGAGCCAGCCCCCTATTACAACACTTAAACAAATAGGTATAAAGGAAAGGCTGAATATTCTAAACACCTTTACCGAGTAAGCCCGCAGCGCGGTGTGCTCCGGCGCGATGAAGATGCTGACAATGCCTTTGGCCCCCAGCCAGGTTGGCACCAAGATGGCCACTGTGAATAAAGCGCCGGCAATCACGCCGTACCGCAACAGCTTGTTGCAGGTTTTTTCGTCGCCGCTGCCGTGGCTATAACTTGCCAGCGGCTGCATACCTTGTGCAATGCCTGTTAATGACATTACCACCAGCGTGCTGATATACGCCACAATGGTATAACTTATAATACCCTCTTCACCAATATGCGTTAAAATAGCGTGGTTAAAAAAGAAAATCATAATACCGGCTGAAAAGTCGGTAATACCGCTGGGCAACCCAAGCCGCACGGTGCGTGCGAAAAGTTTTGCGGTGGCGTTGGGTTTAACCACTTTAAGGCGGCTGTTGCCGCTAAAAAAGTAAATGGCAAAAAAGACGGCAACAGTCAGCTGAGAAAGCCCCGTTGCAAAAGCAGCACCAAAAATGCCCCACGGAAAGACAAAGACAAAAAGATAGTCTAAGATACAGTTCATCACGGCACCGGTAATAACCATCACCGTTGCCAGTTTAGGGCGGCCGTCTGCTTTAATCAATATTTCAAAATAGTATGAAAACATAAAGCACGGTGCAAAGGCGGCAATGGTACCAATATAGGTGGTTACATACTCCATTGTGTCCGGCGTGGCGCCTAAAAAGCGGGCAATGCTGTTTAAGTTTAAAAACACCAGCGCCATCAGTATCACCGACAATATACCGACAGTAATGAGGTTTTGCGAGTAAATTTCGTTGGCGCGGTGGCTGTCTTCTTCACCAAATTTGATAGAGATAAGGGTGGACGAGCCAATGGCCATAACCAGCGAGATAGCAAACAAGAAGTTTACAAACGGCATTGAAATGTTAACCGCCGCCAGCGCCAGCTCTCCCACACCTCTCGCAACAAAAATGCCGTCCACCATGGTGTATAGAGCAAATACCCACTGCGCTATAACCGATGGAACAGCAAAGCGAATAAATTCTTTCTTAATAGATTTTGTTTTCTGCATTTTAGATTTCCTTCTGCGTGCGCGTTTCAGCGAACAAATATTTTCGAGATTTTGAACCTTGCAGAGAATTGTAAACCTTGGTACAATCCCAATGTCAAGAAAAATATTACAACAAGGTGAAATATGGAACGATATTTTCAAATCGGCGAGCTTTCCAAAATGTACGGGGTTGGCACAGACACGATACGCCACTACGAAGAACTGGGGCTTATATCGCCCATTCGTGCCGCCAACGGCTACCGTATGTACCGCTACAAAGATATTTGGCGCATGAATGTTATACGAGATTTGCGCTCTATCGGCTTTTCTTTAGAGCATATTAACGATTATTTGAAAAACCGAAGCGTTGAAAGCACCACCCACTCTCTTTTAACACAGCAACAAACGGTAACGCAGCAGATGGAACAATTAAGCCGGGTGCACAAAAACATTGAAAGCCGGCTTAACGCGCTGGAAGAGGCGCAGAAAAAACCCATCGGCACCGTTGAAAATACCTATTACCCACCGCGCCGCTGCCATGAGCTGGCGCGCCCCTTCTCCACCGATGAAGAAATGGACGTCATCATCAAGCAGCTCTTAAACCGCTTGCTTAACCGCCTTTACATCATAGGCAACACCCACATCGGCTCAAAAATAAACAGCGCCGCTTTAAAGGATGACAAAGCACCCAAATACACCAGCGTTTTTATTGTTGACGACGAGGCTACCGACAGCACGCTGCCTGCCGGCAATTACGTAACGCTGCGGTACAAAGGCAGCAGTCAATCAACCCGTAAACACATCAACACGCTGCTGGATTATATTAACGCCAACAACTTGCAGCTGCAAGGCGACATTTTAGAGCTTATTTTAGTTGATATTCACGTGGCGGCTGATTATGATGAACACATTGCCGAATTGCAGGCACGAGTTGTTACCAAAGAAAATTGAAAGAGGTATACCATGAGCAAAACAATTATTTCCACACAACACGCACCCGATGCCGTCGGCCCTTATTCACAGGCGGTGGTGGCGGGCGGTTTTGTCTTTACGTCGGGCCAGTTGCCAGTTGACCCCGCCACCGGGCACCATGAAACAAAAGATATTGCCAAGGCAACACAGCTTGCGCTAAACAACGTTGAGGCTGTTTTGAAAGAAGCGGACGTCACGCTGAAAAACGTTATAAAAACAACGGTTTTCTTGAGTGACATGGCCAATTTTGCCGCCATGAATAATGTTTATAAAAGCTATTTCACCCAAGAGCAACCGGCGCGTTCCTGCGTTGAGGTAGCGCGGCTACCGCTAGACGCCATGGTTGAAATAGAAGTTGTGGCGCAAAAATAATTTAGCCCTGCTCCGTTCATTTGTTGCATTAAGTCAATAACTAAATATGTTTTGCATTTTTTTGACAGCACACCGTTATATGCAAGACATATAAATAGCGAAACAAAAAAACAGGCAACCAACGCTGGATTGTCTGTTTTAATTTTTAGAATGTCGATTTATGTGGTATAATATCAGTATTAGTAAAATACTTAAAAGGGGCGTCTCTGCATGAAAAAGCGTCTGACAATTGCCATTTCTTTGTTGTTGGTGTTTACCTTTCTTTTGTTAACCGGCTGCACCGGTAAAAAAGAGGGGCTGCTAAGCCCTAAAAACCCCGTTACCGTTACACTGTGGCATTATTATTCCGGCAGAAATCACGAGGCCATTGAAGCGGCGGTAAATGAATTTAACAAAACTATTGGCATTGAAAAAGGCATTATTGTAGACCCTATCCGCATTGCCAGCATTTCCGAGCTGGAGACGGAAATCAAAAATTCTGCCAAAGGGGTCGTTAACAGCGAGCCGATGCCGGCTATCTTTTCTTCTTATCCGGACGTTGCCTTTAAAGTAGACAGGCTTGGTAAAATCATCAACTTTAACGATTATTTTACCGCCGAAGAACTTGAAAATTACATGCCGGCTTTTTTAGATGTCGGCGTTTTAAGCAAAGGCAAGCTGTCGGTGTTGCCGGTGGCTAAAAGCACCGAGCTGCTTTATATTAACGACACGGCGTGGCAGGCATTTGCTGAAGAAACAGGCCACACCGACGATGCGCTCACCACATGGGAATCCATCCGCAACGTGGCGGAAGAATATTATCATTGGATGAATGCCAAAACACCTGAAGCTGACGAAGGCAGGGCGCTGCTTGGGTTTGATTCAGTGGCGAACTATCTTATTATAGGTGGCCGCCAGCTGGGTGTTGAAGTTATCAACTCTAATCTGGACGGCACCGGCAAAGTTATTTTAGATGAATCTGTTATGCGCCGCCTTTTTGATGTGTATTATGACGCCACCTGCCTTGGCTATTTTGGTGCCTACGGCGAATTTAGAGCCGACGACGTTAAACAGGGCGACATTATTTCATATGTGGCGTCGTCGTCGGGCGCGTCGTACTTTCCAACACAGGTTACCGACGGCTCCGCTTTGGTTCCCATTGATTTTAAAGCGATGCCCTACCCCATCTTTGAAGGCGGCAAACACTACGCCGTTCAACAAGGTGCAGGCATGTGCGTTACAAAAACAAACGACGCCAAAGAGCAGGGCGCGGTAGAGTTTTTAAAATGGTTCACCAGCGAAGAACACAACGTAAACTTTGCGATGGAAACCGGCTACCTGCCCGTTCAAAAAGGCGCTTACGAGTCTGGCACGGTGAGCGATATTATTGACGATTTGCACCACGGCGATAAAAACGAGCAAATTATCGCAAAGGTGTATGATATTTCTTTCAAGCAAATAACCGACATGAACACTTACGCGGCAAAACCTTTTAAAAAGAGCCACAGCGTGCGCGCACTGCTTGAAGACACGCTGATGGAGATAACAGAGCGCGGTGCCATGAAGGCCGACGCACTACGCCAGCAGGGCGCCGCAGACGACGCCATACTGGCAGAGCTGCACGCTGAAAAGCCGTTTGAAGAGTGGATGGCCCGCCTTATTCAAGAACTGGATGATTTAGAGGTTACTTATGTAGTACAATAGACAAAGAGCCTAAAATACAACTTGTTGGTGGTTTTGGAAAGGGCAGGATGAAAAAGTTTTTTAGCGAAAAACGCGAAGGCAAAACCCGTTCGCTAAGAACGCGCATATTTACCATGATGTCAGTTTTAGTGGCGCTGCAAAGCATCGCTTTAATTGTCTCACTTTTTGTTGCGCAGGTTTTCATGGCGCTTGACCAAGAAGCTTTCCATGTTTTTGAAAACATTGCCTACGCCAAAGCCGACAAGTTCAACGTTGAGACCGACCTGCTGGTGGGCAACACCACCGACGCAGCCGGCAATCTCGCCACACAAATTGAATTTTTAGCCGGCGAAGAAGGCATTGCCACCGCCGAGTTTTATAAAAGCGACGCCGTTTATCGCCAGTCTGTTGAGGCGGGCGTAGACACCGTTGTGGATTTTCTTAGGAACAACGCCGTTACCGGCAGCTTTATTGTGTTTAACGGCTCCAACGCTGACAAAGAAAATATTAAAGACCACTCAGCCATTTATATCCGCAACAAAGCGCCCGACGTTTACTCTGACGATATGTCCAACTATCAGGTGGAGATTGGCCCCTCCATTCTCTCTAAAGAACGAGGCATAAACATTGGCCCCAACTGGGATATCTCGCTGCACTTTGACGACAGCGACAGCCCCTCATGCGCCTATTATTTTAAACCTATTTTAGCCAGCCAAATCCATCATAAGTCTGAGCTGGAGCGATACGGCTATTGGTCACCTCCCATCAAAGTGCTTGGCAAAGACCAAGACAAACACATCACCTACTCTATGCCGCTGTTGGATAAAAATGGCGAAGCGTTTGGCGTTTTCGGTTTTGAAGTGTCCATCGCCTATCTCACACGCCATTATCTGCCCAACACCGACCTGCCTTACGAAAACAGCTTTTTCTCGCTCAGCCGCGTTAACCCTGATTACACCGATGTCAACCTCAATTGGTGCATTACCAACACCCCCATTGCTGAAGCGTACCTTGAGCCACTGGACGATTTACCACTTAAAAAAGTTCGCTCTTATGAGTTTTACGAAACCAAAATCCCCGAACTGGGTGATATGTACACCGTTTTACTGCCCCTCAACATGTACAGCCAAAACTCGCCCTTTGCTGATGAGGGCTGGGTACTGGGTACCTTTGTAGACGAAGCGGAACTGCATGGCACATCCACCAATGTGTGCCAACTTTTAATGGTCAGTATTATTTTAATTACGGTGATTGCGTTTGTCAGCGTCTTTTTCTTGACGCACCTTTCAACCCGCCAGCTGTCCCAACTGCCGGAAGACATTCAAAACTTCGACCCCTACGACGAGGTATCTTTTGAAAAAACCGGGCTGATGGAGATAGACAACCTAACCGCCGCCATTGAAATTTTAAGCCAAAACGTCGTCAACAGCTCGGAGGTTACCTCTAAAATTATGGAGCTGACTGATTTGCCGATGGGTGGCTATGAAATATCCAACGACAGCGATTTTGTTATTGTAACAGACTTTGTACGCAACCTAATGCACAAAAACCGTGACGAAACGGTAACGCGCGAAGAATGGTTTGAATTTTATGAGCACCTGACGAGCGACCGCACCAGCGACGAGAATGTCTACCGTGTGCCACAAAGCCGCCACCACAACGGCGAACAATTCTTTGAGCGGGATATGTGGTTCCGCATACAGCAGGCGGCAACCAGCGGCGGCTTGGTGGGCATTATCTTAGATGTAAGCGACGATGTGCGCAAGAGCATGCAGCTTGAAAAAGAGCTGGACCACGACAAGTTAACCCACCTTTACAACCGGGTTGCCTTTAAACGTGAGGCGTACAACATTATTCACAAAGAACCGGACAAGGTGGGCGTTATGATTTTCGCCGACCTGGATAACCTTAAATATATTAACGACAACTTCGGCCACGATGTGGGCGACGGATTTTTGGTTAAAGCGGGCGAAATGTTTAACCAATTCAGCAAATTGGGTGGCATTGTGTCACGCATATCAGGCGACCAGTTTGCCATTTACCTGCACGGGTATGACAGCCAGCAAACGCTGAGAAATGTTCTTTTTGACAAATTCGCCACTTACCGTAACTACCATGTAACAACGCCTGACGGCCGCCCGCAGCGCATTCGTTTCTCTGCCGGTATTGCGTGGTACCCCAACGATTCAGACAATATTACCGACCTTTTAAAACTTTCCGACTACGCCATGTATGAGGCAAAAAGCACCCGCAAAGGCACTATTTTTGAATTTAACCGGGAATTGTACAAAAAGAACATCTATCTGCTTGAAAACTGCGAAGCAATTAACCAGCTGCTGGACAGGTTCTTAATACGCTTTGACTTTCAGCCCATCGTCTCCCTCAAAACGGGCGAAATATACGGCTATGAAGCGCTGATGCGCCCACTGCTGGATAACTTCCAGTCGCCGTTAGAGGTGCTGGCGGTGGCGTCGGCAGAATCTAAAATGGCGCAGCTGGAGCGCGTCGTCGTCATAAAGTCGTACCAATATATTGCCGACAACATCGCCCGCATTGGCGACAAAAAGATATTCATCAACAGCATTCCCGACCAGATACTGTCTGACGAAGACAGGCAGCACCTTGTTCGCCGCTACCACCACATTTTTGAAAATGTCGTTATTGAAATAACCGAGGAGCAAAACCTCACCATTCAGCAACTGGAGGCAAAAGCCAACAACATTAAAGAGCGCGCCTCAATGATAGCTATCGACGACTACGGCGCCGGTTATTCAAACGAGATGCGTATCTTGTCTTTAAAGCCGGATATTATTAAAATAGACATGGCTATTATACAGGGCGTGTCCCACGATAACGACAAACACCAACTGGTAGAAAACATCATCAGCTTCTGCAACCAAAAAGGCATCATCACGGTGGCTGAAGGCGTTGAGTCCATCGACGACCTCGATGTTATTATCGACATGGGCGCCGATTATGTGCAAGGGTACCTGCTTTCCGAGCCGCAGTTTGAGCTGGGCGGCGTGGACGAAGCGGTGGCAGAGCATATTCGAAACCGCAACAATGATGGTGGGCTTAGCCTCACCAATTAAATAAACGAAAACGCAAAGGAGACTGGTATGAAACAATTTACACACAACGCAGCTGAAAAAGTAACCGACGCTGACCAAGCGCTGAACTACTTAAAAAAAGGCAACGAACGGTATGTTAATGGGGAGTTTATCAACCGCCAAAGCAGCGCCGACGAATGGCAAGTTATGCAAGAAGGGCAGCACCCTTTTGCCGCCGTTTTAAGTTGCTCTGACTCGCGGGTATCCCCCTCGGTTATCTTTGACCAAAAGAACGGCGACCTTTTCACCGTTCGCAACGCCGGCAACACCGCCGATTCTGTTGCGCTGGGCAGCCTTGAATACGCCGTTAAGTACCTGCAGGTTCCGCTGATTGTTATTTGCGGGCACAGCAGCTGCGGCGCGGTAAACGCCGTTTTCAACAAAACCGAAGGCTTGCCGAAGCATTTGAGCGACAGCTTGGAAATCATCAAAGATTCCGTTGAGGCTGAAAAAGACATCAGCGCAGCAGAGAAAAACCACGCCGAAAAAATGGCTGACACCGTCAAAGCTAACGACGTTGTAAAAAGTGCCGGCACCACCGTTGTCACCGCCTATTACAACTTGGAAAACGGCACGGTTCACTGGCTCTAATCAAACGGGCACAAAACAACAAGCGGCTGTAAAATGGGAACCCATTTTACAGCCGCTATTTTTCTGCTTTGCTTTATTCTTTTTCAATTTCAACAACGTTAAAACCCAGTTCTTTGGCCCGTGAGGGTAATTCGTCTGAATCAAGGTGCATGCAATACACCTTGGATTTATCTAGCCCGGCGGCGGTTATATCTTCCGCCAGCCTTTCAACGTTGTAGTGCCCGTTGCCATCAAAATCAGCCAGACAGGTGTCTATATAATAGGCATCAAAAGAACGCTTTTTCAGCCGCTCAAAGGGCAGCGCGTAGCAATCGCCGGAGTAAAAAATGCGCCACAAGCCGTCTAGCGCTTCAATTTCAAAAGAGGTGGATTTAAAGACCAGCTGCCCGCCCGGCTGCTCTGAGACGGCGTCGTCCATATCTTTATAAAGCCATTTGTGCCGCGCCGGTATAGACGTTATCTTTAAATTTAGCGTCGGTATGGTGCCGTCAAAATAGTCGTAACGGCTTTTAAGTATACCGACAATTTCAAGGTATTCATCCAGCCGCAAACCGTTATTCAACAGCTTTGGTTTTACATTTAAAATGTGGTAACAATAAGCGACTAAATCGCCCAGGCTGCCAATGTGGTCGGAGTGGGTGTGAGTTATAGCAATATACAGGTGGTTAACGCCGTGCAACAACCCCTTTTCGATAAGGGAGGCAAACACACTGGAACCGCAGTCTAGCAGCAGCAACGTATCCTCTTCTTTAATATACGCCGCCGTGTTGCCCTGCCACACATTAAAAGCCGCACCGACACCGATAAATTTAAGTTTCATGCAAACGCCTCCGTTGCGGTTAATTGATAGCGCATTAAAAATTTGCCTCAGAGGTTAATCTGAGGCAAAACATCACTCAATGCATTTATTTCTTTTCAATTAAACCTTTGCTGATTAAAAACTCTCTGGCGACTGTTTCCGGTTCCGCTTCGCCGCTGTCTACGCGGTAGTTCATATCCATCATTTCTTCAAAGTTTATCTGGTCTTGCAGCAGCTGCACCGCTTGAACAACCTCGGGGTGCTCGCCGGCGGATTCTTCGTTGAAAAACATAATGGCTTCCATCGGCATAAAGACGCCTTTGGGGTCATCCAGCGTAAAGAGATCCAGCCCAATTTTCATGCCGTCGGTTGCAAAGGTAACAATAACGTTTGCCTCGCCGCTTTCAAGGGCGGTGTAGCGCAGGCCCGCTTCCATCGGCATCACTTCGCCAAACTCAATACCATAGTGCTTTTCAATGCCGAGCAAGCCGTCTTCACGGTTGGCAAATTCGGTACTGGGGGCCAGAATAATATCGTCTTGCATCGGGATTAAATCTTCAATAGATTCCAAATTATGCTCTTCGGCAAATTCCCGTTTGGTGGTCAATTCATACGGCTCGCTAAAGCCCAAATCCCCCACCGGGATAATGCCAAATTCTTTAGGCATCTCTTCTTCCAGCACCGCGTACACTTCTTCGCCTGTAAAGGGGCCCACATCTTTCTTAAGGGCGTTGACATACAGCGTTGAGGCATAGTCTACATACACATCTATCTCGCCGGCTTTAAGCGCCTCCAGGCAAGGCTGGGTACCGCCCAGGCTAAGCTTGCGGTCAACCTCATAGTCGGTGTTTTCTTCAATAATATCCGCCAGCATGTTGCCTAAAATTAGCTGTTCAGTGTAGTTTTTACTGCCGACCGAAACTATCTTTTTGCCCGATCTTTGAAACGCTTTAAAAGCGCCAAAAATAACCGCCGCAACAACCAGTACAATAATAACGATTAACAGTATTCTTTTGTTTCTCTTTTGCGCGTAATACGCTTCTTTGTTGGTAGTGCCCATAAATTCCTCCAATTCATAGGGTAGCTAAAGGTGAATGGCTTATTTTGCTTTTATTTTTCAAGCTGCACGCCTTGTGGGGTAACCAGCTTTTCTATATAGCCAACGACAAAGTCAATCAGCAGGGCCAGCAGCGCCGCCGGTATGGCGCCCGCCAGAATCATGTTGGTGTCCAGCGTGTTGATGCCGGAGTAGACAAGGTAGCCCAGCCCTTTGCCGCCTGCGTACGAGGCAATGGTAACCAGCCCAACGCCGGTTACGGCGGAAATGCGTATGCCCGCCATAATTACCGGCAGCGCCAGCGGAAACTGCACTTTGCGCAGTATCTGCCACTTGGTCATGCCCATGCCGGTTGCCGCCTCGATGTACTGCGGGTCGACGTTGCTGATACCGGTAAAGGTGTTTTTCACAATCGGTAAAATGGCGTATATAACAATTAAAACAACCGCTGTGCGTACGCCCACACCGATTAATGGTATTAAAAAGCCGAGCAACGCAAGGCTTGGAATGGCTTGCACACCATTGATTAAAAACATAAATGGTTTATTTAACACATCAACACTGCTGATAATAATGCCGACGGGTACCCCTATCAGCACCGCAAAAAACAGCGCAATCAGCAATATTTGTGTGTGCTCTAAAAGCAAACTAAGTATCTGTTCGTGCCGGTTAATTACAAATTCAATAAAACTCACTGTATTGCCTCCTTTAAATAAATTGCTCGTTAAGGACTTCCATCAAGTCGTTAACGTGCACCACGCCAAGCGGCGTTTTTTCTTTGCTGAGAACAGGCAAATACAGAATGTCATCGTCCAGCATAAGTTGTAGCGCCTCTTGAAGCGATGTTTCCGGGTAGACGTAAGCAAAATCTTTTTTCATTTGCTTGTCAAGCGACCCGTTGTCTTCAAAGTGGCGTATCATTATTTTTTCAGTCAGCTTACCTATCATTTTGCCGTCTTTATCGGTTACACAAATCATCGGCACATGGTCTTGCTGCAACGCGTCGTACACTTGTTGCGGGCTGGTGTCTACCGTGAAAGGGAAAACGTCGGCCGTCATAATGTCTTCAACGGCGATAAGTGACGGGGTGCGCCAAAACCGTGACGCCCCGATAAAGTCTTTGACAAAATCCGTTTTGGGGGTTTTTAATATATCTTTCGGGGCGGCAAGTTGCTCGATGTGTCCTTTGTGCAACAGGCAAATTCTATCCGCCATTTTTACCGCCTCGGCAATGTCGTGCGTTACAAAGACGATGGTTTTCTTCAAAACCGATTGAATGCCCTGCAATTCGTCTTGCAGCTGCGTTCTTGAAATGGGGTCTAAAGAAGAAAAAGGCTCATCCATTAAAAGAATATCGGGGTCTGCCGCCAGTGCACGGGCAACGCCGATGCGCTGTTGCTGCCCGCCCGACAGCTGCGCCGGGTAGCGGTAAAGATACTCTTCTAAGTTTAAGCCAATCATATCCATAACACGTTCTGTGTTTTTTTCAATTTCATCGTAAGGCTTGTCTTGTATCTGCCCCACAATTTCAATATTTTCTTTCACCGTCATATGGGGGAAAAGTCCCACCTGCTGAATAACGTAGCCAATGTCACGGCGCAGCTCAACCGCGTCTACCGTGTTGATGTTGGTGCCGTTAATCAATATATCGCCGGAAGAAAGCTCCAACAAGCGGTTAATCAATTTCAGAAGGGTTGTTTTGCCACAGCCGGAGTTGCCTAAAAGCACCAGCAGCTCGCCGTCGTTTACCGTTAAATTAATATTGTTTAAAACGGGGTTCCCTTCGGTGTATTCCTTACTTACATTTTTAAATTCTATCACGTTATAACCTCTGCCTTTTGGGCCGTCAAGCGGTATGCACCGCATGTGTATGCTCGTTACCTGATAATCAGCTAGCGGACTGATTATCGGGGTTTTGCGAGCATTTTTCTCTGCCGTGTAAAGCGATTGAACGCCCAAGGCGCCCAGCCACACCGGTTTAACGCTGCGTTAGTTGTGATTATGGTCAATCACGTCACCTACCTTATTAAATTTAATTTTACAAGGTGCCGGCGTCCAAAGTGGTGGTTTAACCCCACAAAAAACACCCAATAATAGCACCGCAGCAAGTATTATGGCGAAAAACCATCTTGAATTAAAGACCGCATTTCCCCTAACGCTCGCTGCAATTGTTTTGTTACATCTATAATATTATCTCTTATTATCGCTCATGTTGTCAACTTCATACCAAAGTGGTTGCTTATTGGTTGCAAAAAACGCCAAATGCTTTATTATATAAGCAAAGGCGCTGATATGGCGCTCTATAGTTAAGGGCTGTGCGTCTGCCGCTTGATAAGACGGCGGCCACCAAAGGGGGACTTTTTCATGGAGATAGCCGGTTATT
>CAYZSR010000038.1:2210-13288 GCA_964479715.1 uncultured Oscillospiraceae bacterium | reverse complement strand
CCCGTTGTTAACGGCAAGGTTAATCTCGTTGTCGTCTTCCCACAGCCCAAACTGCCCTTCGCTGATGTACTTTGCCACGCTTTCGCAGGTGTTGCCAATCATCGCCAGCTCAAAATCATGTATGGCGCCGGCGCCGTTCAGCGCGTAGTGCGTTACGTAGCCCTCTTCCATCAGCCGTATCAAAATCGGCGCGCAGCCGCTGCGTATCACGTGCGCCCCCAGCATTACCACAACGGCGGCGCCCTTTTCTTTGGCGGCGCGGATACGCTGTGCCAACACATCGATGGTGGGGTGGCTAAACACCGGCTTTTCGTCGGGGTCAAGCATCACCGCTATACTCACATCGTGTTCTCGCTCGGGCAGCGGCAACAAGCGCAGCTGCGAGCGGTCAAATTTTTCAAACGCCATGGCGGCCTCCTTAAAAATCGGTTTTGTATTATTGATAGGCGCCCACCGCCGCCTGATACCAGCCTACCACAGCGGCGAGCGTCTTTCTGTCATTTGTTGTAAAAACGCTGTTTCTTTTGTTGTTTTAGCGCCGATACAGCGCCCTGAGCCGAGCTGATAACCTATCCATTTGGTAGATTTACCGTACAGCGCCCGTTTTGGCGCAAACCCCGCCTGTTTTATGCGCACACGCGCCCCCACCACTAAAAACACATTTTCCTCATTTTAGCGCGGCGGCAATCAAGTGTGGCGATAATCGACCATGGCGGCAATCAACCGCGGCACCGCGCCATGTTAGCGAAGTAGCGCAGCAAACGCCACTTTATATGTTCTACGCACACCCGCCCATCACGGGAAAAGGTACGCCTCCAGCTCGTTAATATGGCGGTAATCGGCAATAATAATGTCGGCGCCGGCGTCGGTCAGGCGGCGGCGTTTCCATTCATCAACGCCGCAGCGCTCTGCCTCGTTGCTGGCAACGCCGCAGGCAAACCCGCCCACCTCTTTAATGTTTTCAATTTCAACGTAGCCGTCGCCCAGCCCAAGCAGTGCGTCGCCCCGCAGTTGGTGCGTGGCGATAATGCCTTCAATCACTTTCTTTTTAGAAAATGTTTTGTAGTCGTCCCGGGCGCCGTCCACACTGTCAAAATAGCCGTCTACCCGCAGCATTTTGGCTTCTTGCTGCACGTAGGCGTCGTCTGTGCCGCTGGCTAAATAAAGCGACACACCATGCTTTTTAAGCATATCAAGCAGCGCTATTGAGCCGGGCACCAAATATTCCTCCGGCTGAATGCTGCCGTCTTGCAAGCCGGCGCGGCGGTGCTCAATTTTTTCAAGCAGCCGCTCGTGGTATACGTCTTTGTAGTGCTGCGCCTCGTGGGGGGTGCCGCCAAGGCGTTTTATTTCATCCGCCAGCGCCAGGCACTGGTAAATGGTTTGCTTGCCGGTGTTTTGCGCCACCAAATCACGCACGGTGCGCCGCAGCACCGCTTCGTCGTGGCGGTGGGCGCCCGGCGCGGCACGCAGTTCGTCGGTAAAATAGTCTATCATAATCGGCTGCCAGCCTTCCCGTATCAGGCTGATGGTGCCGTCAAAATCCAGCACGGCGTGCTTAAAGCCGCCCCGTTTGAAACGTGGGTTTATTATTTCTATCGATTCTAAATGCATAGTTACCTCATTGCGTGCAACGAACCGCCGACGTTAAAAACGCGGCGGTTCGTGCTTTTTAATTTATTATTCTGTTTTAAGTGCCGCGTCAAACCCAAATTCAGAGGGCTCGTAGTTTATTTTGCTGGCAAATTCAAACGCCTCGGTGGCGCCAAACTGCCGCTCCATGCCGCTGTCTTCCCATTCCACGCAAAGCGGCCCGGTGTAGCCGTCTTGGTTCAGCTGGCGAATAATGCCGTCAAAATCAACGTCGCCGTGCCCCAGCGAAACAAAGTTCCAGCCGCGGCGGGTGTCTCCAAATTCAATGTGGCTGCCCAGCATGCCGGCGCGCGGGTCGCGGCTCAGCTTCACGTCTTTCAGGTGCACGTGGTAAATGCGGTCGGCAAAATCGGCCAAGAAAACAAGCGGGTCTACCCCTTGCCACAACAGGTGGCTGGGGTCGTAGTTAAGGCCCAATGTGGGGCGCCAGTTAATCTCATCTAAAAGCCGCTTGGTGGTGTAATAGTCAAAAGCAATTTCAGCGGGGTGCACTTCCAGCGCCAGTTTTACGCCGCATTTGTCGTATTCATCAAAAATCGGCTCCCACAGCTCAATCGTCTTGGCAAAGCCTTCATCCACCAAAGCGGGCGGCGTTTGCGGGAAAGAGTACCAGTACGGCCAGATGGGCGAGCCTAAAAAGCACGCCACAATGTCTACCCCCAGCGCTTTGGCGGCGTGGGCGGTGGTCATCATGCCGTCTATCGCCCAATCGCGAATGGCGGCGGTGTCCCCAGCGTAGCGGCCGGGCGCAAAGTTATCAAGGCGCGGGTCGGCGCGGTTGGTGTCACCAACGCACTGCCCCATCAGGTGGGCGCTCAAATCGCCCGCCACCAACCCGTATTCATCCATCACGCCTTGCCACGCTTCACGGTAGGCGTCGTCTTGGGCGGCTTTGTCCACATCCAAGTGGGCCTGCACCGCCACTTCCAGCCCTTCGTAGCCAATGTCACTTACCATGCGGCACAGTTCCTCGTGCGATAGGTCGCCAAATTGGCCGCTGCATATATGAATTCTGCGTTTCATCGCCTCTCCTTTACTCGTTGTGCGCTATCTTAATCGTCTCGCCCGTTTCGGCGCTTTTCTCGGCGGCAAAAATAACCCGCATTGATTGAATGGCCTCTTTGCCGGAGATGGCCGGCGCGGTATCGGTTACAAGGCTTTCTATAAACGCATCTATCACGCCGGTGTTGGTGCGCCCGCCGGTGGTTTGCTCTTTGTTGCTGGTCATTTGGTCCAGCTCATACAGCGTGCGCTCGCCGTTTGGCTTTTCAACAATAAGAGAGTAGGTCGGGTCGGCGTAGCAGCGCATAATGCCTTCGGTGCCATAAAGAATGGTGCTGTTGTCTTCTTCGCCGTAGAACGTCCAGCTTACGTGCATGGTGCCGGTGGCGCCGCCCCGCATACGGTAAATGCAAAAGGAGTTGTCATCCACCGTGATGGGGCTGCCGTCGGGGAAGGTTTTGTCCAGCGTGGTAATGGTGGCGCTCACTTCGTCTATCACGTCGCCGCACAAAAAGTGCAATAAATCGGTTTTATGCACGCCAAGGTCTGCCATGGCGCCAAACGCCGCTTTCTTTTTGTCAAAAAACCACGAGTCTTTTTTGCCGGTCCACCCTTCCGGCCCCGGGTGGCCGAACACCGTTCTAAAGCTGATAATATCGCCAATTTCGCCCGCCTCAATAAGGGCACGCGCCTTCACATGGGCACGGGCCAGCCGTTGGTTGTGGGCAATCATCAGGTATTTGCCCGCTTTGTCGGCGGCGGCGTTCATCGCCTCGCAATCAGCCAAGGTGGTCGCCATCGGTTTTTCGCACAGCACGTGCTTGCCCGCCTCCAGCGCCGCTATGGTTATCTCGGCGTGCGCCACGTTCGCCACGCAAACGCTTACCGCGTCCACATCGCTTGCCAGCAGCGCGTCCACACTGTCATACACGGTGCCGCCAAAAAGGCCTTGCAGCAACTCGGCGCGCGCACGGTTGGCGTCGTAGTAGGCAACCAATTCGCTGTTCGGGTTTTCATTGTATTCCGGTGCGTGGCGCACCTCGGCAATTTTGCCGCAGCCTATAATACCAATTTTTATCATGGTGCCTCTCCTTTAAATAGTTAGTCTTTGTTTTGCAGGTTTTGCAGCAGAACCGCTAAAATTATAATACCGCCCGAGATAGCCCCGTTTAAGAAAGTGGGTACGTTGGCCGTCGTCAAGATGTTGTTGATAATTTTAAACATCAGCGCGCTTAAAAAGGTGCCGATTATTTTACCCCGGCCGCCGCTCATAGAGGTGCCGCCGATGGCCACCGCCGCAATGGCGTCCATTTCATACAGGGTGCCGGCGCTTGCCGCTGCCACCGCCATCACGCGGGAGGCATACAGCCAGCCAACAAAGCCGCACATTAAACCGGTTACAGAGAACACCAGCGTTTTAATGCGGTCGATGTTGACGCCCGCCAACCGGGCAGACATTTCATTCGACCCGACGGCGTAAATGTGCTTGCCGAAGCGGGTGCGCTTCATAATGATGGAAAAGAGTATCGACGCCACAATGAACATAATCATCGGGTAGGGTATTTTAAACTTGCCGATGCCGATACTGCCCGCCGCCACTTTGCGGAAGGTGTCAAAGTTGTCGCTGCTAACGGTAAACGGCCCGCCCTGCCCCAAGTGGTTAATTACCGAGCGGCAAATGCTTTGCGTAGCCAGCGTGGCAATCATGGCGGGCATGCGTCCTTTAGAAACCAGCAGCCCGTTAAAGGTGCCGATAAGCAGCCCAGAGCCAAGGCAAAACAGCAGCATAACCAAAATGCTGTTGGTGCGGTTAAGCACCTCTATACCCAGCCCCGAGATGATAGCCACCTGCGCGCCAACGCTGATATCTATCTGCCCGGCGGATATAACCATGCTCATCCCCATGGCGATAATGCCCGTTGTGGCTGATTGAACAAAAATGTTGGTGATGTTGCTCCACCGCAAGAACGAGGTGTTTATAAACAGCGCTATCACCAAAATAATAACAAAGCTAACCCAATAGCTGTATTCGGTAAACAGCGTTCTTGCCACCCCTTTAACGGTGGTTTTCTTGTCTATTGTTTCTGTTGGTTGGTTGTTACCCATTGTTGCCCGCCTCCTTATACGCTCCGGTGCTGTAATGCATAATATTTTCTTCGCTAAACTCGTCCCGCCCAAGCCGCCTGCACACTTCCCCTTTGTACATAACCAGGCAGCTGTCCGCCACCTTTTCAATCTCGGCAAATTCAGAAGAGAAAACCACAATGGCTTTGCCCTGCTGCGCCAATTCTAAAATAAGGTGGTAAATTTCAAACTTTGTCCCTACGTCAATGCCTTGGGTGGGGTTGTCAAACAGCAAAATATCGGCGTCGGCTTCAAGCCAGCGGCCCAAAATAACCTTTTGCTGGTTGCCGCCCGAAAGCGACGTAATGGGGTTTTTCGGTTGGTCGGTGCGAATGTCCAGCAATTCTTTTTCTTTTTCAAACCGCTCTTTTTCCGCTTTGGTGCTGATAAGCGGCCCTTTAAAGGTGGTGTTGAAATAAGCCATGGACAGGTTGTCATAAATGCTTAAATCGTTTAAAACGCCCCGCTCTTTGCGTGAGCGCGGCACCATGCCGATGCGGTGCTTCATGTGGGTGCGTATGGTGGCGTTGTTGCTTAGCTTTTCGCCAAAGACGCGTATGTCGCCGGTGTAGTCCTCCAGCCCGAAAAGGGCGTCGGCAACGCTGCCCCTGCCAGAGCCTTGCAACCCGGTAATGGCCAGTACTTCGCCGCGGTGCAACTCAAAAGAAACGTCGTTAAAAAAGGCACCGCTTATATGGTTAACGCTAAGCGCCACCTCGTCTGTGGCGTAGCAGGCTTTGTCTGTAAAATCGTCGTCTGCCAGCTGGCGTCCAATCATCATTTGCGTTACTTGTTGTTCGTCCACGTCGTCAAATTTGCCTTGGTTTACCAGCTTGCCGTCACGCAGAACAAAAAAGGTGTCACATATTTCAAACAGTTCCGGCATTTTGTGCGAGATGTAAATAAAGCTGACGTTTTCATCCCGCAGCTGCCGCATAATTTCAAACAGCTGTTCAATTTCGCCGGTGGCCAGCGCCGTGGTCGGCTCGTCCATAATAATCAAGTCGCTGTCAAAAAGCAGCGCCCGTGCAATTTCTATCAGTTGCCGCTGCGCCGCCGGCAACGTGCCCACTATGGCAAGCGGGTCGATATCCACTTTCATGCGCTCAAACACCTCGTGGCAGCGCTGCTCCATTTCTTTGTGCCTTAAAAAAGGCCCGGTGCGCAGCTCTTCCGCCAAGAACATGTTGTCTACCACCGTTAAATCATGGCAAAGGCTTAATTCCTGGTGAATAAAACGAATGCCCAATTTCATAGAATCCAACGTACTGGTAAGCCGTACCGGATTCCCTTTAATTATAATTTCGCCGCTGGTAGGTGGAAAGGTGCCAGCCAAAACATTCATCAGCGTCGTCTTTCCGGCGCCGTTTTCGCCCAAAAGCCCGATAATCTGTCCCGGCTTTACTTCAAAATCCACATGGTCGACAGCCCGTACCGGGCCAAAATCCATCACAATGTCTTTCATTTCAACCAACAAACTACTCTCACCCCCGCTGTAATGTCTTTGCAAGTTGCGATACGTTGTGTAAAAAAAAGCCAGCCGACCGGCAAAATCCGGCCGGCTGGGAATGGTTTTTCAACCGTTTATTCCATCCGTAGATGTTAGATGCTGTAGCGCTCTGCGTACTCGTCGCTATTGCGGAAGTCTTCCACTGTGTTTTCGTCTACTTCAATGGTGGGTATCAGGAACAATTCGCCGCCGGCAATGTCTTTGCCGTCGTATTGTTCGCCTTTGGCAGCGGCTACACCAATGCGGATAGCGTCGCGCACCATCGAGGGGCTGAAGAAGTAGGTTACCAGCTCAACACCGTTTGCCACTTCATTGTCAAACGTGTCAATGGTTTCGCGGCGTGCGCCGACACCGGTAATCAGTTCAACTTCTAATTTATCGGGGTTTTCGTTGTTGTAGTTTTCAAGGGCAACGACAACGCCGTCTACCACTTCGTCGTCATGGGTTACAATGGCTTTAAGGCCGGCAATCTCTGCGTCGCTGGCGGTGGTTAGCCAGTTTTCCATTTGTTCTTGCGCCGTCTCGTTAGACCAGTCTGTTTGGTAATCTTCGTGCACTTGTACAAACTGTTCGGCCGCGCCGGATTCTTCAATCACGTTGTCCATACCGGCGGAACGTTGTACCGATACGGTGGACGAGTCGCCGATGAAGCGCAGGTAGTTAATGGTTTCGCCTTCGGCCAGTTCTTCGTCAAAATGATGCACAAGGTATTCGCCCATCATTTCGCCAATGGTTTCGTTGTCGCCCATTACTTCGGCGGTTGGCTCAAAGTCATCAATCAGGCGGTCATAAACAATCAGTTTAATGTCTTCTTCCATAATTTGGGTAGCCATGTTGCGCAGTTGGTCGCCTTCCAAAGGCCATAGGACGATAACGTCCGGGCCCCAGTCAATAATGGCTTCCAGCTCGGCAATTTGTTTTGCCGCTTCGCCGCCAACGCCGAATTTGTACTCAATTTCGCCGGCCGCTTCTAATTCTTCTAATTCTGCGCGTGCGTGGGCAACGCTTTCCCCGGTAAACCCGTGGTCTGCGTCTGGCGTAACAACGCCAACTTTTGGCAAGTCACCGGTTACACCGCCGGCGCCTGAATCAGCCGTCGGGGCGCCACAGCCTGCCAGCAATGTGAGGGCTAAAATCAATACCGTTACTAATGCTAATGCTCTTTTCTTCACTAGAATTACCTCCATTCAGTGAGTAAACAAACGTACGAACGTAACGTTCTCTATGTTCAAACGGGCGCCGTCGGTGTTGCGTTTTAACGGCGAACCGCACAAACCAAAGTTTATTTAATGGGGTCTTAAGCGGGTAAAAGGGCTGCGGTGGTTGCCTCAAGGCAGGTGCAGACTATTCAATTTTTAAGTTTTTATGGGTGGCGGTTTATTTGCGTGATAGCTGTTTCTGTTTTCTATGTGTGCCACCCTCTTTTAGCGGGTGGCTGTTATTTTATGGCGGCTTTTCTTTTTATAAGCCACCTGTTTTCATTCATGCTATTATTTTCGTAGCGGCTTGCCCTTGTGATACGCCATCCCATGCAGACAGAGGGCTGTACTTTCTGCGGCGGTTTACTCCAACAGGTAAGCGTCCCTATTTCTTACAGGCGGCGGCTATTTTTATCGGCAAGCTATTCTTTCTATACACGCCGCGCCGTTTGCGCGCTAATCTTTTTTCGGCGGCGCCGACGATTCCCGCACAATCAGTTGGTGCGGCACCACATGGTGGTAGTCTTCCATCGGGTAGGCGGGGCCGTTTTTTTGCGGCTTGCGGTTCATTAAATCGTACAACACTTCGGTGGCTTTCACGCCGATGTCGTGGCACGGCTGCGCCACGGTGGTTACATAGGGGCGGTAGCGCATCGTCTGCTCAACATCGTCAAACCCCACCACCGTTACGTCGTCCGGCACCGACAGGCCAAGGTCGCGGGCGCCTTCGATAGCGCCTTGCGCCAGCACGTCGGATATGCAAAACAGCGCCGTGGGCGGTGTGGGCAGTTGCAACAGTTTTTTAGCGCCTTCGCGGCCGCTTTCAAAGCTGTAGTCCACCGCGCCATAATAGATGTAATCGTCGTTAACGGGTGTGCTTGCCGCGGCAAGCCCGTCTTTGTAGCCCTGCATGCGCAGCCGCGTTGAAATATACTGGTTCACGCTGCTCAACGTGCCGATGCGGCGGTGCCCTAAATCGGTTAAATAGCGCATGGCGTCGCGGGTTGCTTCATAGTTATCAATAGCCACGTGCGCTATCGGCACGTGGGGAATATATTCAGAGCATTGCACCATCGGGTGCTTTTCGCTGTACGGCAAAAGCCATTCGTCGCCCAATTCACTCGCCATCAAGATGGCGCCGTCGGCGCGGCGGCGTTGCAACATATCCAGCAGCTCACGCTCTTGCTTTTTGTCACCGCCGGTGTCGCAGATGAAAGAGCTGTAGCCCAGCTTGCGGCTTGTTTCGCTGATACCGCCTAAAATGTGGGCGTAATACGGGTTGGTAATGTTGGGCACAATAACCAAGATAATGCGGGTTTGCTGCATGCGGAAGCTGCGTGCCAGCAAATTTGGCTCGTACCCCAGCTTGCCCGCCGCCGCCATTACTTTTTTAGTTGTCTCGGCGCTGATGGTGCCGGTGTTGTTCATCACCCGGGACACCGTCGACGGCGAAACGCCGGCGTGTTTTGCCACATCTCGTATCGTAACCATAACGGCCCTTTCTTGCCTCTGTTCTGTGCAGATAAAAGCCCGTTCGGGCGGATAATTAGCTTGTTTAATGCGGTGCAAGCACGTTATGCAAACGTTTGCGCTCCACTGATTATAATTATAGCCAACGCAAAATATGAAGTCAACGCCCAAACGTCCGTAATAGTTAACAAAGCTTTGCGCATTATTTGGTAATAGTGGCTAAAAAGGCGCCATATGGCGGTGTTTTATCGGCTTTTTCACCAATTATATTTATTGTAGCACGGTGCTTTTTTTGAAACAACGCCTTCTTGTCGAATGAAACCCTTTGTCATAGTTGGTGCGGGCGCAAAAAAGCCGTTTCGCCAGGCGGGGCAACCCCCACCGTGCAAAACGGCACATTTGTATGACAGTTTGTTTACAACATCTAACACAATAAAAACAGCGCGGCGGCTTTAGCCGGCTTTGCTACACTCGTCGCAATAGACGCAGTCATGCTCGCCAATTTGCTGGGCGCCCCAGCCGGCCAGGTTTTTAAGGGCGGGCAACATACTGTCGCCTTTGGCGGTTAAGCTATAAACCACCCGCGGCGGCACCTCGTTGTATTGTTTGCGGTGCACCATGCCCTCTGCCGCCAGCTCTTTCAAACTTTGGGACAACATCATGTTGGTGATGTCGCCCAGCTTGCGCTGAATTTCACTGTATCGTTGCGGCCCGTTTACCGCCAGCGTGCAGATGATGGGCAGCTTCCATTTGCCGCCTACAATCTCCAGCGTGTAACGTATCGGGCAGAGTAAATCGTCAATATTATCGGGGCGGGTGGGGTGTTTTACAATTTCTTTCATCGCTGCCTCCTGTTTCAGTGTTAGTATCATTTATCTGCCTAAGTATTATTATCTTAGTTGCACAGCCACATTGTACCACGCCGCCCCGCCCGTTGCAACATTTACGGCGGATAAAGTACGCAAAATCGCCATATTGCCGTTTTGAGATGCGGTCGTAAAAATGGCTTGATGGGTAGAACGCGTGAATAAACTAGCCTTGCGGATAACATCGGACGAAGCGCGGTGATATAAAAAGACACGCCGCCCGCCAAATCTGTACCGCCTTTTGCGCACCCTGTTCAGCCGTCCACCCTGTTCAGCTGTCTTAAAATAAACTTTACGCCCTCAGCGTTAAAATTTCTCGATACGCCACAAAAATACGCTACGCTATACCAGGTATCATTTTAACAACCTCTTGTAAATTGCGCCACACCTGTTACATTGTAGGTAATAAAGACTGAACGCAAACCCACCCGCCACCGTACCAGCCGCTTTTCCACCATGGCGCGGCACCGCTTATGGGCGCAAACCCGCCGCCCACGGTAAACGGCAGGCGCCCGTTGGTTGGCACAAACACACGTTATCCATAGTTGGCAGTGCAACCGTTTGCGTGGCGTCTGCCTACTTTAAGGCGTGGCGTCTTGCTGCGTCGTTTATGTCGGCGCTTTGTCGTGGCGTCGGCATCGCCCTGTTTTCGCTGTCCGCAGCAGTGAAAACAGGGCTTTTTGTTTTCTTTTTCCGCCACGCCTGCCGTTCAACAAAAGTACGCTATATCATACTAAGTATACATTTAATAAGTACTTGTATAATACTTACCATGTGATAAACTGACGGTGAAAGGGGTACAAACAGCCACGCTGAACGCGCCTGCCGCACCACCTTAAAACACAGAAAGGACAAAGCCATGGCTACCTTACAAACGGACCCAATCACCGCCCAAGACGCGCTGCAATTTTTAAAGAAAAACAACGTTTTCTATGTTGCCGTCAGCCAAAACGGTGCCCCCGCTTTGCACGCGGCACGCTTTGTCATGCAACAAGGCGGCACGTTGCTTTTTTGCGCCCCCGGCAACTCAGCGCTGTACACGGCGCTGCAACAAAACCAATCGGTAGAGATGATGAGCACCAACGCCGGCGGCGACGTACTGCGCCTGCAAGGCGACGCCATCTTTTGCACCGACGATGACACCACCCGCCAAGCGTTGCAAGCGGCGCCGTGGCTGCAACAACTTTTCAGCCCGGGAGAGCTGCACTTTTACCGCCTGCAAAACGCCACGCTAACGCAAAGCACCTGGCTGGC
>CAYZSR010000038.1:0-2200 GCA_964479715.1 uncultured Oscillospiraceae bacterium | reverse complement strand
TTACCGCCCCCGCCTTTTCAACCCGCTGGTTACACCAACCGCTTAACGATATTATCTGCACCATCATTAAATTGGTTACACGTTCGCTTGCAGCCGCCCGTGGCGCACCCCGCGCTTTGGGCGGCCTTTTTGCGCTCACCCACAAGCGGTTATTAAGCGGCAACCAACACGCCACACCTCTTAATGTTTAACGGTTTAGAAACACACTCCACCCACCTTTCGGGCAGCAACAAGCCCCCGTCTACCGTCGCCAAGGCACTTTGCAGAGCCAGCCGTACCAAGTGACAACACCTTTCTCTTACATCTTAATGCCACACGCACACTTAGCGGTTTGTAAAAACACCCGCACACCACCCTTTAGGCGGCGTTTGCCAACGCTCCAAAGTCACACACACCAAACGGTAACCCCCCACTTTTATGTGAATGCTGCTTTAACTTTCGCATTGGGCGCACCCCACACTCAGCGCACTTATTTTACACCTTTCCTCTTTGCCGGCAGCGCTTTACAGGCGGCGACGGTTTTCTCTCAAACCATCGGCACCGGTGCCGATAGCCCCGTCAAAGCGGTTTCTACAAATAATTTACAATTTATTTACCGGTGGTAGTTTTCACTTTTTTTAGCGCGCCGTTATATGGCGTTTAGCGCCGTATACCCTTCGCCAAAATGCCTTATTAACACATACCTACGCTACAATATGTTTTTTGTCTACAATTCTCGCTCATCCCCCGCAGGGGGTGTTTTTTTCTTTCAAATCAACCCCCCGGGGGGCTTTAAAACCGCCAGAGCAGAACCCCCCTAGGGGCTTGCGGCGCTATTTTTTCTTTGTTACTATGGCGTTAAGTACAAAAATCAAAATTGTTCGGCAACCCCATTGTGGAAATGCAGGCAAAGGTACCAACGTTGCTGTGCACAGGTTAAATTGCATCGGTTATTTAGGATGTTTTAACAATGTGCCGTCAAAAGGGGCCGACAAAACAACAAGGAGAAGGAACATGAAAAGGTATCAACAAATTCTATCATTGGTTCTTACCGCCGTGCTATTGCTTACCTTTACGCTAACCGGTTGCGGGTCGGCACCCGCCGCCTCGGGCAGCGAAAAGCCGGCAAACGGCGAAACCCGCATGGTTACAGACATTCTCGGCCGCGAGGTTGAAGTGCCCGCAAGCGTTGAGCGCATTGTGCCGCTGGGCAACACCCCACGCATGATAACCTACCTTGGCCTTGCCGACAAAGTGGTTGGCATTGGCGAGTGCGAAATTGCTGAATCGCCCATTATGGCGTACGCCTACATCAATAAAGACAAGTGGGAAGGGCTGCCCAACTGCGGCACCGACGCCATGGGTGAAACCGCCTTTTACGCTGAATCTATTATCGAGGCCGACCCCGACGTTATTCTTTGCTCTTACGCGCCCGACGTGGTTGAAAACATTGAAAAGCAAACCGGCAAGCCGGTGGTTGCCGTGGTAGATGGCACCCTCTTCGGTGACGACTACGACGAATCGCTGCGCATTTTAGGGGAAACCTGCGGCGTTGAAGACCGCGCCGAAGAAGTTATCTCCTTTATAGACGCCGCGCTGGAAGACCTTGAAGACCGCACCAAAGACGTTGCAGACGACGACAAACCAAGCGTTCTTGCCGCCGCCGCCACCTTTAAAGGCAGCCACGGCATTGAGGGCGTTAACTCCAACTACCCTATCTTCACCACCATCAGCGCCAACGAAGTATCCATTGACATTGCAGACGAACCGCAAGCCCTTCTCGTAGACCGCGAGCAAATTCTCGACTGGAACCCCGACATGATTTTCTTCGATTTCAGCGGTGTTGAGCTGGTTCAGATTGACTTTGATGAGAACCCCGATTATTATGGGCATCTAAAGGCTTATAATGACGGCAACCTGTACCAATGGCCCAACTCCACCTGGCACTGGTCTAATGTTGAAATCCCTATCGTTACAGCGTACTATTTAGGCACCCTGCTATACCCCGAACAATTTGATAATGTGGATTTTGAAGCCAAAGCCAGCGAGATTTTTGACTTTTTCCTCGGCGCGCCGGATTATTTAAGCGAGCTTGAGGCGGTTGGTGCCGGGTACCAAAAGGTAACACTCGGAGAATAAGTGCACACTAGGAGAATGGTGAATGTCACATGAGACACGGCCCGTTGAAGTAAAAACACCGGAACAACTTAAAAAAGAAGAA
>CAYZSR010000037.1:6860-13489 GCA_964479715.1 uncultured Oscillospiraceae bacterium | reverse complement strand
TGTGCAACGCTTGGCGCAGCTGACTCTCGCCGTCGGCGGCAAAAAAATGGTTAACGCGCACCGTTACCCGCACCCCCACGTCCACCGTTTGCACCCGTGAAAAGCGTATCGGGTGGCGGCCGCCCTCGTCGTCGCTCACCGTTACCAGCTCGTCGCCGGCGGCGTGTATGCCAAGGGGCTTTTTAGCAAAAATCGCCTCGGCAATGTGGTACTCATCCGCGGTGTCGCCCTGCACGTGCACCTCAAAACTATGGGCCGGCAAGCCGTCTTGGTCGGTGGTGTCGGTGGTGTTTTGCTGCACCACACAGGTGCTTACCCCCGGCACCCGCAGCACCGCCGCTTTAATGGCATTCGCCGTGGCGCTGCCCGCCCCCGCCATCGCCTCTTCAAAACGGTGGCGCAGTTCGGCGTCGGTTTCTTCACCCCGCCCGTGCGCCAGCTGTTTTTGCACCAACACGTTGTCTATGCGCGCGTCGGGATTCATTAAAATGGATAACTCATCAAGCCGTTTCAGGTTGCCGGTGGCGCCCCGCTCGGTGCAGTGCACCGTGGCGGTGGCGGTGCCCTCTTGGTTCAGCGTCAGCGGCAGCTCGGTGCAGTAGGTAACCCCTTCTTCGGTGGCCAGCGTAAACCCGGCGTCTATCGTGGTATCGGGGCGGCCGTAAAAGGTAACACGGTACGCCGCTGCCACGGCGGGGTTGCGCCGCAAGCCGACAAAGGGCGTCAATCGGTCAAGCTGAACGCCCGCCGCAAAGCCGGGAAAGCGGCTGAGGTAAACCATTTCCATCGTTTCGTACAGCGCCGCTAAATCATACACCACAATGCGTATAAATTTACCCAGCGCGGTGTGTTCACCGGTGTCAATATCGTCACCAAACAGCTTTTTCGCGCGGGTTTGCTGGGCGTCTAGCAGCTCGGCAAAGCCGGGGCGCTGAAAGCCCGCTTCGGTTATGGCAGCCATAGTTCCTCCTTAGGTGTTGTAAAGACAGCTGTAAACAGCGCCTTTGAGGTGTGCACACTAGCGGTATCGGGCGTCTGTCGATAGTGAGACGGTGCCGTCGGCGGTGGCGGCGTCAAAATCCACCGTCAGCGCCCGCCCGTCGATGGCGTGGTCAAAACGGGTGATGTGCAACCCGTCGTGCAGCGTCAATATCGCCCGTTGAATTTGGTTTTGCAGGTGGTCGATGTTGGGGTTTTTGCACAGCACCGCACGGTAGTTGATGCCCTCTTTTTCGTCCAGCCACCATTCGCCTTGCTGCGTTGTTATCAGCTGGCGGATAGACTGGCAAAGCAGCGCCGTGCCGTGCGTCAGCGTAATGTCCCCCTGCGCCAGTTGCACGTCGCCGCTGTCGGTTAGCTTAAAGCCTTTCATTATCCAACACCCCCACAATCACACTGTCCGATAAGTCGTGCCGCCGGGCGCTCGGCAGCGTCATGCGTCCTTTTTGCGCGTCGGAAATGTCCCGCTCGCACACCACGCAAAGGCAAATGTCGCCCGGTGCCACCCGCACCCCTTTCAGCTTTGGCAGCTGCGCCACCAGCGGCTGTTTTTGCGGCGCCGCCCCGCCGTGTTGCTGCATGGTTAGCGGCTGCACGTCGCTGACGCCGCCGGTGGTGCGCTCCACCCGCGCCAAATAGGCGGTGTGGGTGTGCAGCAACGCTTGGTCAATGTGCGTTTGCAAAAAATGCGTCATTCGGTTCAACGGGTCGCCCTCCTTTATTGTTTTTGTACGATGATAAGACTGATGTAAAGACAGCTGATGAAAGCAGCCGCGCACGCGTTGAAGCGTCTGGATGGCGGCGTTCGCCTCTGCACTTTTATCTGATGACACAAACTGCCCGCCGCTGTCCTTTTCTAAACAGGCGGTTCTTTCAAATAAGGCAGACGGTTCTTCACCCTAAGTGAGCACGCACAATAACGACTGTGCACCCTTTGTTTTTCCTTAGTAGCCGCCCTTTTATCTCGATAAGACAAGCTCTCCCGCATGAATAAACGGGCAGACGCAGCCGTAACTGCCCCGCGGTCGCCATTTTTTTCATGATGTCTATTTGTGTTCACCGTCACGGCGGGTTGCGCGGGTAATTTTAGACGACAGTTTACAGTTTATGGCACAGCCAAATTCATCAGCGCCGTGCAAGCTGTCTTGTCAGCAGATTATATGGTCGTTACTGCGCAAAATTCGCCCACAGGCAAAGCCCTCTGCTTACTTTTCTACCTGCTGCTTTTCGGGTCTGATAAATCGCTCGTTCCCGCTTGCTCTACCCGCCGTCTACCGTGTGATTTATACATCATACGGCACGGCAACCCGTACTAATCGCAACAAACGCCTTACTTGCCGCTCCTCGCCAAAAGTTTCAAACAACTCGGTCATACGCCGCCGTGTTGGTGTGTCGTAGACGCTCTCAAAAAAGTTTCCCGAAGCTTTTCAGCACCGTAAAAATGACGCTCCCGTGTCTTGTCAGTAGATTATATACTCATTACTGCGTGACATTCCCCACAGGCTAAGCCCTCTGCTTACTTTTCTATGCTTCCCTTTTTTATCAAGCAATCCGTTCGCCTCACCAAAAGTTTCAAACAGCGCGGGCAGGGCTGTTTGAAAAAAACCGCTCTCCACTTTCCAGCTATTTGTCTTGTTCAAAGCAACGGCTAGCGCACCAGCGTCATGTCGGTGTAGCCGCCCACGCCGTTGTAAACATGGCGCCCTTTCAGCACCGTAAAAACACCGTTAATGCGGCTGCTGGCAAGCTCAATGCCAATCCCCGGGCAGATGCGGTGGTTCAGCAAGCTGCGCACCTCGTAGCCTTCCATCGTTTGGTCGCCGCCGGGGCGCTTGGGTCGGCACGGCGTCGGCTTGCCGATTAAACCGGTGGTTTCATTCAACAAAAAGCGGTTAAAGCGGTGGTTGTGGCGTATGTCTTTAATGTACAGCATGCCGCGCGCCAAAAACGCCCACACACCGCACAGGGCGGCGTATTCTTCCAGCTTGCGGTTAAGGTCGCCCTCCACCGTTACCGCCCGCGAGTAAACCTTGTCTTTCGCCGGTGCAAACTCCGCCACCGGGTAGCCGGACAGCGTCGCCAGTCGCCATAAAATATGGCTGGCGCGGGTGCCGCCCGCAAAAGTGAGCGACACGTTGCGCTTCGCCAAACCGCTGCCGCCGTTTTGCACCGTGATGTGGGTGGTTTTGTCGCCGCCGTTCCACCGCGTGTCCACACCGGTGATAAAGCCGCTCAGCCACACCCCTTGGTCGCTTTCGCCGGGAATGCCGTAGCCGCCGGTGGCGGCGGCACGCCGCCCGGGACGTATGCGTTTTATCGTGGCGTCACTTAGGTTGTACACCGTTAATTCACCCTCGCTCAGCGTCACGTTGCCGTCAAACTCACTCCAAAACTCAAGGTTGTAATGGTAGTAACTCCAGTGCTCCAGATAGCGGTCTTGAGGGTCGCGCAAACTGCCGTGCACACCCAGCTCAAACAACCCGCTGGGCAGGTAGGGCGTCTGTTTCAGCGCGTCGTCCCAGCGGTGCGCCGCCTCAATTAAAAAGCTGCTCATCGGCACCTCCCTCGGTGGTGTCCAGCGTTAAAAAAACACGGTTTCCCAGCGCCTGCCAGCCCACGTGCGTTTCCTCGCCCGCTTCATCCAGCGGCACCAACGGCACCAGCGGGTAATTGCCCGGCCGGTAGCCATCTTTAAAAAGCGGCCGCCCGTAGATAAGGGGCTCGCCGGCGCAAATAAGCCGCCCGTCCTGATACAGGGACACGGTGAAAAAATCGCCCTCGGCGTTGTAGTTAAACTCAAAATCAAACACCTGCATTTCAATGGGCACCGTCGCGCGGGTGGGTATTAATTCCTTTTGAATATCCATTCTGTCGCGCATTTACCACACCCCCAATAGCAGTTTTGCGTTTGGTTTCAGCCGCTCAAAATCGCCCTGATACCCCGGTAAAAAAACCGCTCTTGCGCGGTTCAGCATTTGTAACGACTGCACCGTAACCCCCCGCCCACGAAACTGGTTGGCGATAAAGTACAGCGTTTCGCCCGCCATCAGCGTGTGAAAACGGTTTTGCTTGGGCGACAGGTTGATGATGGACGTGGTTGTGTCGCCGTTGACAAAGCCGATGCGTCGGTTGCCGGAATACCCCAGCCCAACGCTGAAAATAGTGCTTGCCACCCGCACTTCTTGCAGCGTTAAGCTAAATTCACACCCGCCGGCAATACGGTGGGTGTAGCGGCAGCTGAAGCTTTTAATCTGCGCCTGCGGGAAGATATTTCGCCCGATATAGCTCAGTACGTAGCCGTCCCGCTGCCAGCGGCGTATCTGCTCGGCGCTTTCTTCGCCGAACAACTCTCCGTTAATCACCAGCGTTGCCGGCGCCGCCTGCACGTGGTCGGTCAGCTGCGTTCCCCGCTCGACGGGGTGCGTCGATATATTCACGGGGCTGTCCATCTCCTCGTCGATGACAAAGACGTACAAATCACCTAATAGCGCCATCATTTCACTCCTTAGTGTGTTTAATGCGCGGTAAAATGGCGGTGCCACCGCCGCTTTCAGTTGCTTTTTATGCCCCTTGGCAAGCGGGGATGGCGGATGGTTCTCAAACCGCTATCGGCACGCTGTGCACCGCGGCAATCACCTGTTTTAATGATGTGGTGCCGCCTTTTATGTTGAATAAGCGGCTTTTCGGTCGGCACAGCGCCGCTCTGTACCCTATACTTTATTGCATAAAAAACAAGTTTCATCACTCTTTTCATGCAAACCATCCCATCAGATAGCCTTTTAGCAACAAGGGCACAACTTCTCTTGCTGAAAACCGCCTAAACGCTGCGCAGCGGCGGGGCCGCCCGCTCGGCGTCGTCAATCACTTGGCGAAAAGCGTCGCGCACCCAGCGCTTTACCTGTTGCTCCAGCGCGCGGTCGTTTTGGTTGGCGTCGGCGGCAACGGTCAGCGTAAACTGCGGGTTGTTGTGGTTGGTTACGGTGGTTACCGCGCCGCTGTGCACCGCCGGGGCACTTTCGGGGCGGTAAGCGGCCAGTTGCGGCGTGTTCAGCGGCAGTGCCGCCTCGGCCAAACGGTCGGCACCGTGCGTAACCTGCGGCACGCTGCGCTGCAAACCCTGCGCCAGCCCGCCGCCGATAAAAACACCCATTTCGGTGGTAACTTTGGAGGGCGACGCAATTTTCGCCACACCGCGGATAGCCCCCATAATGCCGCCGGCAACCCGCCGTGCCGCGCCGATAACCCGCTCCGCCATGCTTTCTATGCCTTGCAAAAGCCCCTGCATAATGCTGGCGCCACTGGGTGAAAGGTTAATGCCGCTAAAGACAGCGGGAAGCTGCCCCGCCGTTTGCTGGGCCGCCGCCATCACGTTAGAAAGTGACGCCGACGCCGCCGTTCTAAACCGCACAAACCCGTCGCCGGCGGTGTCGGTGCCTTGGGTAATTTGCTGCCAGCCGCCGGCAAGCACGGCGTTCAATTGCGCCATTTTGGCGCCCTCGGCAGACGGGTCGAAAGGCAAAAGGGAGCGTTTTTGCACCGCTTCCCCGCCTGTTATTGACGCCACCAGCCCCCTCGCCCGTTCGGCCAGCCCCTGCAAACCGCTCAGCTGGGTGCGTGCCGCTGCCGCGTCGGCGGCAAATCGTTCGCTCAATCCGCCGCCGCTAAATGCACTGTGCACCCGCCGGGCTTGTTGCTGTGCCGACGCCCACTCGCGCCCCAACCCGCTGAAAACGCCACGCAGCACCTCGCCCGCCTGCAATGTTTCTTTAAAAGGCAGGGCGCCCAGCGGGCGGCTTTGCAGCCGCTGCCACCGCTGGTGTTTTGCCGTTAATGCGTCATACAGCCGCGCTGTTTGTTGCAGCGGCAAAGAGGGCGCCGCCCATTCAGCGGTGGCGGGTTTTAGGGCAGCGGGCGCCGCCTCGCCGCCAGGGCGGGTACCCCGCAAACGGCTTACACCGCCCCGCAACTTATCCATTTGCGCCAGCATGCCGTCAAAGGGGGCACGCTCAACGTCCCAACTTATTTTCACCACGTCGTGGCGTATTACGTTACCGCTCATTCAAGCTCCTTTCGGCGCCGACGGCACCGTTCAGCAAAGGCGATAAACCCGCCTTCAACGCTCTTTTTGTTGCTGTTTAAAATGTATGTCCAGCGCCGTGTTGGCCTTTTCAATTTGCCGCGGCGTCATGCCGTAAAAAACGCTGCCGTAATCAAACAAGCCGCTCAGCACCAAACGCCAAGCGGCCCATTCACGCAACACTTCTTTTTTAAGCGTCGCCGTCGTCTTTCTTTTTTCGAAAGTTACCCGCCGCCACCTCACGGCAAAAGTGCAGCACGTCGGTCAATGTGTCCATGTCGTCAAAATCGTTAAGCGAAAGGCCCGCCGGCTCCACCAGCACGTTGCCAAGCATAAATTCCGCCGCTTGCACCAAGCTGAAGTTGCCGTTTTTATCCACACTGGCATCGCTTAACTGTGCCGCCACCGCAATGCCGTTAAACTGCGCCGTATAGGCGGTGCCGTTTATCGTCTCGGTAACGGTATAAAATTTGCCCGCTTTCATATAAACTCCTTTGGGGCGCACCGCCCCTTTGTTAGGTTAGTACACCCGTTCTAAACCGCTTCCACCACG
>CAYZSR010000037.1:2866-6850 GCA_964479715.1 uncultured Oscillospiraceae bacterium | reverse complement strand
GCGATTTCAAACTCGCGGTCGGCCGCTTCGCTGCCGTGGCTCAGCTCGGGGTAGGTTTTTATCATCGCCTTGGTGCCGCCAAAGCGCTCGCCGATGCTTTTGTTCGTTACCCACACGGGAAACACCGTTTTGCTGCGTGCCAAATCAATCAGCATGGCTTTTTGCGGGCTGGTTGCCTGCACCGCCAGCGTTAGCGTGTACAGGTTGTGGTTAATAATGTTTACGCAGGTGTCGCCTTGGGCGCCCACCACCGGGTTAACAAAGTCTTCGTCTTTTTCAAACGTCACCATGTCTTCGCCAAAGCCGGTCACGTACACCCCGCCCACCATCACGGTGCAATCTTTTGCGTCGTATTGTGAAATAACCGCCATTTGTAAGCCTCCTTAAATAAAGATGGTGCCGTGCACCCGCGCGGTGTGTACCGCGCCCGCCAGCGCAAAGGAAAAACGCCCTTCCACATAGCGGCGTGCCAGCCTGTCCTCGGCCGACGTCTCGCTGCGCGGCGCGTAGTTCACGGAAAAGTCCGGTAATTTGTCGTCGGTTACCGCAATAATCCCTTGGCTGAACGCCTCGGCAAGCACGTTGTAGCAAATGCTTTCCAGCAAGGCAATGCCGTTGTTGTCGTAAGGGATTTTAGCGTTTTGGTTCAGCGCCTGCTGGGTGCGGTATTCAATTTCCGCAATGATATAATCTTTTGCGTCAATCACATCCAGGTATTCACCGCCGGCGGTGGCGCCGCCGCTGGTTACCAGGTCACCTGCTTTTTCCACCAGGCAAACGCAGCCTGCGTCGCTTGCTTGCTGCACCTCTTCGGCGGTTAAATCCGCCGGTGTTACCCCTTGCACGGCGCAGTTTTTATAGGTAAAAGAGCCGGCTTTCAAGCCCGCCGTCGCCCCCACCACAGCGGCCACCGCCGCGGCGGCATCGCTCGGTTCATACAGGCAAAACAGCCGCTCGTAGCCTGTCAGCTCGCCGTGCTCCAGCGCCGCCGGCAGGTTTTGCACGCCGCCAAAAAGCACCTTGTCGCCGTGCCCGTCCACATAGGCGGCAAGCTCTTGCAGCAACGCGTCTTGGTCGGCGTCGTCGGGGTTGGTGGCAGGCACCAGCGCCCGCCAGTTGTGGTGCCACACAGCGGGCAAACCGTCCGGCTCTAAAGCGCCGCTGGCACAGCCAAAAATCGCTATCTTCTGCGGCGGCAAAGGCTGGCTGAAGAGCACTTTCGCCAACCGGTGCAGCTCGGTGTTTTCATCGAAATGCACCGCCACATCGTCTAAATTTTCACACTCGGTGTAGCGCACCGGCAGTTGGCAAAACGCCGCGTAAAGCAGCGGCACGCCAAAACCGGCACCCATCATTACTTTTTTATGGTCAATTGTCACTTGCACGTCAAGCGCCATCGGTCTCCTCCTTGTTTGTAAACAGCGGCGGCGCCGTTTCTATAACGCCCGCCTGCTGCGCACGGGTGCTGCCGCCACGGTGTATAAAACCGATAACAGCATCCAAACCCGCGCGGTGTTCATAATCGGTTGTCAGCCAGCTGGCACGGTTGGTTACAGCCCCCACCCGCCGCACCACCATCCCCACCTCCGCCAGTACCTGCCGCCCGCTCAGTGATAAAAAATCGTGGGCACGGGCAGCCAGTTGCGCCGCTTCGTCGGCTCGGTCGCTGTGGGCGGTAACGCTCCAGTTTTCGCTGGCGGTGCGGTACATCGTGCCGTCGCCCGCCTCGCAATACCCGCCGCCGTCCAGCGCCAAAGACGCCAAACGGTTCAGCGTTACATACGGGTGCGGCGGCAGCGGGGCATTTTGGTTTTCAAACAGCACGGTGCAGCGCCGCTCATCGTCACTTTGCGGCGCCAACCAGCGCTGTAAAGCCGCCGCCAACAGGTCGCCATACATCAGGTTATCGGGTTGCATCGGCACCCCCTTCGCCGCTTAAAACGGCATCTTCATAAAAGGCGGTGCACCACTTTAACCAGTAGGTGGCAAGCGGGGCGTGCGGGCGGTGGCACACCTCTTTTTGCAGGCGATACCGCCGCCCGCCGTGCACCAGCACCGCCTCTCGCCAGCCCTCTATCGGGCGGCTCACATACAGCTCACGGTCGTCACGGGTTAGCTGCCCGCCCGCCTGCATCACCGTTTCTTCGCTCAACGCAAGCACCACCCCACGCAGCGTTTCAACCTCGGCGGCGCCGCCCAAATACCGCCCGTTTTCGTAGCGCCCGCCGCCGTGGCAATGCAACTCCAGCGGCACGCTGTACCGCCGCAACAACCGTTGCGGGTGATAATAAGTCATCTAATGCACCTCGTATTTCAGCCCGTTCACCATCGCCCCTGTTTTATGCAAAAGGCGCCCACTGGCACCGGGGAACGGTTTTTGCGGCGGCGATGAAAGCCCCCGCGCGTAATCTTTAATGGCCTGCTCCAACTGCAACCCAACGCGCGCCAACAGCACCTCGGCGCTTTCGGCGCCTTTCAGCGCATCGGCGGGCCCGTTTTTCCTTAAAATACCGGCGGCTGCGGCGTCGTACCCAGCCCGCATAAAAGAGCGCTCCGGTATGTTTATATGGGTTGTTTCGGCGCGCAAATGCACCCCCACACTGTGCAAAAAAGCCCGCATTTTGGGGGTTACCGGCACGTTGGCGCCATATTCATGGATAGGCACCAAATAAGCGTGCGCCCCGGTGGGTTTTACGGTAACGTGGCGTTTATGCAACTTTTTTGCTCGGTCAATAAAAGTCTTTAAATCGTCTTTTTTCACCTTCCAACGTACCTTCATGGCGCCCCTTTCGCTGATTTTGCCCCCCGCTTCTTGCTTTCATAGCGGTAGGCTAAGCAGTTCTTGCAAACTTTTCTTCTTAAAACCCGCTTTTTATATTTTTTTAGGATAGCCGTACTAATCACCACCGCCCTCACCCGTGGCAGGCGGTTTTGTGGCGCAGAATACACCTGTTCGCCGTGGTCTTTGCCGTTTGTAGCCACCCATGCAAAAAGGGGGTAAAAGGGCGGCGCACTTTGTCTGCACGTCGCCACTTTTTCTTTCCCTTTTTTCCCGCTACACCTCTATAAACCGTGCGCCGCGGTACCACTTGCCAAGCAGCTGCTGCGCCAACGTTTCTATCAGCGGCGCCACCTCGCCGGACGGCTCAAACGTTTGTTTCAGCCCGCCTATTTTTTCAAGGCGCACACCGCCCAGCTGCGGGTTTTGCATCAGCTCGGCAAATTTCTCAATAAAAAGGCGCACGCTTGCCGGCGGTTCGCCGCCGTTAAAACGGTAGGCGGTGTGTTGCTCCACCCATTCGCGCGCCGCCTCGTCGTACAGCGTTTTTTGCCCGCTCATGCCGCGCCTCCTTTACGCCGTTGGCTGCGCCTGATAATAGCAGGCGTCGGCTTTGTTTTTAAGCACAAAAGCGTCGTAGTTAATGCGCCCTTCCACCAAATCGCCGGATAAACCCGGCGGGTTTTGATGCACCTGATACTCCTCCAGCTTAACCGGTGCGCAGGTGGCCACGGGGTGGGCAATTAAAAAGCCAAAGTCGGCGGGCAGGCGCCCTGCCGGCACCTTTACAACCACCGCTCCGTCCAGCCGTGCCAGCACCCCTTTGGCGCGCAGTTCGCCGCCAATTTCGGTGTCCAGCGCAATGTCTTTGTTTTTCTTAAGCAGTAAAAAGACGTCGGGCGTTACCACCAGCACACGCCCCGTTTCGGGCGCTTCGGCGTTGTCCAGCGCGGTGCCCGCCTCAATAATGCGGTCGTAAATGTTGTCTTGCGTCAACTTTTCCGCCTTGGGTCGGTGCCCGGCACCGTCGCAAATTTGTTTAAAGACCCAGCTGTCCACTTCGGGCAAAACTTCTTGCCGCAACTGGCGCGCCAGCGCCCCGGCGGCTTGCACCGCCTGCTTTGTTTCGTCGGTATCAAGGCGGTCTATCGCAAAGGTAAAGCTGCGGTCTTTGCGCAGTGTCAACGTTTGCGTCGTCGCTTCCA
>CAYZSR010000037.1:0-2856 GCA_964479715.1 uncultured Oscillospiraceae bacterium | reverse complement strand
CCGTAGCGGCTCCACTGCCCGCTTTTGGCACCCCGTCGCCCGTAGTCATTCATCGACGAGGTCGACACGCTGTACACCTTGATGGTACCGGCGCCGTCCCAGCTGTAGTCTTGGTTGGTCAGCAAACTCATTTTGCTTTCCCCCGCAAACATTTCGTCCACATGGGGTGAAAATTGGCTAGCAAGTTCTATGGCCATGTTGGTCACTCCTTATTGTTGGGTGTTATGTCGGTTTAAAAGCGGCGCGCACGTTGTGTTCTAGTACAGATGTACTATCTTGCGTTGGCACCGGGTAGCGCCCCCGTGTGCGAAACACCTTTTCCACCGCTTGCTGCATGCCGGGGCCCAAAAGCCGCTGCATTTGGCTAAAGCTTTCTTCAAAGGCACCCTCGCTTTCATAGCGCAACAGGTCGGCGGCGGCAAGGGGCAAACCCGCTTGCTGCAAGCGTTCCTGCGCCGTTATCTTCAGTTCACGGCGGGCTAACTCACCCTCTCTTTCAGCCAGGTGTGCGTCGGCACCGTCATTGGCGGCCAGCGCTTGCAGCCGCTCTCGCTCTTTGGCTAAACGGCGCGTTACAATGTCGTTCACCTGGGTTTGGGTAAAGGTGCGCTCGCCCTCTTGGGCGGGCTGTGGGGCGTCGCTTTTTGTTTCGGTTGCTGTTTGTTTTTTTGGTTCCATTGCTACCTCCTGTTTTACGCCGGGGTCGGCTGGGTTTAAAAAAGCCGGACGGGTTTTCACCCGCCGGCTATCGTCGGCAAACGGCGTCCCGTCAGGCCATCTTCTTTTTCCTGATTGTCAGGGCGTGCCTCGGCACCGTTTGCTTACCGCGTTGTCAGGGCGCTTCATCGTCCTTTTGCGCCGTTTTTACCGTCGCCTTTTTGCTCGTTTCATCGCTGTTTTCAGCGTCTTGGTGCGCCTCTTGCTGCTGCAACTGCATCACCTGCTCAATGTCGTCCACAAAAGAAAACTCGTTAAACGCCACCCGCTTCGGCAGTCCGGCGCCCACCATCGCCTCAACAGCTTTGGCTTGCTGCGCCATATCCATCGGAAAGTTGCGATGAAATTCCATCAAGCAACGCAGCGGGTCCACCCGCAGGCCTTTTTTCGCCCACACGTCGCTCAACAGGCGAAACATGTAGCGCCCGGCGCTTTGCATTTTCGCTTGAAACATGCCGCATTTTGTTTCCAACCCCGTCATTTTAAAGCGCAACGCAATGCCGGAGGCATGGTGCTGCCCAAAGCTTTCGTCGCTGAGGTTGGGCGTTTGTGAAAAGCGGTAGATGTTGGATTGCAGGCGGTCGAGGTGATTTTCAACAAAGTCGTCGTTGATGTCTTTGGTTAGAAAAGATATGTTGCCCGAGGCGCCCGCCCCCACGCCGTTCCAGTATTGAAAGGCGCCTGTTTTGCGCCCTTTTTGGATTTCCTCTTCGTCGATATTCACATTTTCAAACACCATGTAGGCGTTGGCAAAACTTTCGCTTTCGTTGTTGGCGTCGCTCAAGGCGCGGTCGTAGGCGTCGATAAGTTCCAGCACCTTTTCGCCGTCGCCCATCATTTCCCCATTGTTCGGGATACCCTGCAACGGGCAGCCGTTAAAAAGGTTTGCCGCCCGCCCCGTTTGCTCTAGCGTGTCGGGTGCGTCGCCTTCAAAAAACAGAATGGTGTCGCCCGCGTCGTAAAATTCGGCGTAAAGCCGTTCTTTGCCGCCGCTTTCTTTGTAAAAATAGCGCACCGCCGCCGCCGGCTCGGTCAACTCGTGCTCCGCCAAAATGGCGGCTTGGTAAGGCAGCACCGCCATCACCCGCTCACGCCCGTCGGGGTCGTGGTAAAAAAGCCGCGCGGCGTAACCGCAAATGGCGGCGTTTTTGGTGCACTCCATGTCAATGTCAAAGAGGTTGCTTTCGGCAACAAAGTCCCTCAGCACACGGCTGGCACGGCCGCCCGTTAACTCGGCGCCGCTATCGCCGTCGGTGGTTTTGCGGTAATGATACCCGATGGGCACACCGGCAAAGTAGCCTGTTTTCATGTCGATAATCTCGCCGAAAAAGTCGTTATTCAGCCGATGGTTCACCGCGCCCGCGCCGTCAAACCGCTCTCTGCGGTTAAAAATGGGCACCGCCATGCCGCGGTACCGCCTATGCAACGTACGGTTGTAATTGGCGTTCGGCTGGTGTTTTTCAATAATATCTCCCACCAGCGCGGCGGTCGGCCCTTCTTTTTCCAGCCGTTTCAGCTCGCCGCTAAAATCCGGGTAAGCCGCCGCCAGCGTTCGCCCTCCTTGTGTCTGTTGCTGCGTTGTCACGCTGCACTTCCTTTCTGCGGCACCGCCGCTTTTCTTTCACCACTACCACTCTAGCACACCCACGCCGAACAAAACGCACCACTCTGTTTGAGGTGAAAACCGCCCCGTTCGCCGCTGTTTTTTCTTTGATGATTTAGACTTACCGCACCTTACGATGAGACCACCCAATTTGGGTTTTATGGGTGCCTACTCACCGCAAGCCACCGCCATATTTTCAGTTTTAGTACATCTGCCCTAATTTATGCAGCCGCACAAGGCATGGCGGCAAGCGTGCAAAAAAGCGGCGTCACTTACCCGCCGCTTTTCTTTCACCACTACCACTTTATCACACCCATACCGAACAAAACGCACCACCCTGTTTTACGGTATATTTTGTACCGCCGACTATTTCCCGACCCTTTGCAGTGCCCATTCCAGCGGTTTAATCGGCTGATATTTCCACAGACAGCGCTTTTGCAATCACCATCACACAGCCGTCCCACTGCCTAACCACGTTGTTTTTCAGAGGGTGTCTTCCGCTTGTCCTTTTACAAATCGCCTAGCCGATACCGCAC
>CAYZSR010000036.1:9493-13700 GCA_964479715.1 uncultured Oscillospiraceae bacterium | reverse complement strand
TCAGGCTAAAGAGCGGTTCGCCGGCGCTCTCGCCGATGAAAAGCGGCTGATGAAAGCAGCTTTTTTCGCCGGTGTGGCAGGCGGCACCTGTTTGGTGTACCCGCACCAGTAGGGCGTCTTTGTCACAATCGGCGGTGACGGAGACAACGCGCTGAACGTGCCCCGACGTTTCCCCTTTGCGCCACAGCTCTTGGCGGCTGCGAGAGTAAAAGCAGGTGCGCTGTTCCTCAAGGGTAATGTCAACGCTTTGGCGGTTCATGTACGCCAGCATCAGCACCTCGTCGGTTGCTTCGTCCTGCACCACGGCGGGAATCAGCCCGTCGTTATTATAGGTTAAATCTTTTGATTGTATCATACGTCACCCGTTTCTTTCATATTCACGGCAATGCCCCGCTCTTTCAAATAGCCTTTTAGCAACGGAATGGTGAGCGCTTGGCTGTGAAAGATGGACGCCGCCAGTGCCGCGCCCACGCCGTCTAGCGCCAGCGCCTCGGCAAAGTGTTCTTTGGTGCCGGCGCCGCCCGACGCAACCAGCGGTATACTCACCGCTTCAGCCATCGCTTTCAGCAGCGGCATATCGTAGCCGTTTTGCACGCCGTCGCTGTCTATGCTGTTAACAACCAGCTCGCCGGCGCCGTTCGCTTCGCCTTGCTGCGCCCACTCAAGGGCATTCAGCCCGGTGTCTTTTTGCCCGCCGCGTGAGAAAATGCGCCACCCGTCGCCCACTTTTTTAACGTCGACAGACAGCACAATTTTTTCACTGCCAAATTGCCGCGCCGCTTCTTTTACAATGGCTGGGTTTTTAATAGCGCCTGAGTTTATGCTTACCTTGGCGGCGCCACGGTTTAACAGGCGTTCAAAGTCGTGTAAAGTGTTTACCCCTCCACCCACCACCAACGGCACCGTTACCGCTTTGGCAATGGCGTTTAGCGTGTCTCCAAAAAAATGGCGCCCCTCGGCAGAGGCGGTAATATCATACAGCACCAGCTCATCGGCGTCAGATTGGTCATAATACAGCGCTAGCTGCAACGGGTCGTTTATATCTTTTATATCTGCAAAGGCTTTTCCCTTTACAACACGTTTATCTCGAATATCAAGGCACGGTAGAATGCGTTTTGCTGTCATCGTATTTCCTCCCCGGGGTTAGCCGCTGTGGGCGGCGTTGAGCGCGTCTTCTAACTTTACCGCGCCGGAATAAAGGGCTTTGCCTAAAATGGCGCCGTACAGCCCCATCTGCCGCAGGGCTACAATTTCTTCGGTGGAAGAAACGCCGCCCGCCGCTATAAAACGCACGCCCTCTATGGTGGACAACGTTTTGTAAATTCCCAAATTGGTGCCTTGCTCGGCGCCGTCTTTGGCAATGTCGGTGTAAATAATGTACCGGGCGCCTTGCTGCGCCATCTGCCGGCAGAAAGAAACGCTGTCTACGTCGCTTGTTTCAAGCCAGCCTTCAACGGCCACCTTGCCGTCCCTAGCGTCCACACCGACGGCTATTTTATCCGGGTAGGTTGCCAGCATCTCTTTGGTGAAGGCGGGGTCTCGCAGCGCTGCTGTGCCCAAAATAACCCGTTCTATGCCGGCATCAAAACACCGTTCAATGGTGGCTTCGTCGCGTACGCCGCCGCCAAACTCAATCTTCAAGCCGGTTTCTTCGGCAATGCGGTGCACCGCCGCAAAGTTTGCCGGGGTGCCGCCTTTGGCGCCGTCTAAATCCACCACGTGTAAGTGGCGGGCGCCGGCGGCCTCAAAATCTTTGGCAAAAAGCAGCGGGTCGTCGCCGAAGGCTTGCTTTTGCTTGTAATCGCCTTGGTAAAGGCGCACAACGTGCCCGCCTAATAAATCAATAGCCGGAAGTATCTTCATGGGTGGCTCCTTCAATGGGATTATTTTTATAGAATGGTGCCTTTTGACGACGGAATCTCGTCGGGGGCGGCTTGGTCGATGTCCGTTGCGGCGGAAAGCGCCCGCGCAAAGGCTTTGAAAGCCGCCTCGGCGATGTGGTGGCTGTTCTCACCGGAAAACTGCTTGAGGTGCACCGTGGCGCGCAGCTCCCGCGCAAAGGCGGAGAAAAACTCCGGCAGCAGCTCGGTGTCAAAATCGCCAATCTTTTCGGTCGGCAATGCCAGCCCGTAGGCAAGCGTCGGCCGGCCGCTTATATCCAGCGCGCAGAGCACCAGCGTTTCATCCATCGGGATGGTGCTGCTGCCATAGCGGTTAATGCCGCGCCGCTCGCCCAGCGCTTCGCCAAAGGCACGCCCCAAAACAATGCCCACATCTTCCACCGTGTGGTGGTAATCAACGTGTACATCGCCTTTGCAGTAAAGCTCTAGATCAAAGCGTCCGTGGCGGCAAAAAAGCTCCAGCATGTGGTTTAAAAAACCGCACCCGGTGTCTACATCGTGAATGCCGGTGCCGTCTATTTCAAGCACGCAAGAAATGTCTGTTTCATGGGTGGAACGCTGAACTCTGGCAATACGCATTGTGGTTATCCCCTTTGTATAATTTGTTTTAAAGCCGTTAAAAATTGCTGCATTTCGTCGTCGGTACCCACCGTGATGCGCAGGCGGTTTTTTAGGCGTGGCCGGTCCCACCAGCGCACATAAATACCCTGCGCCACCAAGGCGTTGTAGACGGTTTCTGCCGGCACGTCGGGGTGGGCGGCAAAGATAAAGTTGGTTAAACTGTCGGTGCAATGAAAGCCCATGCCCCGCAGCGCTTCTTGCGTTTGGGTGCGGGTGCTGATAATTTTTTGCCAGCCCGCCTCGTAATAGGGCTGGTCATCCAGCGACGCTTCACCCGCCGCCATTGTCATGCGGTTGACGCTGTACGGGTTAAAGCTAAAGCGCACACGGTGCAAATCACCGATAATTGCTTCGTTGCCGACGGCGTAGCCAAGCCGTGCCCCCGCCATAGCGCGGGATTTTGAAAAGGTGCCCACCACCAGCAGGTTATCGTACTGCTCTATCAGCGGCACAGCACTCTCTGCACCAAAATCCACGTAGGCTTCGTCTATAACCACCAACGTGTTGGCGTTGTTTTCAAGAATGTTTTCCACCGTTTGGCGGCTCAGCGCCAGCCCCGTCGGCGCGTTGGGGTTGGCGATAAATATTGTTTTATTAAGGTTGTAGTACTTTTCAGCGTCGAGGCTGAAATCCGCCTCAAGCGGTATGATGTATGGCTCAACGCCATAAAAATCACAGTAAACAGCGTAAAAGCCGTAGGTTAAATCAGCAAAGGCGGTGCCCTTTTCGCACATGCTTTGAAAAATAAAAGCAAGCACCTCATCGCTGCCGTTGCCGAACATAACCTGTGCCGGCGTTACGTTAAACTGCGCCGCCAACTTCTCGCCAAGGCGGGTGGCGGCGGCGTCGGGATAAAGGGGCAGCAGCGGCAGTTGTTCTTTTACCGCTTGGTGCACCAGCGGGCTGGGCGGGTAAGGGTTTTCGTTGGTGTTCAGTTTAAGGGTGGGCGGCGTTTTCGGCTGAATGCCCGGTGTGTAGGGGGTTAAATCAACCAGGTTTTTATTTAGAAATGGTGACGTTTTCAACGTGAAAACTCCTCTGTTTAAATAATTTCAATTAATGTTTCGGCCACCGATTGTATCCTCTCTTGCTTGAAACGCCAGCTGGAATGGTTGGCGATAAGCCGCGCCGATGAAGGCGCCACGTCGGCCAGCACCGCCAAGTTGTTTTCTTTTAAGGTGGTGCCCGTTTCAACAATGTCTACAATCACATCAGACAGGCCGGTTATCGGTGCCAGCTCGATGGAGCCGTGCAGCTGTATAATCTCTACGCTGCGGCTTTTAGCGGCGTAGAACCGCCGTGTTACGTTGGGGTAGTTGGTGGCTACCCGTAGCGGCTTGGCAAGGTCTGCCTCAAAGTTTTCCGGCCCCGCCACCGCCAAACGGCAACGCCCGATGTTTAAATCAAGCAGCTCTAAAACGGGGGCACTATTCTCAAGCAGCACGTCTTTGCCACCCACGCCAATGTCCGCCACGCCGTGCTCTACATAGCTGTGCACGTCGGCGGGTTTTACCATAAAGTACCGCACCCGGTTGGCCGTGTCATCAAAAACCAGCTTGCGGCTACTGCCCAGTAAGCCGTCGGCGGCAAGCCCCGCTTCTTCAAACAAGCGGTACACCTCTTTGCCCATGCGCCCCGTTGGCAGCGCCACACGCAGCCACTCGCTATTTTGTTGCTGTTCTTCT
>CAYZSR010000036.1:0-9483 GCA_964479715.1 uncultured Oscillospiraceae bacterium | reverse complement strand
CTCTTGACGCCGGTCCAGCTGATCCAGGTACACCGCAAAGCCAATGGCGCCCTGCATTTTGTTAAAACGGTGCAGTAAATTATCATACCGCCCGCCGGACAGCACGGCGTACGGCGTGCCCTCCACATAGCCACGGAAGATAAGCCCGTTGTAATAATCGGCGTTGTTGAGGATGGAAAAATCCAGCCGCAGTTCGGCTTTGCTTTGTTTAACGGCGCTGTAAATCGCCTGTAATTCATCTAAAATAGCGGCGGCGCCCGGCAAAATACGGGTGGCGGTGCGCGCTTGGTGCAGCGCTTCGTCAAAGGGACCGGATATCTCTAAAAACGCCAGCAACATATCGGTTTGCGGCGTGGCAAGTTTTGCTTTTTCAGCCACTTTAAGCATTTGGTGGCGGCTTTTGGCACGCAGCGCCTCGCGGGCTTTGCGGCTGTGGTTGTCATCGTCAAAAACACCCAGCACCAGCTCAATCAGCCCCATGTGCGAAAGGTCTAAAACGCCGTGGCCGATAGTGTCTAGACTTTGGGCGGCAAGGGTTAGCGCCTCGGCGTCGGCGGTGCGTTCATCGCCGCCGAGGTATTCAATGCCCATTTGGCTTATTTCACGGTAGTCGCCGCTTTGGCGGCTGCGGCGGTACACCGTTTCATGGTAGTATAGTTTTTGCTTTTCATGGTCGGGAACGCTTTTTACAATGCTCAGCGTTACGTCGGGCTTTAGCGCCATCAGCCGCCCGTCGCTGCCGGTGAAAGAGATGATGTCATCGCCCGGCAAAAATGACCTGTTTTGCATATACAGGTCATATTCTTCAAAACTGCCGACACGAAAAAGACGGTAATGCTCTTTTTCATACAAACGGCGCAGCCGCAAAACAATTTTTTCTTCTTTACGCAAATCCGGCAAAAGCAAGTCCATACGTCACCCCGTGGAGTTAAATAATGTTGTTTTTATAGTTAATTTATTGTAGCACAATCATCGTTTTGTTACAATTAGCACTTGATTTTAGCGCCTTTTTTCTGTTTTCACCAAGGTGGAACCGCGCCATTTTGCAAAGCGTAAAGACGCCCTGATATAGAGCAACCGATACCACCCGGCGGCACGGCATTTTGCCCGCCCGCACCCCACCTTGACAAATGCCCCGTTAAAACTTACAATAATGATAACTGGTTACAATGTATAATTTCAGCTGGAAAAACTAGCATTTTGTGGATTGCAAACAGGCATGCTCTGAAAAGAGATGCCTTTTATTGTTTTTAATTATAAATTAATCCACTTATATATTGTATTTAGCCCTTAGAGAAAAGGGTTTATATACCTGTAGAACAGTACAGGACACTAATTATGGAGGTAAGAATGAACTCAAAACAGAATACAGCTGCCGCAGAGAGCAGAAAGCGTGGTGGGCGAAGCACACAACAGGCTGTCGCTACCCGCACCGGCCGGCGCAAGCCGCAGGCCCCCCAACAACAGGGAAGACGTAGGCAAAACCCCTCTGCACAGCGCCGCAGACAAGCCCCTAAACCGGCAGAGCTTAAGCTTTATCCGTTAGGTGGGCTTGATGAAGTTGGCAAAAACATGATGTTGTACGAATGTGGCAACGACATGATTATGGTCGACTGTGGCGCCCTCTTCCCCGAGAGCGAAATGCTTGGTGTAGACCTAGTTATACCGGATTTTCGCTTTGCAACGGCGAACAAAAACAAAATCCGTGGTGTTTTAATTACCCACGGACACGAAGACCACATCGGGGCGCTGCCCTACCTTTTAAAAGAAATGAACGTGCCCATTTACGCCACCCGTTTAACGGTTGGGCTGATTCAAAACAAACTAAGAGAGCACGGCCTTTTAAAAGACACCACGATACACACCATTCACCCGGGGCACAAATTTAAACTGGGCTGCTTTACCATCAACCCGATTAACGTTAACCACTCTATCCCCGACGCCGTCTCGTTCGCTATTGAAAGCCCCGCCGGCGTGGTTATCCAAACGGGCGACTTTAAAATTGACTACACCCCCACCAGCGGCAAAGTGATAGACCTTGCCACCTTCGCCGAATACGGCGATGAAGGGGTGCTGGCACTGCTGAGCGACTCAACCAACTCAGAGCGGCCCGGTATGTCACTTTCGGAAAGCACCGTCAGCGAAGGGTTGCAAAACCTTTTCAACAAGGCGGAAGGCAAACGGATTATCGTTGCCACCTTTGCATCCAACTTATACCGTGTGCAACACATTATAGACTTGGCACGCCGCGCCGGCAGAAAGGTAGCCATCTCCGGCCGCAGTATGGTGAACAACACCGACATGGCCATTGAGCTGGGCTACATCCGCGCGCCGAAAAATATTTTTGTCGACGTGCATGAGATTAAAAACCACCCGCCGGGCGACATTGTGCTTATCACCACCGGTAGCCAAGGCGAACCGCTTAGTGCGCTGGCGCGCATGTCCACCAAAAGCCACCGCAACGTACACGTTGGCCCGGATGACTGCATTATTATTTCAGCGCAGCCTATCCCCGGCAACGAGTTAACGGTAACCCGCCTTATTAATGGGCTGTTGCGGCTGGGCGCCGAGGTGTATTACGACCGTATGTACGACGTACACGCCTCCGGTCACGCCTGCCAAGACGAGCAAAAATTGCTTTTAAGTTTAGTTAAACCTAAATATTTCTTGCCGGTACACGGCGAGTATAAACACTTGAAACGGCACGCCCAAACCGCCGAGGCGATGGGCATACCCAAGCAAAACATCTACATTGCAGACATTGGCGACAACATTACGCTAAGCAGCCGCCGCCTGCGCACCGGCGACCCGGTGCCCAGCGGCGATGTGATGGTAGACGGGCTGGGTGTGGGCGACGTTGGCAGCGTGGTGCTGCGTGACAGACGCCTGCTCTCAGAAGACGGCGTGGTCATTTTATCCGCCGCCGTTGATAAAAAGACGGGGCGCCTCGTCTCCGGGCCGGAAGTGTTCACCCGCGGCTTTGTCTATGTGCGTGAAAGCGAAGAACTGCTGAACGAAACACGCCGCGCCGTGCAACGGGTGTTGCAACGGTACCAGCACGACAAAAAGAAAGACACCGGCTTTATTAAAAACAAAATGCGGGAAACAGCGTCTGACTTGCTGTACCGCAAAACCCGAAGAAAACCGATGATTTTACCGGTTTTACTGGAAGTATAACCCAATATCCAACCACGGCAGGCTGCTTTTTAGGCAGCCTGCTATTTTATACATAAGCCGGCGGCGTCAACACCCATTTGCTTGAAATCACTTCCCGCTTGCTTTATAATGAAGTGCTGAAAGAACTTTTTACCGTCGCTTTAACCGGCAACGGCTTATTATAGTGTAATAGAAAGGCACAAGCGGGCGCCCGCGGGCACCTGCGTGGAGGTTTACTTGAAAAAAAGACGCTTCTTTCTAACCGACATTGCCGTAGGGCTTTTAATACTGTGCTGCGCCGTACTGGTTGGCATGGTGGCTTTTTTAAAACCGTGGTGGCTGCTTATTGTGGTGCCGCTGCTTTTGCTGGCGCTGCTGCTTGGCTTACTCAGCCTGCGTGGTTTGCGCGCCGGTTTACGCCGTGCTTTAGGCGGCGAAACGGTGGAAAAAACCGCCAACGCTAGCGGTATTGCCACGCTGGATTTACCGGTTGTTGCCGTTCGCGGCGGGCGTGTCTTGTGGTATAACAACGCCTTTTTTTGGGACGTGACCGGCCACCAAGACGTGGTGGGTCGCCCGTTGGACGATTTAACCGGTGAAATAAACTACCAAGCCGCCGCCATGCCGGGCGGGCAGGCGCTTACGCTGAACAACAAGCGCTACACCGTTTACGCCGGCGACCCCGTCGCCCCCGCCCACATTACGCTGCTTATCTTTTTAGACGAAACGGAGCTTAAAAACCGCTCCGATGAATATTTTGCCAGCCGCCCCGCCGTGCTTTTTTACATGGTGGATACCTACGACGACGTGCTGCGCAAAATGCGCGAGGTGGACCGCTCCCGCTTGATGAGCGACATTGACCAAGCGCTGGAAGAATACACCGCCCGCACCAGCGGGTTTTTAAGGCGCATTAGCGCTTCCCGCTACATGGCGGTGGTGGAGGAACGCCACCTTGAAAAAATGATGGCCGACCGCTTTGATATTTTAGACACGGTGCGCGACATTGATTCAAACGGTGCCAGCGTCAGCCTCTCCATCGGTGTGGGGCGCGGCGGCACCACCTTAAAAGAATGCGAAGAAATGGCGCTGCAAGCGCTGGATATGGCGCTGGGCCGTGGCGGCGACCAAGCCGCGGTACGCCGAAAAGACGGGTTTGAGTTTTACGGCGGCATCACCCACAGCGTTGAAAAACGCACCAAAGTGAAAAGCCGCATCATCGCCGCCGCCATCAAAGATTTGATAGAAGACTGCGACCGCGTGCTTATTATGGGGCACAAAAACTCCGACATGGACAGCGTCGGTGCCGCCGTGGGTATGTTGCGGTTTTGCCGCATCTGCCGCAAACCGGCCGCCATCGTTGTTGATTCACGGCAAACCCACGCCCACAGCCTGCTGACGCGGCTGCGCAAAAACGGTTACAGCCAAGACATTCTCTCGCCCGACCAAGCGCTGATGCTGGCGGGCGAGCGCACCCTGCTTGTTATTGTAGACACCCACCTGCCCAACCTGCTTGAAAGCCAAGCGGTTTACAACACCTGCGAGCTGGTGGTTGTAATAGACCATCACCGCAAAATGGTTGGCCACATAGACGACGCCGTGCTTTTTTACCATGAGCTGTACGCATCCAGCGCGTCGGAATTGGTGGCCGAGCTGCTGCAGTATGTGGGCGAAAGCGCCCGCGACAAGCCCACCCCCATTGAGGCGGAGGCGCTGCTGGCAGGCATTATATTAGACACCCGCAATTTTTCCATGCATGTGGGGGTGCGCACCTTTGAGGCAGCGGCCTACCTGCGCAGCATGGGCGCCGAAACGGGCGAAGTTAAAAAGTTGTTTGCGTCCTCCAAAGACGAGTATCTTTACCGCAGCCACTTGGTTAACGAGGCGGAAATGCACGGCGGCATTGCCGCGGTAACCAGCGACGCACCCCCGTATGACAGCGAGGTGCTGGCGCCGCAAACCGCTAACGAACTGCTTACAATAGAGGGCGTTACCGCCAGCATTGTAGCGCTTAAGGTAAAGGACGAAGTACGCATCTCTGCCCGCAGCGTCGGCACCGTTAACGTGCAGCTTATTATGGAAAAGCTGGGCGGCGGCGGGCACCTGACGATGGCCGGCGCGCAGTTGCAAGACGTTTCTTTGGACAACGCCAAAACGCAAATACACCAAGCCATTGATGACTATTTAGCCGAACACCAAGGCAAAGAAGCGGCTAATAACATACAAAATAACGAAAAATAAAAGCTATCGAGAGAGGGATTCAGAATGAAAATTGTTTTAACTGAAGACGTAAAAAACCTGGGTAAAAAAGATGAGGTCCATGACGTAAAGCCGGGTTACGCCCGCAACTACCTCATTCCAAGAGGCCTTGCCGTTGAGGCGGACGCTCAAGCGCTGAGCGAAGTGAAAGCCAAAGAAGAAGCCCGTGAACACGAGCTGGAACAAGAAAAAACCGAAGCGCAAATGGTGGCCGACCAACTAACCGACCACACCGTTACCGTTCACGCCAAAGCCGGCGAAAGCGGCCGTCTTTTTGGCGCGGTTACATCGCAAGACATTGCCAAAGCGCTGTCTAAAGACGGTATCCACGTCGACCGCCGCAAAATGGTTATTGAAGAAGACATTAAAACCTTTGGCGAATATTCCATCGACGTGCGCCTTGGCCACGGCATTAACGCCACATTTACCGTTGTTGTAGAGGAGTAGTAGTTTATGGCAAGGGACTCCGGTTCATTGTCTTTAGAGGGGCTGGGTATCCAGCCCCCTTATAGCATGCAGGCAGAACAAAGCGTGCTGGGCGCCGCCTTGCTGGACAGCGGCAGCGCCGATAGAATTATGCAGCGTTTGCGCCCCGAGATGTTTTTCGTGGCGCAAAATCGCGCTGTCTTCCAAGAAATGTTAACGCTGGTTGCCAACAGCCAACCCATCGACGTGGTTATTTTAATTGACCGCCTTGCCACCAACGACGCCTTTGAATCGGCGGACACGGTAAAAATATACCTCAACCAATTGGCGGAAACGGTGCCCAGCCTTTCCAACCTGTCCCACTACATCGGCTTGGTGTATGAAAAATACGTTAAGCGGCTGCTTATGTCACACGCGACGGAAATTCTTGAACAAGCCGGCGATGACGTCGATTCGCAAATTATGCTGGAGGGCGCCGAACAAAAACTGTACGAAATACGCGCCGGGCACGACACGTCCGACGTGCAGGTGCTGAAAGACGCCATCATCGACATGATGCGCCATCTGCAAAACCTGTCCGGGCCCGACCGTGAGAAATACCTCGGCATTCCCACCGGCTTTACGGCGATTGACCAAAAACTGACGGGGCTTGGCCGCTCTGACCTTGTTATTCTCGCCTCTCGCCCCGGCATGGGTAAAACCAGCTTTGCGCTTAACATCGCCATGAACGTGGCAGAGCGTGGGCTGCCGGTGGTTATCTTCAGCTTGGAGATGACGAAAGACCAGCTGACGGGGCGTATTTTAAGCTCTCGCGCCGGCATTGACAACCGCCACTTCCGTGTCGGTATTGAAAAAGGGAGTGACTGGGTGGATTTGGCGCAGGTAACCGAACTGGTGGCGCCCTTCCCGCTGTATTTGGATGACACCTCCGCCATCACCATACCGGAGATGAAATCCAAAATACGGGACATCAACCGCCGTGCTATCGCCAACGATAAACCGCCCGTTGGGCTTGTTGTCATTGACTATTTGCAGCTGATGAGCAGCGGCCAGCGCAGCGAAAACCGCGTGCAGGAAATCAGCGCCATTACCCGTAACCTTAAAATTATGGCAAAAGACCTCGACGTGCCGCTGTTGGTGCTTAGCCAGCTGTCCCGTAGCGCTGAAAAATCGCGGGCTGACAACCGCCCCTTTTTAAGCGACTTGCGAGACTCCGGCTCCATCGAGCAGGACGCCGACGTCGTTATGTTTCTCTACCGTGATTCGTACTACGATGACAGCCCCGAGGTGGACCAAAACACCGCCGAGTGCATTATCGCTAAAAACCGGCACGGCGATACCGGCACCGTTGATTTATTCTGGGACGGCGCCTTCACCCGCTTTTCCGATTTGGAGATTCACCGCAGCGACGACGAGGCACCGCCCTTTTAAAACCCTCATCGCTACGCCGCCCATGACTATAAAGACAGGTGCTGTCCCCCACTATGGAGCAAACGATACTTACTACGATAAAAGAACACGCCATGATTCAGCCCGGCAACCACATGGTGGTTGCCTTTTCGGGCGGCGCCGATTCAACGTCGCTGCTGCATTTTTTTGTGCGGCACCGCACCGCGCTGGGCATCACGCTGTCCGCCGCCCATTTTGACCACGGCCTGCGCGGCGACGAATCCGACGCCGACCACGCTTTTGTAGAAACCACCTGCCGCCGGTGGGGCGTGCCGCTAACCAGCGGTTACGGCCGCATGAGCGACCGAGAAATGCCCGCCAAATTAAGTACCGAAAGCTGGGCACGCCAGCTGCGCTATGCGTTTTTTGAAACACTTGTAACCGATGGTAACACCAAAATTGCCACCGGGCACAACCAAAACGACAACGCCGAGACGGTGCTTTTTCACGCCATTCGCGGCAGTGGGCCGGCGGGTTTAGCCGGTATTCCACCGGTGCGCCCGCCCTATATTCGCCCTTTGCTGGCGGTGTCCCGCCACGCTATTGAGGCGTACTGCGAAAGCCACCGGCTGCCGTACTGCACCGATTCCACCAACGCCGAGCTGGGCTTTTCCCGCAACCGCTTGCGGCACGAAGTCTTTCCCACGCTGGAAAAGGTGCACCCCGGCACGCTGCCCGCCCTCTCCCGCCTAGCGGAAGATATGCGGGAGGTGGACCGCTTTTTATCTGACGAAGCGGCGGCGCTCTTGGTGCCGCAAGAAAAACTACCGCCTGACACCGCGGCGGCGCCGCTCAGCGCGCTGGAAAACGCAGCGCCCGCCGTGCGTCTGTACGCCCTTAGCCTAATGGCGGGACGCCACGCCGACCGCGCAAAACTCACTGTGATGGAACAGCTTGTCGCTAAGCGGCAAGGCGCCGTACAACTTTCCGCCCGCTGGGAAGCACGGGTTGTCGGTAGCCGTTTGGTGGTACAAAAAATAGCCAAAATGGCCCGCCCCGCCCCCTACGCATACCCTTTGGAAAGCGGTTTTTTTGAGTTACCGGGCGGCTACACGCTGAATATCTCTATTGAAACAAGTAACCCCACCCGCCGCACCGACCACGCCAACGGTAGAAAAGGCTTAACCTTTGTGGCGGATTATGATAAACTAGATAGATGTAGTACCTTACGCAACCGCCGCGCCGGCGACACCTTTGCACCGGCACACCGCGGCGTAACCAAAAGCCTTAAAAAATGGATGAACGAGGAAAAAATAGACCCCGCCCGGCGCTGGCAGCTGCCGCTGCTGGCAGAGAACAGCCGCGTTCTGTGGGTTTGGGGCGAAGGGTTTTGCAGCGGCGTACAACCCACCGACAAAACACAGCAGTACCTTGTTATTCACACCAACTAAAGAAAGGGCAACCAACATGCAATCTGAGATGAATAATGATATTGACCACATTTTATTTACCAAACAACAAATAGCCGACAAGGTGGCCGAGCTTGGCGCTCAAATAAGCCGCGATTACGCCGGCAAAAATCTGATGCTTTTAAGCGTGCTCAAAGGCTCCATTGTCTTTATGGCAGATTTAATGCGCAATATCACTATTCCCCACCAAATTGATTTTATGGCGGTGTCTTCTTACGGCGACGGTGTTAAAAGCAGCGGCGTTGTGAAGATTGAAAAAGACATCGACACCGATTTGGAAAAGAAAGACTTGTTGATTGTTGAAGATATACTGGATTCCGGGCGCACCCTTGCCTATTTAAAGGCGTTGTTAGAAACCCGCAACCCCAACAGCTTCAAAATTATCACGTTGTTTGATAAACCGGTACGCCGCCAGGTGGACATCGCTGCCGATTACACCGGCTTTGAAGTACCGGACGAGTTTTTAGTGGGCTACGGGCTTGATTACGCTGAAATATACCGCAACCTACCCTATATCGGGGTTTTAAAAGAAGAAATATACAACGATTAACGGCGTTAGCCGGCGGCCTCGCGCAAGGCGCATACCGCAGGAGGTAGACATTGAATAAAAGACCACGCTATGCCAATATACTTATCGCTTTAGCCGTTGCCGGTTTGTTGCTGTTTTTGTTTCGTATGAACCTGAACAACCAAGAACCCGGCGATAAATACAGCGAAGTAATGACGCATTTTGAAAAAAAAGAGGTGGAAAGCTTTACCTTTGATGCCGGCAACGGCAACTTGGAGT
>CAYZSR010000035.1:5980-13757 GCA_964479715.1 uncultured Oscillospiraceae bacterium | reverse complement strand
AAATCCAGCGCGCCGAGCGGCTCGTCCAACAGCAGCACCCGCGGCTCGTTAATCAGCGCCCGCGCAATGGCTACCCGTTGCTGCTGCCCGCCGCTTAAACTTTCGCTGTGGCGGCGCTCAAACCCTTTTAAACCGACCAGCTGCAACATACTTTTAACCTTTTCACGAATTTCTTTTTCCGGCACTTTTTTCAAACGCAGCCCGAAAGCGACGTTTTCATACACATTCAAATGCGGGAAAAGCGCGTATTTTTGAAAAACGGTGTTGACGTGGCGCTTGTAGGGCGGCACCTTGGTGATGTCCTCACCGTCGAAAAAAAGGCGGCCTGAATCGGGCGTGAGAAAGCCGCCAATAACGCGTAGCGTCGTTGTCTTGCCGCAGCCGGAAGGGCCCAGCAACGTAACAAACTCCTCCTCGTGTATATCCAATGAGAATTTACGTAAAACGGTTTCTTGGTCAAAATCTATGTCTATATCTTGCAAAGACACTACGATTGATGGCGCCAATATGCCCGCCTCCTTTGCCATGTTTTTGTTAAAAAGCTATACTGTACATACAAGCGGCTTTATTCTTTTTATCAGAGCCGCGGCGGCGGCTAAAGCCGCCCTATTATAGATGTAATAATATAGCTGGTATCGAGCATATAATAAAGAGTACGCCGCAATTTGTCAACATTTAGCGGCGTCGCCTGAATGGTGCCGCTTTGGATACAAACCCAATTTTACAGCGGTTCTTTGGCTATATTGCTAGATAACACGTCTCTTTCAGCCCCGCCCTTTTGCTCTTTGCGTAAAAAGTTTATAATAGAAAGAGCAACGGCGCCCGTTTCGCCTTAGTATAAACGAAAGGATGTCTTTATGAATACATTTTTAGACGCGTTGCAGCAACAACTTGCGGCCCAGCAAGTATCCTCGCCCCAAGACGCCAGCCTGCGCCAACTGCACAGCGCTGTGGCCCATGTGGTAACCGAGCGGGTGCAACCAAAGCACCGGGCGGTGCGTAGCGGCAAAACGGCATGCTATTTTTCCGCTGAGTTTTTACTGGGGCGTTTGCTGTACAGCAACCTTTTAAATCTAGGGCTTTTAAACGACGCCGACGACGCCTTTAAAGAGCTGGGCTTGCAACTTTCAGATTTTGAGGAATTGGAAGACGCCGCCCTCGGCAACGGCGGGTTGGGGCGTTTAGCGGCCTGCTTTTTAGACAGCACCGCCACCCACGCCATCCCATTAGACGGGTACGGCTTGCGCTATAGATACGGGCTCTTTAAACAGCGCTTTGAAGACGGCTTTCAAACCGAACTGCCCGATGATTGGCAGCGCTTTGGCGACCCGTGGAGCCGCCGCAACCAAGCCGCCAAGGTACCGGTGCACTTTGCCGGTGAAAGTGTTTGGGCGGTGCCCTATGACACGCCGGTTATCGGCTACGGCGGCGAGACGGTAAACAACCTGCGCCTGTGGCAGGCCGAGGCGATGAACGCCTTTGATTTAACCCCCTTTAACGAGGGTGATTTCATGGCGGCGTTTAGTGAAAGTAATAGCGCCGAGGCAATTCACAGCGTGCTTTACCCCAACGACGAAACCACCGAGGGGCAGCTGCTGCGCTTAAAACAGCAGTACTTTTTCGCCAGCGCGTCGGTGCAAAGCATTCTGCGTGATTACAAAGCAGCGCACGGCACTGATTTTACCGCCCTGCCTGATTATTACGTCATCCAGCTGAACGACACCCACCCCACCATCGCTATCCCTGAGCTGTTGCGGCTGCTTATTGAAGAAGAGCTGCTTGGCTTTGAGGCAGCGTTTGAGGTGGTGCAAAAAACCTTTGCCTACACCAACCACACGCTGATGGACGAGGCGCTTGAAAAGTGGGACGCGGTGCTTTTTGCCACGCTGCTGCCCCATGTGTACCCTTACATTGTGGCGCTTAACAACCGCCTGCGGCGTGAGCTGATAAATAAAGATATTGACGCCGAACATTTTGATGACTATATGATTTTGCACGGCGGCGATATTCACATGGCACGCATGGCGGTGTACGCCACCTTTTCCACCAACGGGGTGGCGCCGCTGCACAGCCAATTGATAGAGAGAAAGCTATTTAACCGCTGGCACGCTCTTTACCCTACGCGCTTTAACAACAAAACCAACGGCGTTACGCAGCGCCGCTGGTTGGCGCTGTGCAACCCGCAACTGGCGGAATTTATCAGCGGGCGCATCGGCACCGGTTGGGTAACCGATTTAAGCGAGCTGAATAAACTTAAAAAACACACCGATGACAAGCAGGCGCTGAAACAGCTGGCGGAAATTAAAACCGTCAACAAAAACCGCCTTGTTAAACACATTGCCGACACCGAGGGCATCGCCCTCTCGGCCGATACTATTTTTGACATCCAAATTAAGCGGATGCACGAATACAAGCGGCAGCTGCTTAACGCGTTCAGCATTATGGATTTATACTTTATGCTGAAAGACGGCGAAATTGTCAACTTTGCCCCCACCACTTTTATCTTTGGCGGCAAGGCGGCACCCGGGTATCGCCGCGCCAAGGGGGTTATAAAATACATCAATGAAATAGCCGATTTTATTAGTAAGGACCCCAACGTGAAAGATAAAATTAAGGTACACTTTGTTGAGAACTACAACGTTTCTTACGCGGAAAAGTTGATACCCGCCGCCGATATATCGCAGCAAATTTCCACCGCCGGCACCGAAGCTTCGGGCACCGGCAACATGAAGTTTATGATGAACGGTGCCGTTACCCTTGGCACCTACGACGGCGCCAACATTGAAATTGTAAACGAGGCGGGCTTTGAAAATAACTACATCTTTGGCGCCCGGGTGGAAGACATTGAAAAGCTAAAAGACGACTACAACCCGCTGCGCATCTACCAAACGCAGCCACGCATTAAACGGGTGGTGGACACGCTGGTTGATGGCACCGTTTACGATGACGGCACCGGTCTTTTTGAAGAATTATACCACGCGCTCTTGCACGGCGCCTCGTGGCACCAACCGGACCATTACTACCTGTTGCTGGACCTGCCCGCCTATACCGAAGAGCGAATAAAAGCCAACACCGATTACCAAAACCGAGCCGCGTTTACCGAAAAATGCTTTAACAATATCGCCAGCGCCGGGCACTTTTCAAGCGACCGCACGGTGCGCCAATACGCAGACGACATTTGGCACGTTTAACAAACGGCACGCACACCAAACAGTGAGCGGTACGCCGCACCATTTAAAGGAGGCTTTTATGCCAAGCAACGATGTTTCTCTCATTGGGTTGATGGTGGAAGATTTTGAATCGACCACCAAATTGAACGATATTCTGCACCAGCACCGCGATCATATTATCGGGCGGATGGGGCTGCCCTACGCCAAAGAAAATTTATCGGTTATCTGCATCGTTACCAACGCCGAGAAAAGCAAGGTGGAAGGGCTGGTAGAGCAGCTTCAAGCGCTTAATAAAGTACGGGTAAATATGATGTGCACCGCCGACGATTAAAGCGGCACTCACGAAACAGCGCCCGTTCATAGTGAACGGGCGCTGTTTGTCTTGCTATATGGCTTTATAGGCGCTACAATGTACAACACCCAACGTATTATACCGCATAGGAGTGAGGGATTTGTTAAGTTTTTTAAAACGGGTTTTACAATTTATACTAACGCTGGGCGGCGTGGTTTTAGCGGTCGCCGCTATTTACGTTATCTATCTTTTGGTGCAATACAACCGCATTGAAGACGGCGCCGTTATGGAGATTATCAACAACCAAGCCGCCGCGCTGCACGCCGGCGAAGAATACACCGCCCTAAGCTACAACATCGGCTTTGGCGCGTACGACACCGACTTTTCCTTTTTTATGGACGAAGGCATTATGCAGGACGGCACCGTTGTGCAGGGCGAGCACGCCCGTGCCGTTAGCAAACAGGTGGTTGAAAGCAACTTGAACGGCGCCATCGGGCAGATTACCCGGAGCGAGCCGGACATTGTGTTGCTGCAAGAGGTGGACACCGCCGCCCACCGCAGTTTTCACATCAACCAAGACATTGAAATAACCAACGCCTTGCCGGCTTACGGCAGCGTTTTTGCGTCCAACTTTCATTCGGCGTACCTGCCCTATCCCTTTACCCAGCCCCACGGCGCGGTGCAAAGCGGCATTTTAACGATGACCCGCTTTGAGATAGACAGCGCCGTGCGCCGCAGCTTTCCGGTGGATGAGAGCTTTCCCGCCAAGTTTTTTGATTTGGACCGCTGCTTTACGGTGCAGCGTTTGCCCGTTGAAGAAGGGGGCGAGTTGGTGCTAATCAACTTGCACCTTTCCGCCTATGATGAAGGCGGGCGAATTCGCGCCGCGCAGTTGGATACGCTGTGCGAAGTGCTTGAAGAAGAACGTAAAAAAGGTAACTGGGTTATTGCCGGGGGCGACTTTAACCACGCGCTGTGCGGCACCCTAAACAGCTTTGCCGCCACACAGCAACAACCGGAATGGATTTTCCCCTTTGATGACAGCGTGCTGCCCGATGGATTCAGCGTTGTTTGCCCCACTAATAAAGACACCGTGCCCACCGTGCGCGGCGCCGACATTCCCTACCAACCCGGCGTGAGCTACACCTCGATTGTAGACGGGTTTATCGTCTCTGATTCGGTGAAGGCCGCTGCCACCAACATCGATGCCGCCTTTGAATTCAGCGACCACAACCCCGTTGAGCTGCGCTTTAAGCTGTCGTAAAAATAACGTGATGCTATTCTGTTGCATTCCGGACCCAAAACGTCTATAATTAAATTATTCAACGAACAACTGTACAAAATGGAGGGTGCAACATGAAAAAAACGGTGTCTTTAACCATTGCTTTGGTGCTTATTTTAACGCTGACAGGTTGCCAGTATATCTTTCCTTTTTTGAACGTGGTAGACGAAGCAGAAGAACAAATACTCGAAGAATTATACAACGAATTAGAGAGGGACTCTCCGCCATACAAATCAAAAGGCAAGGTGGTAGATGAGGGACTTGGCTTTACATTGCAAGAGCTAGAGGCGGCTTTACAAGAAAAGCTGGGGCTTACTTTTTCAAAAGAAACTCTCCAAGACGACGACCATAAATACGCCCTTCATCTTTGGACATGGGAATCAGACGCGCCGCCGTTAGAAATATTTCTTTATGCCTACCCCGGGTCTGATGATATCCAACTACTTTTTGTGAAAAGCACCGACCATCTTACCGACGAAGGAATAAAGCGGTTTAGAGAAATAAGTGCCGTTAGTTTATCACTGATTGGCACCGATTATGATGAAGCTCTTTCTACCGTTGCCGCCGCCTCATTTCTAGACGATGACAGTGGCCTTGTTGTGGATGACATCTATGTGAAAGTGGCTAAAATGAGGGAAGACAGTACGATAAACTTCGCAATGAAACGCTACGAGCCCGACCGCAGCGAACCGATTGAGTTTTAAAAAAAGGACTCATCAGGAGTTCGCCAGTTGTTTTTTAACAGACAACAGAAACCGCCCGACGCAGCAAAGCGTCGGGCGGTATTTTTATTGAGGCACGTTTTGCACCACCGCGTCGGCGGTGCCGCAAGCGGCGGCGTAAAGCCCTTCGTCGCTAAGCGCAAGGTCTAAATCAAGGGGGTTTATCATAAAACCGTACTCCATTAGCACGGCAGGGCAAATGTGGCTTCTTGTAACAATGTAATAGCTCCAGCTGGCGGGTTGCTGCGGGCGATTTAACGCGCCGCCCACCGTCTTGGTCAGCGTTTCGGCAAAGGCTTTGGCGGGCGGAATGCCACTTGTTTCTCCGGCGTAATAATACGCTTCCATCCCGCTTTCTTTGGTGCCATCTTGGTCCATCTCGGCGGCGTTGTGGTGAAGAGATATGAAAAAATCCGGCTGCTTTTCTATCAATAGCGCCAGCCGCTCAACGGTTGACAGCGCCGTGTCATCGCTGCGGGTCATAATAACGGTGGCGCCCAGTTGCTCAAAACGCCGCTGCGTTGTTAACGCCAGCCGCAGGTTAACGTCTTTTTCATTGGGTCCATCGCCGCCCATAATGCCGGGGGCGCCGATGTCATCTCCGCCGTGCCCCGCATCAAGCATTACCGTTACGCCATCAAGCGGGCGGTTGACATCGCCTGAAAAGACGGGTGGTTTTTTAAGGTAAAGCCGCATACGCTCGGCTTGGTAAGTAACCTGAAAACCCCAGATATTGTCGGTTTCAACACGCACCGTGACGCCGCCGTCAAAAGTGGTGGCACGCACGCTTTTAATCAGCGGGCTGCTGATATTTTGCGGCAAAGACAGGGTGGTGTTATACAGCGTTAACGCCAGCGTGCTACCCTCCATGGTGGTAAAGGCGGCGGGTGCATCGCCGATAAAATCCAACCATTCGCCACCATCGTCCCGTCCGTGAAGCACCTCTTTAATGTTAAAAGCGCCGTCTTCGTCGGCGGTGGTTTCGTCATCTAAAATGGCGCAATGGCGGGCAAGCACATAGTTGCCGTCCGCCAATTGGTACGCCCACGTTTGCGCCATACACCCCATTTTTGCGTCGTGCCGTTTTGTTTCAACGCTGGCGTGCACCACCGCGCGGGCACCTTTGTAAAGGGCGCCGTTGATGGCGCTGTCGCTGCCGGGGGTTTGCAGCAAGCTGGCAATTTCGCCCGTTATTTCTATCGTCTGCCCTGCGGCTGCCTCGGCGGTGTCATCGTGCGGTAGGGCACCGCCCGCCGCCTGCGCCGGCATTCCCGCCGGTTTGTAAATAGTGTGCGTCAGCTCGTCGCCACCGTTGGAAAAAACAACGGTGTTGTTGCCCGTTTGTAGCGGCACCAGCACACCGAAAAGCCCGCTGCTGTTATTGCGCTCTATGTTTTGCCCGTTTACCGAGAGCGGCGCAGCGGGGTTGCTGTTGCCCATAATATAAACATCATTTTGTGCGGCGGTAATAACGTCTTCCGCCAGCGGGTAGTTTATTTGCAATTGCTGCGGTACGTCAAACCCGGCGGGCAGTGCGCCGTTAAGCGGTTGCATGGCGCTTGAAAGGGCGCCCGTCACGGCGGGGTTTTGCAGTACGTCAGGGTAGCGCCCCAGCCACCCGCCACGAAATGCCGACGACTGCGCCGCCGCAAAAAGTGCCGCGCTGCCGTCGCTGCCCTTTGGCTGTTCCACCACCACGTTCACACCGCTTGCGCGGTAGCTATCTACCGCCTCAAACCAGCCGGGGGTGTCATCGCCTTGCAGCGCTACCGTTTGCAGTTTTTCTTCTTTTACCAGCGTGGCCAGCTGCTTGCGGGAAAGCAGCTCGCCCTCTTGTTGCCACCGCACCACCAGCTGTTGCGGGCTGTTTCTTCTAAAAGAAAGCCCGTCTATCAGTTTATAAAAAGCTTTTTGTTTGTCGGCGGGTTCCCCCGCTTGCTTCGCGGTATCGGTTCGCAAGACAACAGCTGAAACGCTGTAATCTCTGGCAAGATTTTCAATGGATTGGCGCAGCATTTTTTCCGTTTCTTTATCGCCCATCAAAAACACATCCCGCGCCCCTTTTTCCTTTGCCAGGCGGGCAGCGCGTCCCTTTTTGTCAGCGCCGTCGTCGGTGGCGTCGTAGGGGTCTAGCGCAACCCACAGCTGCATTTGCTGGGCGGAGGTTTCGGCGCTCAGCAGCGCCAGCGGGTCGGCTTTTTGAAAGAGTCGGTCTTCCTTTTGCAGCCACTGCGGGCGGTGAAAAGCGGCGTCTTGCCAGTAGACCGACAGCCCTGCTTTGCCTTCAAAAACAACGGTGTTGAAACCCTGC
>CAYZSR010000035.1:5654-5970 GCA_964479715.1 uncultured Oscillospiraceae bacterium | reverse complement strand
GGTGCTGAAATACGCTTGCATTGTCTCAATGTCGCCTTCTTCGGGCGGCGCCAATGTTATCGCCTGCACCGTTTCGTCAGAAAAATAAGGCGGCTCATCGGCAGACAGCAACCCGCCCGCCGCACGAAAAATAAAAAACAAGGTTATTCCGCCGCCAAGCAGCAGAATAACCAAGAATATAATCAGCGCTATTATAATTTTTTTGCGGGTGCTTTGTCGCATTGTAAACCCCTACATTTCTTAGCTTTGGTTGGCTACAACCTTTTCTAGAATGTCGGCTAACCCGTCTTCGGTGTTGCTGGCGGTTACATAGTCG
>CAYZSR010000035.1:0-5644 GCA_964479715.1 uncultured Oscillospiraceae bacterium | reverse complement strand
CATCGCCACACCAAAACCGGCGGCTTGTATCATGCGCACGTCGTTGGAACTGTCGCCCGCCGCCATCACCTGTTGCGGCGCAATGCCCAGCCGTTTTGCCAATTCCAACAGCGCCGCCCCTTTGTTGGCGGTGGCTGTGTTTATCTCCAAGTTGTTGGAGATGGAATAGGTAACGGTGATGTCGTCCCGTTGTTCCAGCATTTTCTTGGCGCGGCCGCGCTCCGCCTCGGTGTGGAAAAAGAGCGAATACTTTTCCACCGGGTCGGTGCTGTTTAGCACATAGCCTTGCAAATCTTCCACCGGCGTGCGGGATTGCACCAGGTATTCCTGTATCTCGGGGCGCACCATGTCGTGCATCATATAAAAATCTTCTTTTTCGGCAAAGCCACGCCCTTCGATGAATAGGCTCGTTAGCACGTCATAATCTTCGAATGTATTAAGTATATCAAGGGCGCGCCCATTGTCAAAGCAGTCAGCGTGTAAAACGGCGTCTTTTTCCGTCATATCGTATACTTTGGCGCCGTTGGTTGTCAGCGCGTAGCGCACGCCCGGTATGGCACGCACCTCTTTAGGTATGCCGTACAGTGGGCGCCCCGTTGCAGGCAGCACCACAATGCCGGCGTCTATGGCGCGGCGCACCGCACGCATGGTGCGGGGGGTTATTTTTTTATCGGGCGTTAGCAGCGTGTCGTCCAAATCAAGGCCTATTAATTTTATTTCATTGGTCGGTAACATAACAACATCCGTTCTTTAATATAAGTTTTCATCGTACCGGGCGCGCACGCCGCCAATCAATTTGGGGCGGGTGCGGGCAGCGGCTACCGCCGCTTTGCCGATGGTGTTGTTTTGCAGCCGCACCGGCACCACCACCGGCCGCAAATGCATACCGATTAACGTGCCGCCCACATCTAAACCGGCAGCGGCGTGCAGCGCCTCCACCGTTACGGCGTTGTCAAAAAGTTCTGTGGCAGCTGCCGCCAGCGAGCCGCCCGCTTTGGGCACCGGCAAGGCGTTTACACGCACCAACCCGTGATGGCGCATGGTTGACGCTTCCACCACCAACGCGCGGTCTAAATGCTCGCAGCACTGAATGGCAAGACGCAGGCCGTTTTCTTTAACGGGGGCGGCAAAGCCGGCAAACATTTCTTTGGCGACGTCTGGCGCAGGGGCGGTGCCTATCGCTTCGCCCATCACTTCGCTGGTGGAGCAACCCACCACCACAATATCGTCCGCCTCAAGGCGAGCGGTGTCAATCAGCTCTTGCATGGCAAGGCGGGCTTGTTCTTTATAGTTTTCGCTCATAATAAACTCTCTTTTCTATCAGTCTATGGTGCTTTTTATGCATTCATGAAAGGCGGTATCAATGGCGGCGCCACTTTCTATTTGTCGCTTTTTATGCTATATTCTAAGGTATATAGCAACCCTTTAGGAGGCAACAAATATGCAACTTATCAGTTGGAACGTAAACGGCTTTCGCGCTGTTTTGCGCAAAGGTTTTGAAGAGCAGTTTAACGCGTTAGACGCCGATATTTTTTGTTTGCAGGAAACCCGTATGCAACCCGGCGAGGCGGATTTTGACGCCGACGGTTATTATGAATATTGGAACAGCGCCGAGAAAAAAGGCTACTCCGGCACCGCTGTTTTCACCAAGAAAGAACCGCTGGATGTGCAGTTCGGCATCGGGCTGAAAGAGCACAGCGACGAAGGCCGCGCCATCACGCTGGAGTACCCGTCTTTTTACCTTGTTAACGTCTACACTCCCAACTCGCAAGCAAAGCTTGCACGGCTTGATTACCGCATGCAGTGGGAAGACGATTTGCACCGTTACCTGTTGAAGCTGGATGACAAAAAACCGGTTATCTACTGTGGTGATTTAAACGTGGCGCACAATGAAATTGACCTTAAAAACCCCAGCAGCAACCGTAAAAACGCCGGTTTTTCTGACGAGGAGCGCGCCCGGTTTACCACGCTGCTTGAAAGCGGCTTTACCGATACCTTCCGCTCTCTTTACCCCGACGAAACAGGCGCTTACACTTGGTGGAGCTACCGCTTCAACGCGCGGGCGAACAACGCCGGCTGGCGCATTGACTATTTCGTCGTTTCAGACCGGTTGATGGAACAGGTGGAAGACAGCGTTATCTACGCCGACGTAATGGGCAGCGACCACTGCCCCGTTGGGCTTCAGCTTACTATACCATAAAGCCTCTTTCCCGCGTTTAGCGGGCGGGAAAACGGTCGACAAATTTTGTTTTAATTTGCTCAATTTCAGCGTCGGTAACGCCGATGTGTTGAAGGTACTTTTCGCTGGTTTGGTAGCGGGCGCGCAGATGTTCCAGCGTGCGCCACATACTGTCTGCCACGCTGCGCATCGCCGTAGTAGACACTTCCATGCGTTCTTTTTTAACGTAGTTTATCCACTCGCTAAGGTAGGTTTCAGTCACTTTATAATCGGCAACAATGTCATTGTCGTCAACGCCGACTAAATCCAGCAGCAGCATGGAGATAACACCGGTGCGGTCTTTGCCGATAGCGCAGTGGAACAGCGTGGCGCCTTCTGCGGCGGCTAGCGTTTGCATGCTTTGAAGCAGCTCGTCTTGAGAATCGTCCAACAGCGATATATATAAACCGGACATGGAGCCGGGCAAGTCGCCCTCAAAATCGATGGCGTGCATGTGGTCGTTCATCGAGATGTGGTGATGGCTGAAAGCGTCCACCTTTTCAAGATAAGGCGGGTATTTTTCCCGCTCTGAATCGGTGCGTAAATCCAGCGTGGTGCGCACGCCGTAATCTTGCAGAAACTGAATGTCTTGCTCGTTCGGTTTGCGCAAGTTGTCTGAGCGCAAAAAAACGCCCCAGCGGGTGGTGCCGCCCTTGCACGGGTAACCACCTAAATCACGGGTGTTGGCGGATTCTTGTAGCGGCAAACGCCGCATTGGTTGATATTTTCTCATTCGTTTTGTCCTTTCGTCTTATTCAAAGTGACGTTTTATTTTTCGGTATGGTATAGGGTGTGCATAATTTTTGCTAGGGCATCGGGCAGCTCGCTGGGTAGCATGCTTATTTTTCCTTTTTCACGAGCCAGCTGTTCACCGGCGGCGGCGTGTAACCACACGCCGAGAGCGGCGGCTTCTTCCGCCAAAACGCCCTGCGCCCATAGCGACGCGATAAGCCCGGTAAGCACATCGCCGCTGCCGCCTTTGGCAAGGCCGGCGTTGCCGCCTTCATCGTATATATAACTGTTGCCGCCGGGCGCCGCCACCACCGTTTTGTGGCTTTTCAGTACCACCACACAGTTGTGGCGCCGGGCAAACCCCGCCGCCAACGCCTCTTGGTTAGCGGTAACAACGTGGGTGGGTTTGCGCGCAAGGCGCGCCATCTCGCCAATGTGCGGCGTGATAATGGTGGGCACCCTGCCTAAATGTTTAAGGCAGCGCTCGCGCAGTTCACTATCTTGCGCTAAGTCGGTGTGCCCCGCTATAATATTAAGAGCGTCGGCATCCAGCACCAGCGGTGTGGTCGCCTCCGCCAGCAGGTTTTCAATAAACACGGCGCTGTCCGCTGAGTTTTCAAGCCCGCAACCGGCGGCTATCACGTTGGACGGAAGCCGCAGCAGCAAATCAAGCTCTGCGGGGGCGACAGTGCCTTTGGCGGTGCATTGCAACGGTAAAAAAGTACAGCTTGGGTACAAAACCGAAACGGCGGCGCACACCGTTTCTATCGCCGCCAGCCGCACAAGACCCGCCCCGGCACGCAACGCGCCGCCAACCGCCAACATGGCGGCACCGCGGTACCGTTCGCTACCGGCAACAACGCTTAACGTGCCCAGCTTGCCTTTGTGATAATCTTCTTTTCTTGGCGGCATATGCGCTTGTGCAAAAGCACGGTTAAGTGGTATCATGCAGCGCCCTCACATTCATTTTATAATAATCTATTGTCTACTAATAACATTTTAAGTTACATTTCAGTATATCATATTTACACAATTATTACAGGTTAGGAGTATCTATGGGTTGGTTTGATGGTTTTCCGTTTAAAAGCAAAGCGCAGATGGATAAAGAACGCGCCGAATTTGAGCAAAGAATATTTCCGCTGGGGCTAGAACAACGGGACGAAGCGTTGCGCCTTTTGCGCCAATTCTTTAGCCGTAAACGCAAAGACGACGAGGTACTTTACGCTTTCATCAGCTCAAAAGACAGCTACACAAGGGCACAAAACCCGGAAGACAGCTTAAAGCGCATACACACCAAGTTGCGCAAGCACAATAAATTTAGCGACAACGAAATACAGGTGATTATGGCGCTGCTGCCACTGGATGCCGGCGCCGAATCGCTGGAGGGCTACCCCACCGCCGAAGACATTAAAAAACAGCTTGATGAACCAAAAGGTAACCAATAGTTTACACTTTGTTCGAAATCGACGTGCCTTCTTGTGTATTATCACTAATTTAATCGCCTTTTCGGCAAATTCTTCTCTCTTTTGGCAATTCCATTTTTTTGGATTTTGCGCTATACTGTTACTTGTGTTGAATTTACTAATGCAACGCTATTTAATTTTATTACATAAATGAGGGACTTACCTATATGTGGAACTGGTGTGTCGACAGCCGGATGGAATTCATGGGCCTTGTCGACGATTTATTGCAAGACCCCGACGTTCAGTCGATGGCAAATTACAAACAACACTCTAAAGGATACAGCTGCTTAGACCACAGCGTCTACGTTGCTTATATCAGCTTTTTGGTGTGCCGACGCCTTAATCTAGACTATGTTAGCGCCGCCCGCGCCGGCCTGCTGCATGACTTTTCGCTGAAAGACTGGGAAACCGATGAGATGGGCGTTGAAAGATTGTGGAAACACCCGCACATGGCGCTGGAAAACGCTGAAAATAAATATGACTTGTCTGACAAAGAGAAAGACATTATTGTAAAGCACATGTGGCCGCTTACCCGCCCGTTGCCAAAATACAAAGAAAGCTTTGTTATCAGCTTGGTGGATAAGTTTTGTGCCGTTATTGAGATGTGCCGCTTGCACCGTGTTTTTGGCGTTAGAAAACATTTGAAAAGTGCTGCCGGCGCCGTTTAGTTAGTCACATAATAAATAAAACCGCCGTTAACGGCGGTTTTTTGTTGCGTGTTTTTATTAGGTTAAGACTTTAAATGAAGGGTTAGCCAATCGGCAATTTCCTTTAAGCGCCGCACCCGTGCCTGCGGCTTGCCGCTACGGCTTAATTCATGGTTTTCATCGGGGAAAAAGCACAAACGTGCCGTTTTGCCGTGTAATTTAAGCGCGGTGTAAAGTTGCAGGCTTTCGGCGTAGGGGCAGCGGTAATCTTTTTCGCTGTGCATTAAAAGCAGCGGCGTGGTTATATGCTGCGCTAAAAACAGCGGCGACAGGCGGCGCATTGTCTCCACATCATCAAAAGCGGCATCCAGCTGGTCGGTTACAAAAAGCGGCCCAATGTCTGACATGGTGAGCATTGTTTGCCAGTTGGAAATGCCCCGCTGTGAAACGGCGGCGGCAAAGCGGTCACTTTTTGCCACTATCCAGTTGGTCAAAAAACCCCCGTAAGAGCCGCCACAAACACCCAGCCGCTCTTTATCTATCCAGCTGTTCGCCGCGCAAACGGCGTCGGTAAATTGCATCAC
>CAYZSR010000034.1:13834-14050 GCA_964479715.1 uncultured Oscillospiraceae bacterium | reverse complement strand
GCGTCGTTTACCAAAGTGTTAAAGAAGCGGTGCAACAAACGTCTGCCACGCCGTCTATGACGACGCAATCAGCGGCAAAACCGGCGGCTGAAGCGGCTCAAAGAACAGAGAAGACGCCCACCGCCGCTGGGCAGACGGGCGTTCCGCCTGCCGCGGCACCACCGCCGCCGCCGACGGAAACACCGCCACCGCGCGATGTATCCCCGGTGCGGCTGG
>CAYZSR010000034.1:11776-13824 GCA_964479715.1 uncultured Oscillospiraceae bacterium | reverse complement strand
ACGGGCAAACGCTGGCGGCAAACCGCTCCGCCATTGTGTATGAAAAACAACAGGATGAATCGGCGCTGGACATTGTGCCGCAAGAAACAGCGCCCGCACCACAGCAAACGTCGCTGCTGCCCACTGATGAAAACCGCCTGCGCATTGCTGGCGAGTTGTTTGAAACATATATTGTGGCGCAGAACGACACCCACTGCTGCCTGATTGATAAACACGCCGCCCACGAGCGCATTCTTTATGAAGAACTGCTTGCCCAGCGCACCAAGCCGGACGCGCAGCAACTGCTTGCGCCGGTAACGGTAACGCTGGGTGCCGCTGAAAAAAACGCGCTGATTGAAAACGCCGCCCTTATCCAAGACATCGGCTTTGATGTGGAGGATTTCGGCGGCAGTGCGGTGGCGATACGGGCGGTGCCTGCCGATGTTGAGGTGCGCAGCGTTGAATCGCTGATAACCGATATGGCGCACCGTATGGCGATCAACCCGGGTGACACCACCGACGAAAAAACCGAATGGATACTGCACTCGATGGCATGCCGTGCCGCCGTTAAAGCAGGCGACCGCCTACCCACCGAGGCAATGCTGCAACTGGCAGAGGACATTGTAAAAGGCGACATCACGCCGTTTTGCCCACATGGGCGCCCCGTTGTGATGGAGCTTTCTAAAAAAGAGCTGGAAAAGAGGTTTGGTCGCCTTGGATAACAACCGCATTGTTGTGGTGTGCGGGCCTACCGCCACCGGCAAAACAGACCTTGCCATTGCGCTTTGCCGTGCCTATAATGGGGTCATGGTCGGTGCCGATTCAATGCAAATCTATGAGGGATTGCCCATCGGCACGGCGGCGCTGCGCAGCGACGAAGCCGCCGATGTTAAAAGGCACCTTATCGGCTTTTTACCGCCCAGTGCCACCTATTCGGTGGCGGATTATTTGAGCGAGGCACGCCGCGTCATCAAAACGATACACGCTCAGCGCCGCCTACCCGTTATTTGCGGCGGCACAGGGCTTTACATACAAAGCCTTGTTGAGGGGGTACAGTTCCATAAAGAGCGCCCCGGCGGCGAGCGAGAGCGCCTAGAAGCAAGCTGGCGCAGTGACGGTGGCAAAGAATTGCTCGCCCGTCTGCACCGCAAAGACCCGGCGCACGCCGAAATGCTAAGCGCCAACGATAAAGGGCGAGTGCTACGCTCACTTGAGCTGTATAATAAAACCGGCAAAACCTACCAACAACGGGCGGAGGAATCTCGCCCTGATGAACCGCCTTATGAAGTGCTGCTTCTTGGCCTTAATTTTAACGAGCGCAGCGCCTTGTACGACAGCATTAACACCCGTGCCGATAAAATGGTACAGCAAGGGTTGCTAGAAGAGGCAGAGCGGGTTTATAATAACCAACAAACCTACGGCGGCGTATTGCAGGCCATCGGGTTTAAAGAGTTTTTTCCGTATTTTGCGGGGGAAGCGCCGCTTGAAAGCTGTGTTGATAAACTAAAGCAAGCCACCCGTAACTACGCTAAACGCCAACTTACCTGGTTTAATAAAATGCAACGCATCAAGTGGCTTGAGGCAAAGGCACCGCAAACGCTGCCCGCCGCAAACCAACAGATGCAGGCTTTTGGCTTTGAGGAACCCTTTTAATATGAAAAGGAAAAAAAGACACACATTAGATAAAACTAAATACACAAAGCAAACCGCTACCGGCGGCACACCGCCGCTGCAAGACACCGACGAAAAACCCCGCCGACGGGTTTGGTGGTGGGTGTTTTGGCTGCTTATGGCAAGCCTTGCCATTTATTTTATTGTGCAGGTGTTTTTTGTTTTAAAGCCACGTATGCGCACCCAAGTGGCGCTGCAAGACACCATGACCGATTCGGTTACCGCCAGCGGGTTTGTGGTGCTGCAATACACACCCATCACGGCGGCAGACGGTGTGCTGCATTACACCGTGCCGCTGGGGCAACGGGTTTCCGCCGGCGCCGAGGTGGCGCAGTTTTTTGCCGGTGCCGAAGGGGCGCAGGCGAAGGCGCGTCTCAACAAAATTGAAGAACAGGAAC
>CAYZSR010000034.1:4269-11766 GCA_964479715.1 uncultured Oscillospiraceae bacterium | reverse complement strand
AGCTTTTGCAAATGGCGGAAAACACCTACGCCGAAGGCGGTGACGCCGACGTTTATCTAAAGCAGCTGCAAGACGGTATGTTGCATTTGGTGTCGGCGCTTGAAAATGAAAATTACAGTCGCTTTAACGATGCTGAAAACGAGGTGTCTCTTGCCGCCAACAGGCTGCAAATTGTAACGGGCGAAGCGGTTAATTACGAAGAAAAACGCGCCGCCCTCAACAGCGAAAAAGAGCGGCTGGAAGCGGTGGCAACGCCGCTTGGCGCCGCCACCGCACCGACCACCGGCTTTTTTGTGCCAAGCAGCGGGCAAACACAGCGGCATTACAGTTACGATGATTTAGCCGCCACTACGCCAAACCAGTTGCAACAAAAGCTGAAAGAGCCGCCCCGGTACCACAGCGAGGACACCATCGGCTACATTGTGGAAGACTATAAATGGAGTTTTTTCACCGTGGTGCCCATTGATGACGCCGAAAAGTTTACCGAGGGCGCCAAGCTGAACATCATGTTTCCCAACGTCAGCGACAAGCAGGTGCCGGTTGTTGTAAAAAGCATAACGGCCGATGACGGCGAAGAAACGGCAAAAATAGAACTTTTTTGTGAGCAAATGAACCCTGAAATTATGCAGCTCTCGATGGAAACGGCCGAGCTGATTTTTAAAACAGAAAAGGGGATACGCATCGATAAAAACGCCATGCGTATCATTGAAGACCAGCGCTGTGTTTATGTAAAATTCGGCAACCAGGTGTTTAAACGAAACATAGACGTATTGTTGGAAGATGAAAACTATCTGCTTGTTTCACCCGTTTATCAAGACGGGGTTAACGAGATTGAATTATATGATATAATAGTGATTGACTCCGGAGGGGTAGAACTTTATGACAAACGGGTCCTATAAGACGATTGAAGACAGAGTGGCAAAAATTAAAGATAACATGGCCGAGGCGGCTATTCGCTCCGGCCGTAAACCGGAAGAGATAACGCTGGTGGGGGCGGTAAAAACACAAAGCCCGGACAGCGTGCGCCAAATGATTGAAGCCGGCGTTGATGTGGTGGGCGAAAGCCGCGTGCAGGAATTGGTGGATAGGGAACAGTTTTTAACCGGTTTGCCGCACGAAACACACTATATCGGGCGGCTGCAAAGAAATAAAACAAAGTTTTTGCCGGGCCGTATTCAAATGATTCAAAGCCTTGGCAGTTTGCGTATGCTCAAGTCTTTAGAAAAGCATTTCGCCGACGAGCCAAACAAGCTGAACGTCTTGATTCAAGTGAATATTGGCGACGAATCGTCGAAAAGTGGAATTTTGCCAAAAGAGTTGCCCGCCTTTGCAGAACGCGTCATAGAGTCGCCCAATCTAAGGCTTTGCGGGCTTATGACAATACCGCCTTTTCTTGAAGGTGAAGCAATTCGCCCCTATTTTCAACAAATGTATCAACTATTTGTTGACATTAAGGCGAAAAAATTGGATAATAGTACTGTTAATACCCTTTCCATGGGTATGTCTTCCGATTATGAAATTGCCATTGAAGAGGGCGCTACCATGGTACGGGTTGGTACCAGCCTGTTCGGTAGACGCTAAAAAAAGGCAACCAAAAGAAGAAGAGGAGCTGAAATATGGGTATTATCAACAAGATCCGCAGAATATGGGGCGTCAGCGACGAAGAAGAATATGAAGAGGAAGAAATGGATTTTATAGAAACCCGCCATCCCGACGGCTATCAATCGGGCGAAGGCGAATATTACACACAGCCCGAAGAACGCGATAGCAACGTAGTAAACATTAACGCAACCACCCAATTACAGGTGGTGCTCGTTAAGCCAGAGCGTTTTGACGACGCATCGGCCGTGGCAGACCATTTGAATGCCCGCCGTACCGTTGTTTTAAACTTAGAATCAACAAACAAAGAAGTGTCGCGCCGCTTGGTAGACTTTTTATCCGGCGTGGCGTATGCCAACAACGGCCAAATTAAACGCGTGGCAAACAACACGTTTATCATTACTCCCTACAATGTTGATATTGTTGGTGATATACTGGATGAACTAGAAAGCAGCGGAGTGTTTTTCTAAAAGAACCAAGCTTATATAGTGGCTTTTAAAGATATAAGCTTGGTAAAAACAATATTCGCTGTTCACTTTGGTTCGTGGTTCTGGTATACTACACTATGAAAATGTGGAAAAACCAGACCTTTACATACAAAGGTGTTTTTAATTTTGACCGAGGAGGCAAAACAATGACTTCAGAAGACATAAAAAATGTCACGTTTGAAAGAACACGGCGTGGCTATCAACCTGAGGATGTTGATGATTTTCTATTACAGGTATCTAGAAAAATTGAGGATTTAGAACAGCAGGTTGGGGCGGCTCAGTCTGCCCAAGCAGAGGCTGAAAATAAAATGTATATTCTTGCCGACAAAATGGAAGAATATCGCGGCCTGGAAGACACGCTGAAAACCGCTTTAATTAACGCGCAGCGCATGGGTGAAACGGTTTTGCATGAAGCTAAACAAAAAGCGGACAACATGATTCGCGAAGCGACCGATCACTCAGAAATGTTGCACCAACAAGCTGAGCAAGACATTGCTCGCGAGCAGCTGACCCTTGAAAAACTGCAAAGCGAAGTAACACACTTTAAAGCAACTATTCTAAACCTTTACAAACAGCACATTGAGTCTTTGAGCGAGCTGGACGTTCCTGTCGAGCGTGCCGAAGAAGTACTGGTTGATGAACAATTCCAGTCGATGTCTGCTGCGGAACAAGCCGCCGGTGAAGAAGCGGCCGCTGAAATGGGCGAAGACGCCGCGTTTGGGCAAGAACAAGCGGTTGACTATGAAGAAACGGCGCAACCGGCTGAATTTAGCCAACAGCCTTTTGAACAACCGGCTGAAAAACAGCAGTATCCTCAGCAATAAGCTGTAAATAATATAGATGGCGCTGGGCAATTTTTGTCTATCCTCAAAGCGCTTGGCAGATAGAGTGCTTGTCACAGGCCGGCAGCCGTAGAGTTGCTGCGCCACTGTGATGCCGCCGGGAGCAGGCTGTATAAAGGCTTTTCCAAACGCTACCGCCGCGCCGCTTTATCGCCGCTATATAGATAGTGAAAAAAGCTTAGCACTAAACTGTAACAATTTTTATTGTTATGGTTACTGAGTAGACCATTAAATAATAACAGTCATATTACCGCGCTGATGGCACCTTGTCAAAGGGGCCACAGCTAGGCTAAGTTTGTTAACTAGGCTGTTTTAAATGCGCAAAGCAACCTAGGTTGCTTTGCGCATACAACTATCTAAAGGAGTATTGTTATTTTACTGCTAACGTTCTTTTTATGCGTCGCGCTGATAGGGGCTGACCAGCTGCTGAAATGGCTGGCAATAGAGATGCTGCAACCCATCGGTAGTTACACGCTGATTGACGGTGTGCTGGGTTTGACCTACGTTGAAAATGACGGCGCGGCATTTAGCTTGCTTGCCGGCAAACAAACCTTTTTAATAATTGCTACGTCGCTTGCATTGCTGCTTATCGGCTACATGCTTATAAAAACCAAACCTCAGCAAAAAATGCAGTGGATTTCTCTTGTGTTTATTTTTTCTGGCGGGGTAGGCAACCTAATTGACCGCATTGCCCGCAACTATGTGGTGGATTATATTGAGCTGCTTTTTATGCGGTTTGCCGTTTTTAACTTTGCCGATTGCCTTGTAACGGTGGGTTTTACGTTGCTGTTAATCAGCTTTGTGAGAGACGAAATTAAAGCGCAGAGCAAAAGCAAAGAGCTGGCGGCAAAGCAAGAAAAATATTTTAGGCAGCACGAGGCGAACGGCACCCCGCCGCACAGCGATGACAGCGAATAAGCCGATTGAGCTGGCCGTTAACGCCGAGCAAGCGGGTCGGCGCATTGACCGCGTGGTGGCTCAAACCACCGGCTTATCGCGTAATTTTGTGCAACAGTTAATCGCCGCTAATCACATTTTGCTGAACGGCAAAAAACCGGCAAAAAGCGCTTTGCTTGAACAAGGTGATGTGCTCAGTGTAACTGTACCGCTACCGGAGGACGAGCGGCCGCAAAAGCAAAATATTCACGTTGATGTTGTGCATGAAGACGCGTCGCTGTTTATTGTTAACAAGCCGAAGGGCATGGTGGTGCACCCGGACAGCAACCACACCGACGGCACGCTGGTTAACGCGCTGCTATACCGTTACGGCGAGGCACTTTCTTCCGCCGGACCGGCGTATCGTCCCGGCATTGTGCATCGGCTTGATAAAGACACCAGCGGGCTTTTGGTGATTGCAAAAGACAACGAAACACACCGCCAACTGGAACGGCAATTTGCCGACCAAAGCGTTAAACGTGTTTATGATGCGGTGGTGTACGGGGCCTTGCCACAACAAGACGGTACTGTGGAGGCACCCATCAGCCGCTCGTTGCGCAACCGCACCCGTATGACGGCGTCCCGTTTAGATGGGCGCGCCGCCAAAACAAGCTACCATGTGGTGCAAAATTTTGCCGAGTACAGCCACATTGAAGTACAGCTGTTCACCGGCAGAACGCACCAAATTCGTGTGCACATGGCGTCTATCGGGCACCCGCTGGCGGGTGATACTGTTTACGGGCCGCAAAATGCCTTAAAATTTCTTAACGGACAGTGCCTTAACGCCACCACGCTTGGGTTTGTGCACCCCGGCACCCGGCGGTATGTAGAATTTTCAAGTGGGTTGCCGACGTACTTTACCAACTTTTTGCAATGGATTAAAAAGCACGACGACAACGCTTAAAATAGATACGAATTATTTTGAAAGAGGGAGTTTATGATTCAATCGATACAGGACATTCTGTTGGTTGTTGACATGGACGGCACGTTGTTAACCGACGATAAAGAACTGCTTAACTGCAACGTTGAGGCACTCAAGCTTTTTAAGCAACTGGGTGGTCATATTGTTGTTGCAACGGGCCGCGTTTTTGACTCGGTTAAGCAATACCCGGCACTTATTGAACTTATTGAGTACGGCATTGTGTCGGGTGGTGTTATTATTTACGACTACCAGCAAAACACTCCCATCAAAATGGCGTCGTTACCCGGCGCCGCGGCGCACAACGCTTTAAGAGAACTGCAACGAGATTTTCCGTTTGTCGGCTCAATGGTTGGTGGCAACGACTTAAAGCTTTATCAGGTGGTCGGTAACGAGTACACGCAGATTCTTTTTGACGACGAACAGGTCGATTACTACCTGCGTCCCCAAGAAGATTTACCCGATGAATGGAACAAAGTGCTTTTTGCGGGGCCTGCCGATTTAATGCCGCAGCTGCATGATTATGCCGGCACCGATTCGGTGCAGCGCAAATACCCCGGCATTACCTTTGTAGCCACCGATGAGTGCTATTACGAACTGTTGCCGCAGGGTATATCCAAAGGCAGCGCTCTAAAAGAATTGAGCGGGCTGCTTGATATACCGCTTGAAAACACCGTTGTTATCGGTGACTATTACAACGATATTGAGATGATGGCCATTGCGGGCCGTTCCATCGCCATGGCAGACGCGCCGCCGGAAGTACAAAACGTAGCCGACGAAATTACGCTGAGCTGCAACGACGGAGGGGTCGGGCATGCGGTATATGGCCTGATACGTGAGTATGGATAAAACACAGTCTACGCTGAAGCGCCTTATAAAAAGCCCTGTTTTCTGGGGGATTGTGAGCTTGCTTGCCGTGATTACCGCGGCGCTACTGTGGTACCCACCGTTGCACCAAAAATCTTACAAGCCCATCAGTTATGAGCCTTTTTTGCAAAAAGAAAGCGATGACACCGTTAACGTCAACACCGCCGGCAAGCAAGAGCTGATGCTGCTGCATGGTGTGGGCGAGCATAAAGCGGGGGAGATTATCGCTCACCGTGAAGCACACGGGCGTTTCAATTCGTTGGACGATTTTGCACAGGTTGCCGGTATCGGTCCTAAAATCATACAAGACAATGAGAAAATCATTTCTTTTGGTGATGAATAGCTAATTTTAGTGCACTTAAACAAAGTTTTACAAAAAATGCTTGTATTTCTGCGTGCTATTGTGGAAAATGGTAGTAAGCGCCCGTTGCATCGGCACATCTACTATTGGTAAAAACCGATGCCATCGGTTTTTATAAAGACAGCACAAGCTACCTACATTTGGATAAAGAAAAGGAGACGGTTGATGATTAACAAAGAAGTGGCTGCTTTAATGAACAAGCAAATTAACATGGAGCTTTATTCCGCCTATGTTTATGTCAACATCGCTAATTTTTTTATCGACGAAAACCTAAATGGGTATGGGCACTGGTTTAACATGCAAGCCATTGAAGAAAAAGAGCACGCCTATCGCTTTATGGAATTTTTGCAAGATTTAGAAGTGAAAATAGAGCTGGAAGACATCAAGGCGTACACCAAAGAATACTCAAAACCCATCGATGCTTTGGAAGAATTTTTGGCGCATGAAAAAGAGATAACCACCGCCATTTATAAAATTGTTGACAAAAGCAGAGAGGTGAACGACTACCGCGCCCTTCGCTTTTTAGACTGGTTTATCGACGAGCAAACCGAAGAAGAGGTTACCGCCATCGGTATGATTGACGATTTTAACACTTTCGGCAACTGCGCCGGCGGTTTGTTAAAGCTGGATAGACAGTGCGCAAAAAGAGAAGAGTAAAATACTCTTTAGATAATAAAGGAAGGCACTTTTAAAAGTGCCTTCCTTTTATTGTTGCCGGTTTCTGCTTTACGGGCTGCACGCTCGGTGCAATAAACCGCCTTAAAGAACCGCTGTTCTTGACAGTGCAAAGCCTAGGCTTTATAATAAAATAATAGCGTTTATATGCATCTAAGGCTTAGTAAATGCAGAGAATAAAGCAAAATTCACAAAAGCGAAAGGGCAACATTTACGGTGTTGCTACCCAGCTGGAGCCATCCTCCCGGTGAGGGCGTGGCTTTTTTATTGTAATTTTGCTTATAGATTGATATAAAGGAGCACCTCCCATGAAGTGGACCGGTTTGAATGATTTGCGCGAACTTTTTCTCTCTTTTTTTGAGACAAAAGAGCATCTGCGCCTGCCCAGTTTCCCACTTGTACCTAAAGATGATGACAGCCTGCTGCTAATTAACAGCGGCATGGCGCCGATGAAGAATTGGTTTACCGGCACCGAAACGCCGCCCAGCCCACGGGTAACCACCTGCCAAAAATGCATCCGCACACCGGATATTGAAAGTGTGGGTATCACGGCACGGCACGGCACTTATTTTGAAATGCTCGGCAACTTCAGCTTTCAAGATTATTTTAAAAAAGAAGCCATTGAATGGGCATGGGAATTTTTCACCAGCAACGAATGGCTTAATTTGGATACGGAAAAACTATATATATCAGTTTTTGAAGAGGACGACGAAGCTTATAACATTTGGCGTAACGACGTCGGCATTGAAGAAAGCCACCTGGTGCGCCTGGGCGAAGAGCACAACTTTTGGCAGCACGGCATTGGCCCCT
>CAYZSR010000034.1:0-4259 GCA_964479715.1 uncultured Oscillospiraceae bacterium | reverse complement strand
ACCGCGGCGACGGGTATGACTGCGACAACGAGAACTGTGGTCCCGGCTGCGACTGCGACCGTTTTATGGAGCTGTGGAACCTTGTTTTTACCGAGTTTTATTGCGACGATAACGGCGGGCACACCAAGCTGGAAGAGCCGAATATAGACACCGGCCTCGGGCTGGAAAGAATTGCCTGCGTTATGCAACAAGTAGACAATATTTTTGAAGTGGACACGGTGCAGGCTATTTTACACCATGTTGAAAAGCTTAGCGGCAAAAAATACGGCGACGACGAAAAACAGGATATCTCTATCCGCGTTGTAACCGACCACATTCGCTCCACCGTCTTTATGGTGGGCGACGGGGTTATCCCTTCTAACGAGGGGCGCGGTTATGTGCTGCGGCGGCTTTTGCGCCGTGCCGCACGCCACGGGCGCATGCTGGGCATTGAAAACGCCTTTTTGGCCGACGTTAGCCAAACGGTGATGGAGCAAAACAAAGGCGCCTACCCCGAATTGCAAGAAAACTTCGGCTACATTCAAAAAACCATTGCCGCCGAAGAAGAGCGCTTTTTGCGCACCATCGACCAAGGCCTAAGCCGATTGAATGAACTGCTAGACGGCGTGGCTAAGCAGCAAATTGGGCTGGATGAAAAGGTGCTTTCAGGCATTGAAGCGTTCCGATTGAACGACACCTTCGGCTTTCCTTTTGATTTAACCAAAGAGATTGCCGCCGAAGCCGGCGTTAAAGTAGATGAGCATGAGTTTAACGAAGAGCTTCAAAAGCAGCGGGAACAAGCGAGAAAAGACCGTGAAGGCAAAGATATTTCAGGCTGGGACAGCAACGTTTTCGCCACCTTGAAAGAGTTAGAACCAACCCATTTTACCGGCTATGACAGTATGGCAGGCAGCGCGGTGGTGCAAGCCATCGCCGTGGACGACCAGCTGGTTGATAGCGCTAACCACGGCATGGGTGAGGATGAATCCGTGCTGGTGGTGCTTGACGAAACACCATTCTACGCCGAAGGCGGCGGACAGGTGGCAGACACCGGTCTTCTTACCGGCGAGCAGGTGCGCTTGCGCGTTGAAAGTGTGCAACAAAACCCGCAAGGGCTTTTTATTCACAGCTGTGTTTTGATGGATGGCACCCTCAAGGTGGGTGACACCGTTGACGCGGCGGTCAACACCAAGCGGCGGGGCGCCATTATGCGCAACCACACCTCGGTGCACTTAACGCAGAAAGCGCTGCGGGAGGTGCTGGGTGACCACGTTAACCAAGCGGGCAGCTACGTTGATGAAGAACGCATGCGGTTTGACTTTACCCACTTTTCTGCCCCCACCAGCGAAGAATTACACAAGGTGGAGCGTATTGTAAACCAAAAAATATACGATGCCTTGCCGGTAACGGCGCATCAGGTAACCATTGAAGAGGCAAGAGAAATGGGCGCCATCGCCCTGTTTGGCGAAAAATACGCCGATGTGGTACGGGTTATAGATGTTGGCGAATGGTCTAAAGAGCTGTGCGGCGGCACCCACGTGGATAACACCGCAAAGCTTGGGCTCTTTAAAATATTGAATGAATCATCGGTTGCGGCGGGCGTGCGCCGTATTGAGGGCACCACCAGTTTTGGTGTGTTGCACCTGATTGAAGAAAAAGAAGAGTTGCTGCAACAGCTGCTTGCCACGCTGCGTGTGAAAAGCACGCAAGATTTGCCGCAGCGGCTGGCGCACCTACTCCAAGAAAACAGCGATTTAACCGCCGAGCTGAAAACGCTGCAAGAAGAAATGGCGCAGTCGCAAGCGAAAGATTTGCTGCAAAATGCCCAGCGTGCCAACGGCGTGCAAGTGATTACGCAGATGGTTAAAGATGGCGACGCCGACGCGCTTAAAAAACTGAGCGACGAAATTAAAGGCAACCACAGCGACGCGGTTGCAGTTTTAATCGGCGACGCGGGCGGCAAGCTGGTTTTGGCTGTTGGCAACGGCGCAGAAGCGATAAAACAAGGCCTGCACGCCGGCAAATTGGTTAAAGAAATTGCCGCTATCGCCGGCGGTTCCGGCGGCGGTAAACCGGATTTTGCGATGGGCGGCTTGCGCGATGCTGAAAAAATTGAAGCGGCGCTTAACGCCGCAGTCGACATTGTGAAAACACACCTGCAAGAATAACGATAAAAGAAAAGTTAACGGAGTGTTAGCGGATGAAAAAAGTTTTTTACCCGGAATACGTTGAGGCGTTTGAGTGTATAGCGCAAGACTGCGAGGAAACCTGTTGCGGCTTTTGGAGTGTTGAAAACGGCAAGCGTACCTTTATGCCGTGCCAACATTTTACAGACGACAAACTGTGCGACATGCAGCTGTCCGGCAACTACCACAAACTGTGCGACGCCTGCAAGGCATTTCCTCGGGCGATACACTACGCAAAACCGGACGGCTGGGAATATTCGCTACACCTTTCTTGCCCTGAAGCGGTACGGCTAATGATGAAGCAAAAGCAGCCGCTTCGCTTTAAGCAAGACGACGACAGCACCCTTATCCCGACCGATTCAAAACCCACCGCCGCTCCGGAGCGTGAGGCGCAAAAAACCGGCGGCAGCGTGATTGAAAGTGACGAGCTTATCGAGGCGGTACGTCGCCAGTGCATCGCTATTATGCAGCGGCAACAAGCCCCCCTGCAAAGCCGTTTAGCCGATGTGGGGCGTTTTCTATATGGGTTAGACGCTGTTTTTAACGCCGATAGCTTGGAAGCCCCTGCCAACTTTGAAATGCCTGACGCGGCACACCTAACGCCATCGGCGTACTGCGAAGCACTCTACCACGCCACCCAAGAAATAGACGACGCCGTGTTGCCGTCGCAGCAAGCGGTTAACGCCGCTGTGGTAAACGTTGCCTTCGCCGCGGACACAAGCCACGCGCTGTATCTTTTTAAGGAAGATTTAATAAGCAAAACAGACGGCACAACACAGGGCGACGTCACCGCTTTTTTGACGGAGCAGTTAGACAGCCTTTATTCCGACGCTGTTTTGCAAAGCTATCTTGAAAAAGAGCCTTATGTGGTGGAAAACTTCATTGTAAACACCATGTATACTACGCAGTTTCCTTTTCACAGCGGCGAGCGCAGCAAAACATTTTTAGAAAGATACCTGCGTCTGCCGGTACAATATCACCTTTTCGCTTATCTTTTGCAAACGCTGGCAAACGACGACGAAACGCAAAATCAAACGATGGAAAAAATAGCCTTAGCCATTTATAAATATTACAAATAAAACGCGAAGGAGATTAGCATGGACAATTGTTTGTTTTGTAAAATTTGTGCCAAAGAAACCGACACGATAGTTTTATTTGAAGACGACGACGTGCTGGCGTTTAAGGACATTAATCCGCAGGCACCGGTGCACCTTTTAGTGATACCCAAAGCGCACATTGAAAGCGCCGATGATTTGGCCGAAGAGCACGGCGCGCTGCTTGGCAAACTGTTTGCCACCATTGCGCGGTTGGCAGACGAACAGGGGCTGCAAGACGGCTACCGCGTTGTTACCAATATTGGTGACGACGGTGGGCAAAGCGTTAAACACCTGCACTTTCACGTATTAGGCGGCAGACAGATGGGTTGGCCGCCGGGCTGATGACCGGCTTTATTGACACCCGCTGTAAATTAATTGGAGGCAAACATGCAACAAGATACTTATAAACTAGAAGTGGCCGGCCTTGTGCGGCATTTACCGATAAGCAAAATTGACGACAGCCTTTCAATTGCTGCCTTTATTATGTTTGGCGATGTGGAATTAACCATTGCCTGCGCCAAAGCATTAATTGACAAAGTGCCCGAATTTGACGTAATTGTAACCGCCGAAGCCAAAGCCATTCCGCTGGCGTATGAAATGAGCCGCCAAAGTGGCAAAAAATATATTCCTGCCCGCAAGGGTAAAAAGCTTTACATGGCAGACCCCATCGTGGTGGAGGTGCAATCCATCACCACCGAAGACAGGCAAACGCTGTGTATTGATAGACCGGACCTTGAATACCTTAACGGCAAGCGTGTCCTTATTGTGGACGACGTTATCAGCACCGGCGGCTCGCTCAAAGCGATGGAAAAAATCGTTGAGCAAAGTAGCGGTACCATTGTGGCGCGTTCTGCCGTTTTGGCAGAAGGCAACGCCGCTAAACGAGACGACATTGTCTTTTTAGCGCCGCTACCACTTATAGAATAGCCCCATGAAACGCCCGCTTGCAGTTTTTGGTTTTACCTTTCTGCTTACCTTATTGGCTGTTGCAAAACAG
>CAYZSR010000033.1:12328-14229 GCA_964479715.1 uncultured Oscillospiraceae bacterium | reverse complement strand
ATTATGGACGGGCGGGACATCGGCACGGTGGTACTACCCAACGCGACGCTGAAAATATTTTTAACCGCCGACGTTGACGACCGTGCCCACAGGCGGTACGAGCAGCTGGTGGAAAAAGGTATGCCCGCCGACTTGAAAACAATTCGCACCGACGTGATAGAGCGCGACAAAAAAGACTCAGAGCGTGCCATTGCGCCCCTTCGCAAAGCCGACGACGCGGTGGAGGTAAACACCACCGGTTACAGCTTTGAAAAGGCGTACAAGACATTGCTTGAGCTGATTAAAAAAGAATTGCAACTGGAAACATAGAAGAAGGATACTAGTGAAAGAAAAAACAAATCAGCCTAATAGTGGCTCACTCACACAAAAGAATAAAGAGCGCCCCACCGTTATAACGGTGGGCGACGCAACCATAGAACTAGCTAAAACCGCCGGCTTTTGTTTCGGCGTAAACCGCGCTGTTCAAAAAACCGAAGCGCTGCTGAATGAAGGGCGGCCGGTGGCAACGCTGGGCCCGCTTATCCACAACAAACAGGTGGTGGATACGTTGCGCCGCCGCGGTGCCGTTGTGGCGCAAGAAATAGAAGACATTCCGGCGGGGCATACCGCCGTGATACGCAGCCACGGCGTGCCGCTTGCCGTGAAGGAAAAGCTGCAGCAAAAAGACATTCCTTTTGTTGACGCCACCTGCCCATTTGTCACTAAAATTCACGCCCTTGCCGAAAAAGCCAGCGAAAACGGAGAATGGTTGCTGGTTGCCGGCGATAAAAACCACCCTGAAGTGCAAGGAATTGTCGGCCATACAAACGGTGATGTGTTCATATTTGATAATTTGGAGCAATTGAGAGAGCGTCTTTCAACAGTGAACAAGGACAAAAAGGCGGTTTTAGTGGCGCAAACCACCTTTGAAATGTCAAAATGGATAGAAATAGCCGATTTCACAAGAAAAGAGTATACAAACTGCGTTGTTTTTGATACAATATGTAATGCAACTAGGTCAAGGCAAAAAGAATGTGAGAAATTAGCAAAACAAAATGATGTAATGATCATTGTTGGTGATGCCGATTCTTCAAATTCTAGGAAATTGCACCAGGTGGCACAGGCTCATACCCGCGCTGTACAGGTCGAGAACGCAAAACAACTTATGGCACAGCACCTGAAAAACGCGAAAAGGGTTGGTGTTACTGCGGGAGCATCCGCGCCTTGGTCTGCAATTGAGGAGGTACTGGCCATAATGGAAGATAATTTGAAAGATGGAGAAAAAACTTTTGAGGAAATGCTTGATGATTCAATAAAGCAAGCGTATGCCGGGCAAATTGTTACCGGTGTTGTTGAAGCTGTTTCTCCTGGAGACATCACGGTAGATATTGGCACAAAACAGACGGGGATTGTTAAACTGGAAGAACTGACTGACGACCCCGCCATTCGTGGAGCTGACGAACTTGCCAAACAAGGCGACGAGCTGGACTTGGTGGTTGTGAAAGTAAACGACCAAGACGGCATCATTTACCTGTCTAAACGGCAATTAGAAGCGCGCAGAGGCGCCGAAAAGGTGGCAAAAGCCGCTGAAGAAGGCACCGTGATGGACGGCTATGTGACCGAATACAATAAAGGTGGCTTAGTTGCCAACGTTGAAGGGGTAAAAGTATTTATCCCTGCATCACAAGCCACGGCGCGCCGCGGTGAAGATTACACCAAGCTTGTACGCCAAGACGTTAAGCTGAAAATTAAAGAGTTTTCACCCCGCCGTACAATCGGTAGCATCCGCGAAGTTTTAGCTGAAGAACAACGTGAGCTGCAACAACAATTCTGGGAAGAAGTGGAAATTGGCAAACACTATGTGGGTGTTGTTAAAAACCTAACCAGCTATGGCGCCTTTGTAGACATTGGCGGCGTAGACG
>CAYZSR010000033.1:0-12318 GCA_964479715.1 uncultured Oscillospiraceae bacterium | reverse complement strand
GGCTTAGCACACATCTCAGAACTTTCGTGGGAGCGCATTAAGCACCCCAGCGAAGTGGTAAACGTTGGCGACACCATTGAGGTTTATGTCAAAGATTTTGACCTGGACGAAAAGAAAGTTTCGCTCGGGTACAAAAAACAAGAAGACAACCCATGGGTTAAGCTTAAAAATGAATACCCCATCGGCAGCGTGTTCACCGCGCCCGTTGTAAGCATTACCCAGTTTGGCGCTTTTGTACGCATTCTGCCCGGCGTAGACGGCTTAATTCACATCAGTGAAATTAGCCACGACCGTGTGGAAAAAGTAAGCGACGTGCTGGAAGTTGGGCAAGAAGTTGAAGTGAAACTGCTCGACGTTGATTTTGACCGCAAGCGCATTAGCCTTTCAATGAAAGCGCTGCTGCCGTTGCCAAGCGAGGCGGCACCACGTTATGAAGAAGAAGACGAAGTGGTTGCCAGCTCATCCGCTGAAGAAACAACGGTAGACCCGGACGTTGAAATTGAAGAAGAACTGGCTGAAGAGCCCGCGGAAGAAGTTGAAGAAATCGTCGAAGAAGACGTTGAAGCCGACGCCGACGCCGACGCCGACGCTGAAGCTGATGACGCCGACGAAACGGACGCCGAAGAAGCGGCAGACGATGCGGAAGAGGCAGACGACGCTGAAGAAGCAGACGACGCCGACGAAGCGGACGATGAATAACGTCGTTGCACGATGGTACTAAAATAAAGTGCATTATATCCGAAGGCGGCCTATAAACCCCGCCTTCGGATTTATCTATGTCTAAAAAGGGTGGTATACGTGGCAGAGCAAAACAAAAAAACCAAACGTATATCGGTCATGGCGCTGTTTGTTGTGACTATTATATGGGGCGGCGGCTTTATATTTTCAAAAATGGCGCTTGATTCAGGGCTGGCGCCGTCACTTATTATGATGACGCGCTTTCTCTTTGCGGCGCTGTTAACCGGCGTTATTTTCCGCAAAACCATTAAAAAAGAATACAAAAAAGGGCAGTGGAAAAGTGGGCTGGTCATCGGCGCCATTCTTTTTGGCGGCTTCTATGTACAGATGATAGCGCTTAAAGAAACAACGCCCGCCAACAGTGCCTTTATCACCGGCTCGTACGTGGTGATGATACCGCTTATTTGGTGGGCCATTACCAAAAGGCGCCCGCCCGCCATTATGTTTTTAGCCACCCTTATTTCTTTTACCGGCGTAACCATTCTTTCGGTTAATTTTGCCGACGGGTTTGCCGCGTCGCCCGGCGATTTGCTGACGCTTTTGGCGGCGCTGTTTTTTGCCACGCAAATTGTTGTTACCAGCTTGCTTGCCCGTACCATACACCCCACGGTGCTGGTGTTTATGCAGTTTGCCGTGTCGGGTTTAATGTCGCTGGTTTTCTTTCTTTTCAGCGGCGCCGATTTTACGCCGTTCCGTCAGCCGTCAGCGGTTATCTCGGTGGCGTATCTCGCTATTTTCAGCACCTTTACCTGCTATCTTTTGCAAACAAACGCCCAGCGGCATGTGCCCACGGCGCAAGCCGGCATGATTCTTGCAACGGAATCGCTGTTCGGCGCCGCCTTTTCAGTGTTGCTGGGGTACGATACACTCACCGTGCGCTTCATTATCGGTGGGCTGATGATGCTCGTTTCCATCATGCTGCCCGAGCTGTGGAACGCACGGCACAACCTAAGGGACCCGAAACAAAAAAATGAAAACCAAAAGAGCGTTTAACGGGCTTTCGGCGTCGTCGCTTAAATACATAGCGATTGCCGCCATGTTGGTAGACCACATTGCCGTCGTTTTTATTGCCGACTCTTTCACACCGGCAGGTGTTATAATGCGATTTATAGGGCGCCTTACCGCGCCGATTATGTGCTATTTTGTGGCGGAAGGGTACCACAAAACCAGCAACGTTAATCGGTACACGGCGCGCCTTGCCATTTTTGCCGTTCTTTCTTATCTGCCGTTTATTTATATGCAAACCGGCGCTTTGCCAACGCGGCACAATTTTTTAGAGTTCAACGTTATTTATACGTTGCTGCTTGGCTTGCTGGCGCTGCGTGCATCGCATGAAATTAAGCGCTGGCCGCTTATGTGGGGCGCCTTTGTGGTGATTTTGGTGCTGTCCCTTCTGGGCGACTGGAAATACATTGCCGTTTTGATGGTTGTTCTTTTTGATTGGCAGCGCCACAACCCCCGGCGAAGAAACACTTTTTTGCTGGCGTATGCCGGGCTGGCGATACTGAATATGTTGCCGGGTTTGCCCTTTTTATATTACAGCTGGCGCCGCGCCTTTGTTTATATTGTGATACAAGCCGGTGTGCTGGTGCCGCTGTTTTTACTGCCGCTTTACAACGGCAAACGGGGGCGGGGCAACAAATGGTTCTTTTATTTTTTCTACCCGGTGCATATGGTGCTGGTTCGGTTAGCGTATGTTGCTATTAACACGTGGCTCTAATACGATTTAAAAACAGCCTAACGCCTTTGAGGGCGCGGCTGTTTTTTTGTGTGTAAAAATAGCGCTGCCTTAAGTGCCGTTTGAGAAAGAGCGGTAAAACAACTGCTTTTTATAGAATAAAAACAAAGCCGCCGTTAAATAACGGCGGCTTTGTTAACTTCATTTTGAAGCGCACAAAAGAGAGGGCGTGTGGCTGCCCGCCACTTTGTTGCAACGTATCAATATGCTGAAAAGTGAGATTGAGTAAAGAGAAGAAAGGGCACAAAAAAGAATTGTGATATGGCATAAAAAAGCTACGAATCGCCATGGAAAGTGCGGATAAAATAAGGTGCGGAATGCCGCAATAGGCGTTACGGGCCCCCGAAAAAGGCGTCAAAAAGCGGGTCTTGCTCGGGGCGATGTACCACATAGCCAACCGCCAGCTTGCCGTTTGTCAGCTTAATAATGTCCTCAGCGGCGTCGGCACCGAAGGCACCGCATAATTCAATGGCGCCGAACCCTTCGCTGAGGCACTGCTTTGCAAGAGTTTTTGCGTCGTCCAGGTTGTTAACGGTGAAAATATGGCTTTGCAAACCGGGCGTTTCAAAAGTGGCGGTGTGTTTTGCCGGTGTATAGTCGGGTCCCATTAAAAAGAAGGCGTATTTTTTCATAAACTCTCCTTGTTTTAGTGGTGGGGTGCGTACCTTTTAATAGTATCATTTTTAGTTAAAAAATAAAACGAACAACTTTATCGGTGTTTTACAGCGGAGGGGATAGAGCGCGCTATCTCGACAAAAAAATGGTGCGTGCTATAATTATAGGTGAATGGTAACGAAAGATCTATAAATGAGGGATACCATGGCGACCAAAAAGCTGTTTGATTGGGAAAACATATTGATAACGGGGCGCGGGCTGGAACCGGCAAGAACCACCCTGCCTCACTATAAAAACAAACAAGATGCGCTGGACGGGGTGCCGTCAAGCAACGCCCACAGCTTAGACGGCGAGTGGAAGTTTAAGCTGGTAAACGGTGTGCAAAAACCAACCGGCAGCGAACAAATAGATTATGACGATGCCGCTTGGGGCACCATTCAAGTGCCGGGGCTGTGGCAGTTGCAGGGCTATGGGCGCCCGCGTTATTATGGCAAAGGACACAACGACGCGCTGGAAATACGTCGCGGAAAAGAGCCGCACATACCGCACCAACGCCAACAAATTGGCGTTTACCGTAAAACCTTTCGCCTGCCGCACAGCTTTGAAGAGCGCCCACTTTTCTTGCACTTCGGTGGGGTGAAATCCGCTGTCGAGATATGGGTTAACGGACGTTACGTCGGTTATTCACAGGGCAGCTTAACCGCCCATGAATTTAACGTGACGGATTTTTGCAAGGCGGGGCAAAACACGCTGGCGGTTTTTGTCTACCGCTACTGCGACGGCAGCTTTCTTGAAGGGGAGCAGCTGTGGGACATGAGCGGCCTTTGCCGCAGCGTTACACTTTACGCCGAGCCGCCAACACAGATACGAGATTTTTATATTAAAACGTCACTTAATGACGATTTATCCGCCGCTGTTATTGAAGCCGACCTTTATTTAAGGCGGTTTGGCGGCGATGAAACGGTGTGGCTTAAAGTATCGGTACCGGAGCTGGGGCTTATATTAAACGACGGAGAGGTAAACTGCACAGCTGAAAAACGACTGAATTTCTCTAAAAAAGTGCAAAACCCCACGCTGTGGAGCGATGAAACACCACACCTTTACACGTTGCTGATGGAAATTACCAGCGGCGGCGAAACCAGCTACAAAACCTTTAAATTCGGCGTGCGAGAAGTGCGTATCAGCGGTGGGCGGCTTTACCTCAACGGTAAAGAGCTGACGATAAAAGGCGTCAATCGTTACGATTTTCAAGGCAGTAGCGGCTGGCACTTTTCAAAAGAGCAGTATATATATGACATTCAGCTGATGAAACAGCTTAACATCAACGCGGTGCGCGTTACCACCCCGTGCGACAGTGAATTTTACAGGCTGTGCGATGAATACGGTTTGTTGGTGATGAACCAGGCGGAGGTAGCGTCCCGCAGTGCGCGCCGGCTTTTAAACAGCGGCGATGAAAAATGGGCGTGGCCCTGCATCGACCGTATGCAGCGCCTGGTTCTTAGAGACCGCAACCACGCCAGCGTCTTTTTTTGGAGCCTTGGCAGCAACGCGGGCGACAGCAGCATTTTTGCCGGCATGCGCCGCGCTGCACAAAAATTAGACAGCACCCGTCCCTTTCATTACGATGGGGCGCATGGCGCCGGCTTTAGCGATGTCATCGGCCAGCTGTACCCCGACCGCCACACGCTTCAATCGCTAGCGGCTAAAAAAGAGCCGAAACGGCGGCTAAGTGCGTCGCGTCTTTTTTATAAGCGCAAGAAAATAAGCGCCGCCCAGTACCAAACCAAGCCGGTGCTTTTAACGGAATACGCGCCTTCCATCGGCAATAGCGTCGGCAATTTTGACGCGTACGGGCAGGCGTTTAAAAAGCACCCGCACCTGTGCGGCGGCTTTGTTTGGAGTTTTGCCGATTTAAACCTGCAAAATGATGACGGCACCCCGCAAAGCCCTCTAGAAAGCATAATGCAAAAGACCAAAAAGACCGGCGTTTTCTCAAAAGACTGGCTCAATGCGCCGCACTTTTGTTACGGTGGTTTAGTCAATTCAGAACGGCGGCTGCACCCCGCCGCGTTGGAGGTTAAAAAAGGGTACCAACCTTTTGAAGTGATACCGACAGATATCGAAAGCGGACAGTTTGAAGTGCAGAACAACCGGCTTTTTAAAACGATGGAGACCATTCAAATCAGCTGGCTTTTGCAACGGGATGGTGACACGCTGCAAGAAGGGCAGCTGCCCCGTGCTACCTATGCCTCGCTGCGCCCCGGTGCACGGCGCCCATTCAGCTTACCGCAAATTGCCAATGTAGAGCGCAACGATGTGGTTACCGTTACCTTTTTGTGCACGCTGGTGCAAGACACGCCCGCCGCCAAAGCAGGGCATGTGGTGGCGATGAACCAGCACTTTATCCACCGTGGCAAAGCGCCCTACGTCGCCACCGCGTCCGACGCTCCGCTACGCTATCAAGTGAAAGGCAATGGAGTGGAGATTGCCGGCGACGGGTTCGACTATATTATTCGCGGCGGCATGGTGGCGTCGATGAAAAAAGACGGCGCTGAATACCTGCGCGCGCCCCTTCGCCCCAACACGCTGCGCCCGCTGACCGATAATGACATCGGCTTAGCCAACTACCTACCGTTTTTCAAACGGTTCAACCCCGTCTTTAAGTGGGGCAAAGCCGCTTCAAAATTGCGTTTTAAAGGCGTTAAAGTGCGCACAAGCCAAGGGCGGCTTATTGTTACCGCCACCTGGAAGCACCCGCTATTAACACGCCTTATGACGCGGTACACCATACATAAAAATGGCGATTTAATGGTGCACCACATAGCGCAGGCGAAAAAGCTGCCGATGCTGCGTACCGGTGTGCGCTTTGCGCTGGAAAAAGATTTTGACACTGCCGAGTGGGTGGGTGGCGGACCGCAAGAAAACTACGCCGACCGCCACTACGCGGCGCCGTTCGGGCGCTACACAAGCTCTGTGGAAGACCTTGCCCATCCCTATCTGCGCCCACAAGAAACGGGCAGCCGTGGGCGGGTACAATACCTTGAGTTTTTTGGCGACGGGCGTTCCGTTCAAATAGAAACACTTAAGCCGCTAGACGGTGTAACGTTCAGCGCGCAGCACCACCGCCAGCAACTGGTGGCGGCGTCGCCAAAGCGGCAAGATTTTACAGCGGTGCAGATAGACGGCGCCATGAGCGGCGTCGGCGGTGATTTGCCGGCGATAGCGCTGACGCACCCGCGCTACCAAATAAAGCCAAAGCGGCTGGTGGCGGCGCAGTTTGTAATAAAGCTTAAATAAAAGACAAAAAAACAGCCCGCACTAAGGCAGGCTGTTTGTGAAAACGGATGACCCGTTATTTATTCGGTAATTTGTTGCTGCGGATTTTCTACCAAGAAGGGGTCCAGCTTCGGTTTTAAGAAACGGGTGGCAATGTCTATCCCTTTGCCGACGGTTAACGCGGTGATAATAGTGCCCTCGCGCACGCCGCTAAGGCGCCCTAAACCGATGAGCGAAACGGCAATGGCAAAGACAACGCTGGTGCAGTCTACCGCTATTTTAATGCGGTGGAATGGCTGCCCTATTTTTTCAGCAATGGTCATTGCCAGCCCTTCAGAGGGCATCGGCACTAAATCAGCAATGATGTAGAGCGTGATTCCGACGGCGATGAAAACAATGCTGATGGCCAGCATACCCAGCTTGCCAAAGTAGGTAGGGAAGGCAAAATCGCCCAGAAGAAAAGAGGAAAAGTTTACCATATAACCGAAAATGGTGGCGAAAACTATCTGAAAGAGGTTTTTAAGCTCAAAATCTTTGCGTAAAATCAATATTTGTATCAACACATAGACGGTGAAAATACCGGTTACGCAAAGGCCTTTGTTTAAGCCGGTTACGGCGCTGATGGCGATGGGGAATGAGTTCATGGGAGACCCACCTAAGTTGGAGTTGATGGAGAACGCCACCCCCCACGAGAGAATGTACAGCCCTAGAATATACAGCACAATGCGAGAAACAATTTTTTTCATAATAAACTCCCTACACTTTAAATTTGTTAAGACCAAACAGTCGACAAATGATAAAAAAGAAAACAAAAAAACTCGTCCCTGTAAAAGGACGAGTGTAAACTCGTGGTACCACCTTCATTTACCGGCTGCTTGCGCAGCCAGCCTTTTCAAGTACGCCGCCGTGGCGGTTATACTCTAGCACGTTAACGGGTGCGCACCGTTACAGCCTACTATAAGTTCGGTGTAAAGCTAAAAGATGTATTCGCAAAAGAGCCGTTACGCCCCTCTCATCAACCGGTTGCTTTCTTTCTAACGGTGCCTTTTGCTACTTGCTCTTTGTCAGCGCTTTTATCATTTGTAATTTCTATAAGTATAGCATTGAAAATTTCTTTGTCAAGCAATAAGATGAAAACACGCCGTTTATTGACAGCTTTTTTCCGGTGGGGTACACTCACAATCAAACGGCTTCTATAAAATATTTTTTGAAACACATAATATACGGAGGGATAGATGGTGGAAAATAAAAAATTCGGGTTTGTTGGCGGCGGGTGCATGAGCGAGGCAATCATCAGCGGTTTGCTGGCGGGCGGTATGTGCGCCGAGGCTATCAGCGTAACCGACATAAGCGGCGATAGGCTGGCCCAGCTGAAAGAGGCATACGGCGTACAAACGGTGCCGAACAGCGACGCCAATGACGGATTAGGACAGCTGTGCAAAACAGCCGATGTGGTTGTTTTAGCGGTGAAGCCGCAGGTGGCGCCGTCTCTTTTTGACTATTTAGCAGGCCCTTGCAAAGAGCGGCTTGTTATTTCTATTATCGGTGGCGTAACTATAAAAACGCTGGAAAAACAGCTGGGCACCAAGCGGCTGATACGGGTGATGCCCAACACGCCAATGCTGGTTGGCAAAGGTGTTGCCGGCGTGGCGGCCGCCGCAGGTGTTAGCGATGAAGACACGGCGCTGGCGATGCGGCTTTTTGAAACGGTGGGCACCGCCTATCGGCTGCCGGAAGAGCAAATTGACGCCATGACCGGCGTTTCCGGCTGTGGGCCGGCGTTTGCTTACCTTTTTGCCGAGGCGCTGGCAGACGGCGGCGTGGCGGAGGGGTTGCCCCGTGCCATAGCGCTGGAGATGGCGGCGCAAACGCTGGTGGGTGCCGGCGAGATGTTACTGCAAACCAAAAAGCACCCCGGGCAATTAAAAGACGACGTAACATCGCCCGGCGGCGGCACCATTCAAGGTGTGAAAGCCCTTGAAGAAGGCGGCTTGCGCGCCGCTGTAATAAACGCTGTTACACAAAGCGTGAAGCGTATGCAAGAGCTGGGCTAACCGTTTAACAATTCGAGACCGTCCATAAAAAAGGCATTTTATGTAATTAGTACAGCTGTCTTTTATTAATAAACAATGGGGGAGCGCATGTTACACATTCAACGCGGAGACATTACAACCTACTACGTAGACGCTATCGTTAACGCCGCAAACACCAGTTTGCTGGGTGGCGGCGGTGTTGACGGGGCGATACACCAGGCGGCGGGGCCGCAACTTTTAGAAGAATGCAAAACGTTGGGCGGCTGCCCCACCGGCGGGGCGGTTATAACGGGCGGGTACAATCTGCCGGCAGATTATGTTATTCATGTGGTGGGCCCCATTTGGCAGGGCGGCACCCAGCAAGAGGCAGAGCTGCTTTACAGCTGCTATAAAAACGCGCTGAAACTGGCGGGTGAAAAAAACCTGGAGCGGGTGGCGTTTCCGTCTATCAGCACCGGTGTTTTTGGCTACCCTTTTGCCAAGGCGGCACCCACCGCGGTAAAAGCCATTTACAAAGAGGGCAGAAAGTGGCCGTCCATTAAAGAAGTGTATATGGTGTGTTTTGACGACGCCACCTTTGATGCGTACCAAGACGCCAAAGAAAAATACCGCCCATAACGGCGGGCGGTAGCCAATGCCATAGCGGTTAGTGTGACCGAACGCTTGGTTTTGTTTTCAAATTATTTAGTAAAAGAACTTGCCAACGGCGGCAAAAATATGTTATTATATAAGTACATTTGAATAGTATGTCTTCAGGGCAGGGTGAAATTCCCGATCGGCGGTAAAAGTCCGCGAGCGCAATGCGTTGAATTGGTGCAAACCCAATACCGACAGTTAAAGTCTGGATGGAAGAAGATGTTGTTTACGGCAGTACTTTTGTTGTGATTTATTATGCAAAACTGTCTTATAAACACCTGAAAGGCATTTCTCTTTCAGGTGTTAAATTTTTGGGCAAATGCCCGTGAGGAGTTTTGTCTTATGAACAGTCGCACAAAGGGAAGAATGGACGTAAAAAAACTAACAACGCTGGCGGTGCTAAGTGCCATCGCCTATATCTTAATGGTACTTTTGCACTTTCCGCTGATACCGTCGGCACCATTTCTATGGTTTGACCCGAAAGATGTTATCATCGCCATAGGCGGGTTTATCTACGGGCCGCTCGCGTCGCTGGGTATGGCAACGGTAGTGGGGCTTTTAGAGATGATAACTGTTACCGAAACCGGCGTTATAGGCCTTGCCATGAACGTTATCTCAAGCGCCGCCTTTTCTTGCACCGCCGCCTACATCTACCAAAAGCGGCACCGCATCAGCAACGCCGTTATCGGCCTTATTTCAGGCAGTTTGCTTGCCACCGCCAGCATGGTTCTGTGGAACTACCTGCTGACACCTATCTATATGGGTATTGAAAGAGACGTTGTTGCCGGCATGTTGCTACCGGTGTTTTTACCGTTTAACCTTATTAAATACAGCATTATCACCTCTATTACGCTGTTGCTGTACAAACCGGTTGTAACCGGCTTAAGGGCGGCGAATTTAATCCCTGCTGCCAGAACCGCCGATGGCGACACGCCCAACTATAAGTACCTGTGGATATTCGCCGGCGTAGCGGCGGTTGTAATCTTTTTTGCGTGGTTTATTGCCACCGGGCGCCTTGGCGCATAACTTTATTGATACAAACCATTGCACCATAAAAAACCTTAGTAAAAACCCCGCCGCGGCGGGGTTTTTCTTATAGCTATAAATAACTCTGTTTGGTTATTTGGGACAAATAGCGCAAACAGTGTTGAATACTGCCGCCGCCGATAAACTTTAATGCAGCTATCTGTTATTTACTGGCGCTGAAACAAAACGGGGGATACCGCGTCTTTCGGCAATCGCGGCTTCATGACGCAAAAGCTTTACGTTTTTTGAATAGCCCGCACCGCCTTGAACAGAGCGGGCAATTCGTCATCCGGCGGAATGCGCAAGCGGGCGTAGCGCTTATCCAGTCCGTCGATATTTTTACCGCTGCTGACGAGCACCCGCTGTTCTTTAAAATGCTGCGCCAGCGGTTTGTCGTCGTCGTAAAACAGCAGCGCAATGGGCACCGCTAAATCAGTCTCGGCGTAGTGTATCGCCGTCAGCTCTTCAAGCAGTTGTTTTTTTGCCGCCGCAATACGGTGGGCGCTGTCTGTTAAAAAGGCGGTGTGTTTAAGCGCCTGCTCGGCAAAAAAGAGCGACGGCGTGCCAAGGGCAAAGAGCGTGTCTGCGCGGCGCATGGCGTCACTAAGCACTCCACCGGCAACGCCGTAACCGGCGCGAATGCCCGCCAGCCCAAACCCTTTGGAAAAAGAACGAACCACTAGCAGGTGGCTGTACTTTGGCACCAGTTGGATGGCGGAGCGACCGGGCGGCAAAAAATCGCCGTAGGCTTCGTCAACAATCAATAAGCTGCCGTTTTCCTTTGCTGCTATCGCTATTTTTTCAATGGCGCTAAGCGGCAAACTTTTGCCGGTGGGGTTGTTGGGGCTGTCTATATATATTATTTTGTGGCGGCTTTTAATGTGGCCGATAAAGGCGTCTGCCGTTAGTGCCCACTCGGTGCCGTTCAACAGCGGCACGCCGGTGTAGGTGGCGCCGGCGGCTTCCGCCGCAAAGCGATAATCAACAAAAAGCGGGGCGGGGCCTAAAACGCCGTCGCCGTCGCTCAGCATGATTTGGTTTGCCAGCTGCAACACCCCCATTGAGCCGGTTTGCAGCACAAAATTATCCGCTGTTAAACTGTTTTGCCAATGGGCGGCAAGGCGCTGCCGTAAAGCGGCGCCATCGGGCTGCGGGTAGGGGGAGGTGTCTTTGGCAGAGATGGACACATCCCTTAGCGCCGGTGCGCAGCCGTAAGGGTTCACGCCGAGCGAGCAGTCCACCACGTGGGGTGGCGGCGGCGCTTCAACGTAACCTTGTGGCTTCAATTTTTTTATATGTTTTCGCAGTCGCATAAATCCATTCCTTTGGCAGGCGGGCGGCGGGCGGTTTTTGGCGCAAACGAACCTCGCAAAACCACCTTACCACGCAGGCTGCGTGAAAGCAATTGGCCGCCACCTGAATGTTGACCTTGCTGAAAACGGTAGGTATAATTGAACCATGTATGAATTGATATTAACGCGCTGCAACCACCCTAACGAAGGGAGCCACCATGTATAAAATAATAGAGAAAGACGCCCTTAACAGCACCGTTAGCCGCATGGTTATTAAAGCGCCGCTGATTGCCCAAAAGGCAGAGGCGGGGCAGTTTGTTATTGTGCGCGCCAAAAGTGACTCAGAGCGCATTCCGCTAACCATTGCGGATTACGACCGCGACGCCGGGCTGGTGACCATTATTTTTCAGCTGGTGGGCGGCGCCACAGCGCAGCTGAACAGTCTTGATAAAGGCGATTCGGTGGAAGACTTTGTCGGCCCCCTTGGCCGCGCCAGCGATTTGGACGGCGTTAAAAAAGCCGCCGTTGTCGGCGGGGGTGTCGGCTGTGCCATTGCGCTGCCGGTGGCAAAAAAACTGCACCAAATGGGCGCTGAAGTAGACAGCGTTATCGGCTTTAGAGATAAAGAACTGGTTATTTTAGAAAAAGAGTTTGAGGCCATCAGTGGCCGCCTCATTTTAATGACCGACGACGGCAGCGCCGGCGATAAAGGTTTTGTTACCGACGCCCTTCAAAAGCGCCTTGACGACGGCGCCAACTACGACCGTGTTATCGCCATCGGACCGGTGCCAATGATGCAAGCGGTGGTGGAAGTAACCCGCCCGCACAACATACCCACCACCGTCTCAATGAACTCCATCATGGTGGACGGCACCGGCATGTGCGGCGGCTGCCGTCTCACGGTGGACGGCGAAACGAAGTTTGCCTGCGTGGACGGGCCGGAGTTTGACGGCTTTTTGATTGA
>CAYZSR010000032.1:0-14937 GCA_964479715.1 uncultured Oscillospiraceae bacterium | reverse complement strand
GAAGAGGTAGATATTTTCGCCAAGATGGACCCGCAGCAAAAAGCCCGTGTGGTGCCATTTTCATCTGCCAGCAAGGGAAGGCGCTGCGGTGAGATGGTGTCTATCCGTGTGCCGTCCTTTTCAGCGGTGTACCAGCCAACAAAGTGTTCGTTGGTGCGCTGGGTGGCGCTGGGTGCAATCAACTGTAACAGCGGCGAGAAAACGTGCATTTTAGAAAGGTTGGCGCTGGGGTTGGAATAGCTGCTCTCGTTAAAATGATAGTCAATTGTATAGGTGATGGGCACCGCTTCCACAGCGGTTTTGGCGGCGTTAAGGCGGTAGTCAAAACCGTCGCTGCAAACAAAGAAGGCATCTAGATCGTGGCTTGTCAGCGTAAAGGTTGGAAGCGCCGCCGCAATAACCGAGTGCCCACTACTTGCCAGCGCTTTAGAGCGCTCTATGGAGACGGTAGAGCCGTCGGCCAACATATCGGCAATGGGGGCGTTTTCTGCGGCAAGGAATGAAATGCCGCCGGGGCAGGGAATCTGCACGTTGTTGTTCAGCGTTAACTCGCCGTTGTTTTGAATGGCGTTGCCGCTGACAGCGGCGTTACCGCTTACCTCAGCGTCTCTAATAAGCAAACTGCCTTTGTTTAAAATGGCGCCGCCCGGCGTGGCGGTGTTAATGTTGTTAACAAGCCGTGCGCCTGAAGAAACGGTTAATTTCGCTTGGTTTGAGATTAACGGCCCCGAGGCTAAAAGATCGTTGCCGTTCAGCGTAATATTTTCAAGATAAAGAGCGGTGGCGCCGCTCGTGTCGTTCGGAATGGTGAAAAGTGCGCCTTCTTCAAAACCGCGCACAATGGAAACGGGCGCCTCTGCATCGGCAGAGGTAAGGGTAACGGTTTTACCTTGGGGAATGGTTAGCGGCGCTTCTGCCACGATGTCTGCCGCCACTTGAATGGTGTAGGCAGAGTCTTGCGGCATGGCGGTGGGGTCCATCAGCGCTTGTTGCAACGCGGCAAAATCTCCCACCGTTACCACGCTGCTGACAAGGCCGCCCGCATCATTTAAAACACGGTTATCATCCCGTGAAAGCAAAAAATCTGCAGCCTTTCGCTGTTTGTCTGCCACTGCCTGCGCTGTACCGGCAAAAACGGTAAGCGACAAGAATCCGATGGCGAAAACAAGCGTTAAAGCCGCAGAGATGGAATTTATAAGTAATCGACTAGCTCGAGGTTTGCTATTTTTTTGAGTCATGCTACAAGGTCTTCCTTTCAGTTAAGAAAAGTTCCAAAACAGATATATTATAAAGAGTATATTTTTACAATATAGGCGGACGTTGCATTCTCAGGTACATAGTTTACCTAAAATTGTCGAATCATGCAAGCCGCTGTGGAAAATTATAAACAGTGCACAAAGAAATGGCTTGTTTATAGGCTATATAACGGGAACGCGTTAGATAACAAAATATCCACTTCAAAACAATATCAGAAATTGCGGGGCGCGTCAAACCACCCTTATAACATAAAAATTTAACGAACAAGCGGTTAAATTTGCAAATATACGGCAAAAAAACAAAATGCAAAGCTATCTTTCACAAGAAGTTTACACTTTGTTCTTTGCGATGTATCAATTAACAAGGGCAAATAGGTTACTATGGCTTTAATTCATCAATCAGGGAAAGCACATCGTTGGACGACACTTTTTCAGCCGCCGGTTCAGTCTTTGTATCGTCACTTGGTGCGTTGCTCGCACTTTTAGGTTGCGGCTCTGCATTGGTCGCTTGCACCTTTTGTTCTTTTAGCACCGGCGGGCGAGCGATAGCGCGTTTAGGTACCGGCTCTTGTGACGGCGGCGCTGTGTCGGTCTCGGGCAGCGATGGGCGGTCTATTATTTCGTCAAAGGCTTTGTAGAGCACCGCGTCATCGGTATCTTTTTGCGATGGTTGTCCGTTTATCGGCGTGTGTTCTTCGTCGCTTGCCAGCCGCTTTGATTGGCGGATGGATTTTATAACCAGCCAAACAATCAGCGCCAGCACCACTACCAGTAGCGCCGTGCCGACAATAAGTACCATTTTTGAGTTTTTTAGCAAAAAGGTGGTGAGCAAAGCGGTGGGGGCAGCGTTTGCGGCGGCTAAAAGAAAACTTGTTGCAGTTATCATATAAAGCTCCCTAAAGTTAATTATTGTAACTAAGATAAACAGAAAAATTTATTGGCTTTATTATACTGTCTCATAAAGAAAATGTCAAAAAATGCACCGCGGTACCGCAATGGCGCACCAATGCCGATTCAAGACGATGTATCAAATAAATTAGAGTGTGTTTTTGCTGTGAATGAAAGCGAAGCCACCGATGAATTGTTACTTATTCGTCTTGCAAAAAACGGCTAAAACCTGCTATAATAAATAAGATTTAGCAAGTGATGCATTTTTTGTTGAATGGATGACGTTAAATTTTACCGGCGGGCAACCGCTTTTTTTATTATATCGACCACACTAGGTGGAGGTGGTGAAACAAGTGGACAGTTTGATTGGCACAACGCTTGATGATAAATATCTTTTAAAAGGTGTTGCTTACGAAACGGATTATTTTACGGTGTTTCAAGCAACCGATGTGAAGAGTGAAGAAAACGTTGGTGTGCGCCTGTTAAAACCCGCGTACCAAAAAAACGCGGCGGTGTCTCGGCGTTTTCGCTCCAATTGGCAGCGGCTTAGCACCTTTGAAAGTCCTTATATCGTGAACGCGTTGGACGTTAAAAACAGCAAAAGTGGTAGCTATGTTGTTACCGAGCCGTTAAGTGGCACAACGCTGCGCCGCTTTCTTGAAAGGCAGAAAAAGACGCTTCCTTACCATCAAGCGCTTAATTTTGCCGAGCAGGTGTGCCAAGGTTTAGCCGACGCGCACGCCCACGGGGTGGTACATTACTCATTAAACCCGCGGCACCTTGTTATTTCTAAAGAGGGCACGCTGAAGATACAAGACTTCGGTATAGACCGACTGGCGTATGAATCAGCCGGCTACCCGGGAGAGCGCGCAATTGATGTGGTAAACTATTGCAGCCCCGAGCAGGCAAAAGGCCAGACCAGCGACCACCGCGCTGACATTTACAGCGTTGGGGTGCTGCTTTATGAAATGTTGACGGGGCGGCTGCCTTACGGCGCCACCAGCGTAACCGACGCGGTAACGGCGCAGATTAACCAAAACCCGCCGCCCATCAGCGAATACAATAAACAAGTGCCTCAAGGCATTGTAGATATTGCGCTGATTGCCATGCAAAAAGAACCCCTTGAGCGGTACAACAATATAGATGACATGTTACAGGATTTGCAGCGGCTGAAAACGCAGCCGAGCCACCGCTTTTTAACCGACGAACAAGCCGCCGAGATTCAAGCGGCATACCCGCCGGTATCGGCGGAGTTGTTGGTGCCGCAAAGTGGCGTGCACCACCTTAAAAATCGCCTTCAAACAGGCTGGCTTAAATTTTCTCGCGACCCTGACGCCGCGGGCGAAGCGCGCCCGCTTAGCAGTTATTTTATGCCGGTGCTTGTCGGGTTAACCATCGCTGTTATGTTTGCCTGTTTTTTCTTGAGTTACACGCTCTTTAAAAATAGCGGCAACCCGATGTTCAGCGAATACAAAGACATCGATTTGCCGGATTTTACCGGCATGCTGTATGAAGAAGTGGAAGAAATGTTGACCAAAGACCCCTACAAATACCTGCGTTTGCAAGAGCCTTCTTATGAAGACGACCCGCAGGTGCCGCCCGGCCAGATTATGAGCCAAAACCCCACTTCCTCTAATAAAAACCCCAAAAAGGTTAAAGCCAACCAGCGCGTTTATGTAATTGTGGCGCGCGGCATAGAAGATATAAAAATACCTGACATGATTGGGCTGCCACGCAAAGAAGCGCAGCAACAAGTGCTGGATTTAGGGCTGCGCCCTTACCTGCGGCGTGTTGACGACACCAACGCCGCCCCGGGCACCATTATAGAAAGTGACCCGGCGCCCGGCAAAACGGTGCGCAACCTGCCGGACACGGTGGTGACGCTGCTTTACGCCAGCGAACGGCACGATTTTGATACACGGGTGCCGGCGGTAACCAACATGTCCCTGAAAGACGCGCAGCAGCGGCTTGCCACCGAAGGTTTGCAAACCGGTACCATCACCTACATGTCATCGTCGGCACCGGCGGGCACTGTACTGCGTCAAAACCCGTCCTCCGGCACCAAAATTGCCGTTGGCGGTACCGTCGATTTGATGGTCAGCTCGGGCACGCCGCAAGAGACAGAGCCGCCGTCGTCTGAAGTGGACGATTTACCAGACCCGGGCGAGATACGTCCGCCCGATGTAACGCCACCGAAAGAAGAACCGACCGAACCCGACGAGCCGCCCGATGAGCCGGCGGGACCAGATTAATAAGCAACTTTTAGTGTATGCCTACAAACGCGTTTGTAGGCATACACTTTTATCCAAAGCAATGGTATGAAAGGGGACGGCAGATGAAAGAACTATACGGCACCCCAGTTTCAGGCGGTATTGTGCTGGGGCCGGCGGTGCATTGGCGCGCCGACATTCCGGTGCCGCCGCCCACGCCGTTAACGGCAAACAGCGTTGATGCCGCCCTTACCGCCCACGATAGAACCCGCAAACAGGTGGAACAAGATTTATTGAGGCAGATGGAAAAAGCCGGGCCGTCGTCGTCACGGTATGAGACGCTGCAAAGCCAAATTGAAGACATCGTCAACGACGCCGACTTTAACCGTTTGGTGTGCGGTGAGATAACCGAGCGGTACGTTTCGCCCGACCGAGCCGTGTACGAGCTTGCCTTTCAAAAAATAGAAACACTATATCGCAAACTGGACCGCGCCGTTAAAGGGCAAGCGTCCTATTGGCGGGCGGTTTTGCACCGTTATTTACACACCTACGCCGGCAATCCGCCCATTCATTTGGCGAATCTTGTGCGCCCCTGCATTATCGTTGCGAAAAAGCTTAAACCACAGCAGCTCGTCGATTTGGACGTTGCCAACACGCTGGGCTTTATCACCGAAGAAGGCACTTTTTCTTGCCACGCCGCCATCATGGCGCGTGAATACGGCATTCCCGCCATTATGGGGGTTGCCAACGCCCTCAATGAGATTGGCGATAATGCGGCGGTGCTGGTGGATACCACCTCCGGTACTATCAGTACCAATTTAGACGCTATTAAATACCACTTTATGGAACAGGAACAGCGACGGCTGGATAGCCCCGCCGCCAAACCGCCTGTTGCCTTACACACAAAAAGTGCCACTAAAACCGTTACGACCGACGGCGCCCGTGTGCGGGTGGGGCTCAGCCTTGGTGCCGTCGGCACCGAGAATGCGGTGGTGGCCGCTCAGGCGGATAACATCGGCTTGTATCGCAGTGAGTTTCTTTTTTTGAAAGAGCGCCGCCCGCCGGGCGAAGAAATGCAGTACGAGCAGTACCGCCGTGTGCTCGCCCGCCATCCCGGCAAAACGGTAACGGTACGCACCATTGATTTCAGCGAAGATAAAAAGCCGACGTGGTTTGATGCCTACCGTGAAGACAACCGCCATGTGGCAAAACAAGGGTTGCGTTTGGCGCTGGACAACCCGCAGCTTTTTTTAACACAGCTGCGGGCGGTGCTGCGTGCTTCACATCACGGTAATGTACGCCTTGCCTTTCCGCTGGTGGCGGATGTGGGGGAGTATTTTGAAGCGTTGGCGCTGCTGGACGAAGCCAAAAAGCAGCTGGCGGCGCAGCGCATTCCCTATGATAAGGCGCTGCCGACCGGACCGATTATCGAGCTGCCCAGTGCAGCGGTGCTGGCGGACAGCTTTGCCAGAGAGGCGGATTTTGCCCTGATAGGCAGCAATGATTTGTGCCAGTACCTGCTTGCCGCCGACAGAGCCGACCCCGCCGTCAGCCTTTATTACCAGCTGTTTCATCCGGTGATGTTTCGCACCATTGCATCGGTTCACAAAGCGTTTAATGCACGCGGAAAACGCGTTACCCTTTGCGGAGAGCTTGCCAACGACCCCCGCGCTACGCCGGTGCTGCTTGGCATAGGCATTCGTGATTTAAGCGTGTCGCCGGCGTATCTAAGCCTTATTCAGCGGCGTATTTCCGGCGCCAGTTTGGTGGCGATGCAAACGGTGGCAATAGAAGCGTTGCAACTGCAACGCACCGAGGATATTGTTGAATTGCTGCAAGAAGCAATGCCCTAAAAGAAAAACGCACCGCCAAAACAGGCGGTGCGTTTTGTATAGACTAAATGCATTCAGCGGGGGGCAGCCAATTGATTTTGTTCCATCTCTTTCATGTTTTTAAGCTCATTGGCGACAAGAATAATGGCAATGGTTGCCGAGATGCCGTCTGAAAAAGGGCCGGCGTAGATTAAACCGTCGACGCCGAAAAACAGCGGGAAGATAAGCAGCAACGGCAGCAAAATGATAATCTGCCGCGTTAAGCTGATGACAATGCCTTTCTTTGCTTTGCCGATGGCAGTAAAAAAGTTGGATGTAACTGGGTGGATGCCGACGATGAAAAAGAACATCATGAAGATTCTGAAATACCGCTCGGCAAATTCAAAATACTGGGGTGTTCCATCACCGAAAAGCCCGACAATTTGCGTGGGGAACAGCTGGAATAAAATAAAGCCGACGGTGGAAACGGCCAGCCCCGAGATAGCCGCCAGCTTGTATGCGCGGCGCACCCGCCCGTAGTTTTTAGCGCCGTAATTATAGCCGACAATGGGCTGGTTGCCCTGCGCAATGCCGATAATGACCGACATAAATAAAAAATTTACCTTGCTGCCAATGCCCACTACCGCCATGGGTATTTCGCTGCCGTAGGGGCTTTGAGCACCGTAGTAGGTTAGTGAGTTGTTCATAACCACCTGCACGGCAAGAATGGCAATTTGGTTAAAAAACGAGGCGGCACCCAGCGCGGCGGTGCGCCCTATCACGGCAAGTCGTGGGCGCAGCATGGCAGGGGTTATTTTAAAACTGTCAAACCGGAAGAAATAAATTGCCACCATGGCGCCGCTTACTATCTGCCCGATAATGGTGGCGAGGGCGGCGCCCTCCATGCCCATATCAAAGGTGAAAATAAAAAGCGGGTCTAAAACGGTGTTTATAATGGCGCCGCTCAGCACGCACGCCATAGAGTAACCGGGGCTGCCGTCGGCGCGTATTAAACTGCTGGCGCCGGTGGAAAAAATAAAAAACGGCATGCCGAACGCCAAAATACCGGTGTACGCTTCGGCGTAGGGCATCACGGCGTCGCTGGCGCCAAAAGCACGAAGCAACGGCTTTAAGAACACCAGCGTAATAAGGCCGATGGCAACGCCGGCAATCAGCAGTGCGCTAATGGTGTTACCGGCAATTTTTTTGGCTTTTTCTTCTTCTTTGGCACCCATTGCCAGATTAAAGCCGGATGAGCCGCCAATACCCAGCAACAAAGCGGTGGCCACGCAAATGGTGGTGAAGGGAAACGCCACGTTGGTGGCGGCGTTGCCGTAAATGCCGATGCCACGTCCGATGAAGAACTGGTCTACAATGTTGTAGGTGGCGCTCACAACGCCGCTGATAATGCTGGGTACCGCAAATTGCCGCAACAGCGTTGCGATATTTTCATAGCCTAAACGGTTTTCTTTTTTCTCATTTCGCACGGCAGACATGGCTTTTCCCCCTCATAGCTACTTGTCTTGACATTTTAGTACATGCGTGCAAAAATAGCAATAGTAGGCATTTTAGGCGCCTTGTGGGCTTTCTTTAGCGAGTAATTAAGGAGCTGGTTTTCATCGCTGACCAAGAAAAAAAGATTGATAGAAAAGAAGAAATTATACAAACTGCGGCCACCTTATTTTCCGAAGACGGCTATGAAGCGGTGTCTATGCGTGCCATTGCAGACGAATTGGGCATCAGCGCTGGCAACCTAACCTATTACTTTAAATTTAAAGAAGATTTGGTGGAAGAGGTAGCGACCCATGCCTTTAAAGAGCATACACCGCCGGCGGTGCCACGCGGGCTGGGCAGTTTGCACGGCTATTTTGTAACGCTGGTAAGCAATGAACAGACGATGGCTTTTTACTTCAGCCGCCTTGAAGAAGAAATTATTACCGATGCGGTGCGCAAGATACGTGCTGAGCTGGTAACGGAATTTTACGCCACGCTGTCGCAAGGGTTTGCCAACCTGGAAAGCGCCGGTTTTATTAAAAGAGAGCCTTTTGACGGGCAGCGGCGGCTGCTGTTTAACGCCATGCGCCTTGTGGCTGCCTACCCCGACGGCAGCACCCGCAAAGAGCGGCTGGATTTGCTGTGGGCGCTGGTTTACCCACTGTTTACCATACGCGGACGGCGCGCTTTTAACAAACAAACGGTCTACACTATAGACGACTGAAAAATAATTGTAAAAAAGACGGCAACATTACGTTGCCGTCTTTTTTTATGCCATTTAATATAAAATTAAAAATTCAAATCAAAGTCGTCTTCAAAGATATTGCCTTGCGCAATAGCTTCACGCTTAAGTTCCTCACGGAAATCGGGGTGGGCAATTTCTATCATTGCTTTAATGCGGTCTTTAATGCTGCGCAAATAAATATCCGCCACGCCGTATTCGGTAACAATATACATCGGCTCGGCGCGCGGGGTGGTAACAATAGAACCCTCCGGCAGACGGGGCACAATGTTGGAGACTAAGTTGCCGTCTTTATCTTTACGGGCTGAGCGTAGGGTAATGTAGCTGCGCCCGCCTTTGGCTTTGGCGGCACCACGGACAAAGTCTAATTGACCGCCGATGCTGCTGTACTGTCTGGTGCCGATAGCCTCGCTGCAAAGCTGGCCGGTGATATCCACCATCAGCGTGGCGTTAACCGAGATAAGGTTGTCTTGTTTGGCAATGCTGGCGGGGTCTAGAATGGCTTCCATGCTGTCAAAAGAAACCATCGGGTTATCAAAGAACTCATAAAGACGCGGCATGCCGAAAGCGCCACACGCTTTCATTGAGACAACGGCGCCTGCTTCGGCTAAATCAACCATGCCGTCGGTTAAAATTTCGGTGTATATTTTCAGGTCTTTTTTGTCTTTAAGGCTGGCTAGAATGGCGTTGGGCAAACCGCCCATACCAACTTGGAAAGTGTCCCCATCTTGAATAACGTCGACGATGTATTTTGCGATTTCTTCGTCAATTTCGGTGGGGTCGGTCGGCGGGATAGCCGGCAGTTCATGCTCGTCTTCAGCAATCCAGTCAATTTGGTCCATGTGCACCTTAACCACTTCGTCAGGCCCTTGCACCGGGTGATGTTGCGGGTTGACAACGGCGATAACCTTTTCGGCAAAGCCGCTTACCCAGCTGTTAAAGCCAACGCCCAAGGCACCCACGTTGACGTAGCCGTCTTCGTCGGGCGGGCACACTTCCATCAGCGAGACGTTTGTTTTATACACATCTTTGATAAAGGTGTACAGATAGGAATAAGGGATGGGTGCAAAATCAATAATACCGGCAGCCATCGAAAACCGCTCCAGCGCGTTGGGGAAGACGGTGATGGTTTTAAAGGTTTTTTTGAGATGATGATCTTCCAGCAAATCAAGCGGTTGTAAAAACATATTGGATAGGACGGTTATGTTTTCCAGCTCTTCGTGGCGGTCGGTAATAGCGTCCATCAAGTTATAAGGTACCGAGGTGGTCTGTCCCGGCCAAATAACGTCGCCCTATTCAATTTTTTGCGCGGCTTCTTCAATGGTAACAAATTTGTCTGCGTACTTTTCTTTCCAGCTAGCCATAATTCAGTCTCCTTTTCGATTAGCTTATTGTTAAAGCCGGTGTTAGCGTACCAACACAGGCAAGGCAGCAAAGAGCGTTACGATTTTGGTGGTTGAATATGTAATTAATACGTTGGTATATATGGCAGGTAAAGAATACCGCAATAATGGCGGGGTGGTTTTTAAGCCAGCCCGCGCGGTAAAGTATAACAGATTGCCTTAAAGAGGGTGCGTGTATCGTTGTTATTTATTTTTTATCGACAAAAATACTCGACGTATTTATCCAGCGCTTGCCGAATAATCTCTTTCGCCTCTTCGGGGCCTTGTTCGTCGTCTACCAGCGTTTCTTTGTCTTCCAGGTTTTTGTAAACGCTGAAAAAGTGCCGCATTTCCGAAATAATGTGGCTGGGAAGCTGGTCTATGTGGGTGTATTCGTTGTAGGTGGGGTCATCAAAGGGGATGGCTATAATTTTCTCGTCCATCTTGCCGGTATCCAGCATGGTTATCATGCCGATGGGGTAGCAGTGCACAAGGCTAAGCGGGTGAATGTTTTCACTGCACAGCACAAGCACGTCTAACGGGTCGTCGTCATCGGCCAAAGTACGGGGAATAAAACCGTAGTTTGCGGGGTAGTGGGTTGATGTATACAGAATGCGGTCTAAAATAATAGCGCCGGTTTCTTTGTCCAGCTCATATTTATTTTTAGAACCCTTTTCAATTTCAATCACTGCAATAAAATCATCCGGTGTAATGCGTGCCGGGTTTACGTCATGCCAAATATTTGCCATCATAGCTCTCCTATCCTTTAGCTAAAGCTAAGGTATTATTTATTGGTTGTTGGGTTGGGCGGGGTCTTTTAAATAGTCCGGCTTGCGGCTTGCCCAAGCAAGCAGTTCATCAAGGTCTCTTTCTTTGCCGGCGGGGGGGCTGTCTTGCTTTATTTCAATATCTTTTGCCGAGTCATCCGCTTGGAAGACGGCGGTGTAGCGGTCTTCCTCGGGTGCGGCGTCGGCTTCTTTTTTTACGGGGACGTGCGGTGTGCCTGCTGCCGTTTTTTGAGGCGTTGCCGCTTTGCTTGGTGCTGCCGTTTGCGGCGATTGTGGCGTGTCGCTTAAAGCGACGGGCGGCTTATCTTCTTTGCCCAGCTGCGAGAGCGACACAAAACCGGCGGGTTTCTTTTTTTGCGGTGCCGGTTTGGCGGCGGGTATTTCGCCGGGTTGCGCTGGCGCTTTGGCGGCGGGCGTTGCCGTTGGTTGCGGTGGTGTTTCTGCCGCCTCTTGCGGGCGATACACCTTATATTCCACCAAATGGTCGGGCTTATCGGTGGTGGCCGGTTTTTGTTTAAGGGGAGACACCGGCGGGGTGGGGTCAATTTTCATCGGCTGTGCCGCCGGCTCTTTGCCGCGGCGTGCGCCGGGTGGTAACGTGGTGTACACTTTGCGTGCCTTATGGGCGGGTGGTTCGTCGCCGCTCTTTTCAGGCTGGCGCTGTGGTTTTAATACTTCTTCTTTAGGCACGGCGGGGGATTCAACCCGCGCCGCGGCTGCCGCTGTTATGGCAGCGGGCTGTTTTTCTAGTGGAGCAGGCGGCGTGTGTGCCGGTTTTTCTTCAGGCGGTGGCGTTGGTTTAACGGGCGCCACAGCCACGTCTTTTTCAAGCCCAGTGTAATAATCTTTGTTGCCTATAATGGCGAGCAGCTCGTCGTCATTCAGTTGCCCCATCCAGTAAGATGAAGCCGCTTCAATTAGCGCGGCACTTTCACTTTCAGCCAGTTCTATCATGTCGTCAAAGGTGAGTTCAATCGTTTCACCGGTGTTGGGGTTTACCCAAGATGGCGGCAGGTTTTTAAGCACGGTGGCGTGCTGTGTGCGCCGCATTAAATCGCGCACCATGGTGCCGCCGGCACCAAAAAGCGAAAGAAAACGCAGCCACAAACGATTAAACACGTTACCATTCATTAGGCGCCGCACCGACATATTGTCGTGGTAGGCGTCCGCCAGTACCACGGTGGGCACATCGGCTTGGTAGCTGCTTAAAACAGCTTGCTGCATGGTGGAGGCCACCTGCGCCAAATCATCGGCAACCAAAACAGGGGTGCCCGCCACCGGCGGGACAACATCCGTTTTGTACAGCGAATAATAAAGGGTGGCGTCAATGCAAGATTCAAAATAAGGGCGGTTTTTCTTGCCCTCGTAGCGGCCTTTCCCTTCCAGTGCCGTGATATAAGGGTTTAAAGTATAGTTTGCCGCATAATGGGCTAAAAACCCGGTGGCAAAGCTTTGTTGCAACGGCGTTTTAGCGGTTTTAACCAGCTCTAATAAAAAAATGCCGGGGTTATCTCGCCGTATTTGCCCCGCCAATTTGCGCAGGTAGGGAACGTTCTTGCGGTGAAAAGCAGCGTACATAAAAAGCGGATTCGGCCCATTGGCGCCGGCGTAAAAAGCCGGTATATGGTGCGCCAACTGCCCACTTTTAAGCATGGCGTTGGTAGCAATGTGGGTGTAAGTGTAAGACGCTGGCACGGCTGCCTCCAATCATTTTAAAAGCAATGAACAACCGGATTAATGTAGGTACGGTCTGCTTCTTTGGCGTGTGTAAACCACCTAGTCAAGAATAATTCCAGTTTAACCCAGTATACCGAAACCACTTAAAAACTGCAAGTATTCGACGTTTTATTTCGATGCCAAACCATTTTTAATAAGGGGTGAAAAAACGTGCGGTTTATCGCATGAAAAGTGCGCCCGCCAACCCGCTTGCCAAGATAACGCCGATGGGGTTGGCTTTAAATTTGATAAGCGCCACACAGCACGCAATGCAAATAACCACGCCGACAATTTGAATTGTGCCAAGCGGGTTGGCAACCACCTGCGACAGCGCGGCGTTTTCAAAGAAGATTTCTTTGGAGAGCACGAATGTGGTGGTAATTAAAATGCCGCCACAGGCCACTTTAATGCCGTCTAAAAAGCTTTGGACATAGACGTTCTCGCTGAATTTTTTAAGAAAATAATACAAGATAGTTGTCAGCACCAGCGGTGAAACGCAGGTGCCGGCGGTGGCCGCCACGGCGCCGATAAAGCCGCCTTTAACATAGCCGATGTAGGTGGCGGCGTTAATGGCGATAGGCCCCGAGGCCAGCAGCTCCAGCGCCGCCATGTCGGCAAATTGGGTCATGGTCAGGCCAACGGCTTGGGCTTCTTCTAAAATCAGCGCCATCATGGGGTAGCCGCCGCCGACCGATAAAAAGCCGAGCTTTGTAAACATTAAAAAAAGTCTAAGTGTCATAATTTATCCTTTGTATGCTTAATTATTTGTTTTCAGTTTGGGCACGTTGTAAAAACAGCTGGCGGATAACGCTGGCAAAGCCGCATAGAATAACCACCAGAAGAATGTTCCAGCCAAAAAAGAAAGTGGTTACAAAAGCGATGAGCGCAACAGTTAAGCCGAAAGCGGTTTTGTTGTCGCCAATGAGTATTAACGCGTTGGAAAAGATAACAGCAACGCTGGCGGCACGAATGCCGTTGATGATGCCGTAAACCCACTTGATTTCGCTGATAAAGCTGTAAGTGATGGTGATGAGCAACATGCCGAAAAACGCCGGCAGTAAACAGCCTGCCATAGCGGCAAAGGCGCCCGCCCACCCGGCAATTTCTCGCCCTATTAAAATGGCGTTGCTTAAAGAAATAACGCCCGGTATCGTTTGGCTTAGCGCAAAATATTCCAGCACCTTGTCCCTGGTGGTTAACTCATATTTATCCGCCAGTTGTTGCTGTAACAACGGCAGCGTCATAAGACCACCTGTAAAAGCGAAAATCATGCTGGTGATGTAGGCTTTGAAAATTTGCCAAACACGCACACGCTTAGGGCGCAGCATGCCGGCACAAACTTGTTCTTGTTCCATAAGTACCTCCGATAATTTTTTATCACACTCTATAAATTAGAAAAACAAAAGCGCCAAAGGGGAAAAACCCCATGGCGCTGATATAAAGAAATTATTCCTTCATTGTCATGCCGTTAAAAACGCAGACCACTTTCCCGGCGCGTTTTTGCATAATTTGTTTGGCGGCACATAAAACCGCGCCGCAACTGATGCTGGCGGGCACCGCGTCGGTTGCAAGCAGCTCTCTTGCCGCTGCAGCCGCGTCGCCCGTTGCCACGCTAACCACCTCATCCACCACGTAGGGGTTGTAGTTGTCCGGCACAAAACCGGGACCAATGCCGGAGATGCCGTGCCGCCCGGAGTAGCCGCCCGTTAGGCTTTGGCTTTCAAAGGGTTGCACCGCCACCGTCCACACATTGCCCGCCCAGCCTTTAAGGTATTCGCCCACGCCGGTAAGGGTGCCGCCGCTGCCCACGCCAATGACGACAGCGTCAATGTCGTCGCCGGCTTTTTTAAACAGCGCGGGGCCGGTTACCCGGCGGTGGTATTCGGGGTTGTCGTCGTTGTCAAAATAGTTTATAAAATAGCCGTCTACCCGCTCGGCAATTTGCACCGCGCGGTTAACGGTTCCTTGTCTGCCGTAAACATAGTTGGTAACAGTAACTTTGGCGCCAAGCTCCTCAAACATTTGGATGCGCTCCGGCTCTACATTGCCGGGCATCACTAAATAAACGGGGTGCCCGCTGTGCAAGCCGGCGATGGTGAGTGCCACGGCAAAGGTGCCGCTGGATGCCTCAATAATTGGCATGCCTTTTTTTAATTCGCCACGTTCGGTGGCAAGCGCCAGCATACCTTCCGCCAGTGCGTCTTTAGCGCTGCCGGTTATGCCGCCGTAGTTTAAATAAGCCAGCAACTGCCCCTGCAGTTGGTTGCGTGCTGTGTAGCCCGCTAGTTCAACCATGGGGCGGTCGTATAATATGCTGTAAAAATTGCGGTGTACTGCGCTCATTTTATTCCCCTTCTGGGAGCTGTTTCCGTTCCGATAATGATACTTTATATCCTATGGCAATTGGCGGGCAGTGTCAAGACTTCTTCGCCGCATAAAGAATGGCAAAACCCTCAATCTCTTTATTGACAACGGCGCGGGTTGCTAGTATAATATGTCCGTCTTAGTAAAGGTTTTATGGGCTGTATAGGCGGGTGCCCGTCGCCTTTCCTTTGCCTTTTATCTGCGCCAGTAGCTCAGTTGGATAGAGCAACGGCCTTCTAAGCCGTAGGCCGGGGGTTCGAATCCCTCCTGGCGTGCCAAGCGAGCC
>CAYZSR010000031.1:12646-16054 GCA_964479715.1 uncultured Oscillospiraceae bacterium | reverse complement strand
TTTACCGCCAAGATGGCAAAATAAATGCAAATAGCCACCAGCGATTGCTCACCGCCGGACAGCTGCCCTAAATCGTTGATAATTTTGCCGGGCGGCGCCACGTCTATCTCGATGCCGGAGCTGAGTAAATCGTCGGGGTCGCTCAAATAAAGGGTGGCGCTGCCGCCGCCGAAAAGCTCTTTGAAAATGCGGCTGAACTCTTTGTTGATTTCGGCAAAACTTTCAGCAAACATTGTCGTCATCTCGCCCGAGATTTCGGCAATCATCTGCTCCAGCTCATTTTTGCTCAGCTCAACGTCTTGCATTTGCTCTTTTAAGAAGGTGTAACGCTCATTTACTTCTTTGTATTCTTCAATGGCGCCGACGTTAACGTGCCCCAGCGCGCGAATGCTGCCCCGCAGCTCGCCCACTTGGCTGCGCAGCGCCGTAACCGATTCAAAGGGAACGTTGAAGGCTTGCGCCGCTTGCGGCGTCAGCTCGTAGTCGTCCCACAATTTGGCAAGCGTGCTGTCGTAGCGGGTTTCAAGGTTGGTTTGTTGCTCGCTCAGCGTCGCAATTTCTCTACCGAGGCTTTCCCGCTCGTCGTTCAGCGTGCGTTCTTCTCTGGTTTTAGCGGTGATGTGCCCCTCTTTTTCAATGCGGGATGCCGCCAGCGTTTCAATGGTTTGTTCCAGCTCTTTTATCTCTCGGGCGGCTTCTTCGGTGTTGGTTTTAACCGTTTGTTTTTCCGCCTCGTGGGTTTCAATTTGCTCTTCCAACGCCTTAATATTATCGTGCAGGTTTTGGCGGTGTTCTTGCTGCTCACCCGTGCGGCTGCGCAGCGTTTCCAGCGTGTTTTTACACAAATCGGCGTCCCGCTCAAAGCCAAGCGCCTCCAGCCGCAGCGCCGAAAGACGGGATGACAGCTTTTCGCGTTCCTCTAAAAAACTGTCGTCGTCGCCGGCAATAGCGGCAAGGGCGGCGGTGTGGCGGTTAATTTCGTCGTTCAAGTGTTGCTGTTTTTGTTGTTGTTGCTGTCGTTCTTGTTGCGCGTCGTCCCGCTGTTTTTCAAGCTGCGCCGTCACTTCGTGCTGTTGTTCTGCGTTTTGCTTCGCCGTTTGGTAGGCGGTGGCGGCACGTTTAAGCTCGCCCTCGGCGCGTATTTTTTCTTCGCCGGCGGTGATAAGCTCGCTGTTGGTGGCGGTGTATTGGGCACGTAATTTAGCCACGTCGCCGGCTATTTCTTCTTTAGCGGCTTCGGCGTCTTTCAGGCGTTCTTTGAGCGCTGTCTGCTTATCTTGCAGTTCCTTAATTTCTTTTTTGCGGCTGAATAGCCCCGCCGAGCGGGAAACAGAGCCGCCGGTAAATGAGCCGCCGGCGTTGATAACCTGCCCGTCTTGGGTAACGACACGGTTTCTGTAATTCAACGTGCGGGCCACGCTGGAGGCTTTGTGAATGTCTTCCACCACCACAATGCGTGCCAAAAGGCTGGACACAATAGATTCATACGCGGCGTCGTACTGCACCAGTTGCTGGGCACTTTGCGCCCCGTGCGGCAGGTTGGAGGCGTCAAAATGACGCGGTTTTACCGTATCCAGCGGCAAAAAGGTGGCGCGCCCGCCGTTGTTTTGTTTAAGAAACGCCATGGCGGCTTTAGCGGCGCTTTCGTCTTGCACCACAATGTTCTGCAGACTATACCCCAGCGCCGTTTCGATGGCTATTTCGTAGCCCGGCTGCACCGATAAAATGCTCGACACCGGCCCGATAATGCCCCGCAAGCGGCCTTGCCGCGCGCTTTGGATAACGGTTTTTACGCTGGCTTGAAAGCCGTCCAAATTGCGCTCTAAATCTTGCAACATGTCTACCCGTTGCACGGCAGTTTGTTGTTGCGCCGTTAGCTGTTGCAGGTTATTTTGCGCTTTTTCAAAGGCGTCGGTGCGGCTGTTCAGTTTTAATTCCAGCCCTTGTTCAATGTTTTTAAGTTTGGTTTTTTGCTGTTCAACCGCTTGCAGCGCTTCTTGCAGCGCCGTTTGCTCGTCGTCCAGTTCCGCCAGCAGCTGCTCACTTTGCCGGCGCCCGTCTTGCTGGTCGGCAAGACGTTTTTCGGCGGTTTCGATGGTGTTCTCGCTGGCGACGATGTGCATTTTGCAACTGGTGGCATCGTCCGTCAGGGCGGCAAGTAACGCTTGCAGCTCGCCCTTCTTTTCACCTAATTCAAGGCTTTTACGCTGCATCTCGGTAAGCGCCGCCTCACATTCTTCAATGCTTTTTTGCACCTTGGCGGTTTCAGCTTCCGCCGCTTGCAGCTGCTGTTTTTGCGCTTCAATTTCTTTCTCGGTTGCCCCTTCGGCGGCGCCCGATTCATTGATTTCACGCCGCAGGTTGGCAATGCTTGTTTGGTTGTGCTCGATGTTATTTTGCAACACCGCAAGCTTTGCGTCTTGGCTTGAAAGTTGCTGCTCATAGCCACGGATGGCGGCGTTGCTGCGGTCTATTTTAATAATTATTTGCTCAATTTCTTCCCGCAGACCGAGGTTTTGCTCTTCAATCTTTTCGGCGGCGGCTTTTTTGGCGGCGTAATCGCCACTGGCAATTTCCATTTTACGCTGGTGTCCACGCAGTTTTTCAGTGGTGGAGCGCAGCGTATCAAGCCACAACGTAATTTCAAGCGCCTTCTTTTCTTCAGACAGCTCTAAAAAACGTTTGGCTTTTTCACTTTGCCTTTTAAGCGGGCCGACACGCGCCTCCAATTCATCGAGAATGTCGCGCAGGCGCAGCAAGTTTTCTTCAGTATCCATCAGACGTTTTTCCGCCTCTTCTTTGCGGTAGCGAAAACGGGCGATGCCGCTTGCCTCTTCAAAAATCTCTCGGCGTTCGGCGCTTTTGGCACCAACAATTTCGGCTATGCGCCCCTGCCCGATGATGGAGTAGCCGTCTCGCCCGAGCCCGGTGTCCAGCAGCATTTCATACACATCCCGCAGGCGAACACTTTGTCCGTTGATGGAATACTCACTGTTGCCGCTGCGGTAGTATTTACGGCCGATGGCCACTTCGTCGGCGTCGACGTCAAGCCCTCTTTTTTTATTGTCCAATATCAATTGAACCGACGTGTAGCCCATGGGGTTGCGGTTGAGCGTGCCGCCAAAAATAACGTTTTCCATGCGGCCGCCACCGCGCAACTGTTTCATGCTGGTTTCACCCAGCACCCAGCGCACCGCGTCGGATAAATTACTTTTACCGCTGCCATTCGGACCCACAACAGCGGTAATGCCTCTTTTAAATTGTATGTGGGTTTTGTCCGGGAAGGACTTAAACCCTTGAATTTCTAAAGCTTTTAAATACATAAAGCCACCCTTTAGGTGTGTTATAGTGTCTTGTTTTACCGTTTTTTCTCCCGCGGCACTAAACCCATAAGTTCCAGCGCTTGGC
>CAYZSR010000031.1:5539-12636 GCA_964479715.1 uncultured Oscillospiraceae bacterium | reverse complement strand
GGCGGGCTGCCTGTTGCTCTGCAATTTTTTTGCTGTGCCCGCTGCCAAGCCCAATACGGTTGGTGTTTAAAAGCACTTCAACGGTAAAGGTTTTAGCGTGGTCGGGGCCGGTTTCTTCAGCCAGGCGATAGGTTAGCTGTTCTTCGGGGTTTTGCTGCACCACTTCTTGCAGCCAGGTTTTGTAATCTCTGCCGGTGCTGCTGCCCCGCTCTAAAAACGGCAACACAAAATCTTCAGCGGCGTAGAGCCCGCCGTCTAAATACAGCGCCGCAATAAGCGCCTCAAAAGCGTCGGACAAAATGCTGTCTCGCCCGCGCCCGCCGCTCATTTCTTCGCCTTTTCCAAGCAGTAAATAATCGCCAAGTTGTATCTCTTTGGCAAAACCGCTGAGCGCCGGCTCACACACCAGCGTCGAGCGTTGGCGCGTCAGCTGCCCTTCCGGCATGGCGGGGTGCTGATTGAACAAATATTCTGACGCGATGACCGAAAGCACCGAATCGCCCAAAAACTCCAGCCGTTCGTTGCTGTCACATTTATCGCGTGATTCGTTGGCGTAAGAGGTGTGGGTCAGCGCCGTTTGCAGCAGCTGCCGGTTTTGAAACCAATAGCCTATTTTATCTTGCAGTGCTTTACTCATCTGTTTTTTGCTCTGCCTTGTTTTTTTGTTGCAAAAGCCAACTTTCAACGCTTTGCGCCACGTCATTCTCAACGCAAATTTTCGCTTGACGAATGGCGTTTTTGATCGCCACTTCATCCGATGAACCGTGGGCTTTTATAACGGGTTTTTGTATGCCTAACAGCGGCGCGCCGCCGTATTCTTTGTAATCCAGCTTGCCGGCAAATTCTTTAAGGTTGTTTTTCACCATCAGCGCCGCCAGCTTGGTTTTTAAATTGCTGAAAAACACCTCTTCCAGCATGGACGACACCATGTGCGCCGTGCCTTCAATTTGTTTCAGCATAACGTTACCGGTGAAACCGTCGCAAACCACCACATCGGCAACACCGGCGGTGGTGTCCCGCGTTTCAATGTTACCGATAAAGTTAAGCCCGCTTTGTTGCAGCAACGGGTACGCCTCCAGCTGCAAGGCGGTGCCTTTAGTTGGCTCGGTTCCGTTGTTAACCAGCGCCACGCGGGGGCTTTCAACACCCATCACACGGCTCATATAAGCGGAGCCCATAGCGGCAAACTGCACCAACATATCGGGGCGGCATTCAACGTTGGCGCCGCTGTCTATCAACATCCACGGCGTTGACACGCTGGGCAGCACCGTCGCGATAGCGGGGCGGCGTATGCCGCGAATACGCTTAACGATAAGGGTGCCGCCAACCAGCAGCGCACCGGTGGCGCCGGCGCTGACTAAGGCGTCGCCGTCGCCGTCTGCCAATGCGTTCATCGCAATGGCGAGGCTGGAATCGGGCTTTTTACGCAAAATGTCGGTGGCTTCTTCGTCCATATCAATCACGTCGGACGCGTGGCGCACCGTTATATTTTCCATCGGGATGTTGTGCTGCCGCACCGTTTGGTTTATTTGTTCTTCGTCGCCCACCGCCACAATGGAAACACCCAGCTCTTGCACCGCTTTAGCGGCGCCTTTCAGCGGTGCCTCGGGGGCAAAGTCGCCGCCCATGGCGTCTACAATAATTTTCATAACCGGCCTCACTTTTTAGGTTGAATGGTTGTATGCCGTTAGCCATCGCTCCATCGCGCCGACGCCGCGTTGCGCCAGCGCCATGTAGCGCTCTCTTTTATCTTTAATGGTTTCGTCAAGGGGCGGCAAAAGCCCCATATTGGCACCCATCGGTTGAAAATCAACATTGGGCGCCGTAACGTAGCGCACCAGCGCGCCGCACATGGTCTCTTGTGGCGGCGGCTTGTAACTTTTGCCGTGCATTGCCGCTAAAATAGCGTGTGCCGCCAGCAATCCGCAGGCGGCGCTTTCCATATAGCCTTCAAAACCCGTTATCTGCCCCGCAAAAAAGACATCGGGGCGGGTTTGCATTGCTAAATTTTCTTTCAGCACCGCCGGCGTGTTGATAAAGGTGTTGCGGTGCATGACGCCGTAACGCACAAACTCGGCGTTTTGCAGCCCCGGAACCATACGGAACACCCGTTGCTGTTCGCCAAATTTCAGATTGGTTTGAAAGCCGACAATGTTGTACATGCTGGCGACGTCATCTTCTTGGCGTAGCTGCACGTTGGCCCATGGGCGGCGCCCGGTATGCGGGTTAGTTAAACCAACAGGACGCAGCGGCCCAAAGCGCAGCGTATCGGCACCGCGTTTTGCCAGCACTTCCACCGGCACGCACGCCTCATACACGTTGGGGTTTTCATCAAACGCTTTAAGGGGCGCCGTTTCTGCTTCTTGCAGCGCGCTAATAAAGGCGTCGTAGCCCGCTTTGTCAAAAGGACAGTTGATGTAATCGGCGTCGCCCCGCCCGTAGCGGGTGGCGCTGAAAACCTCATCTCGATTGATGGAATCGGCGCTGATGATGGGCGCGGCAGCGTCGTAAAAGCTAAGCTGAGCCTCGCCTGTTGCCTCGGCAATGGCGTCCGCCAGCTTGCCGCTTGTTAACGGACCGCTTGCCACCAAAACTGTTGGTGCGCCGTTCAGCGCGGTTACCTCTTGGCGTTTCACCGTAATAAGAGGGTTTGTTTGAACCGCCTCGGTAACGCGCGCGCTAAAGTGGTGCCTATCCACCGCCAGCGCGCCGCCGGCGGGCACTTCTGTTTCATCGGCAATGGGCAAAAGCGCGCTGCCCATCAGCCGCATTTCTTCTTTTAACAGCCCACCGGCTGAGTTTAAACGTTTCGCTTTAAAACTGTTGGAGCAAACCAGCTCCGCCAAGCCGTCGGCTTTGTGGGCGGGCGAAAAGTGGGTGGGTTTTTGCTCATACAACGTTACCGGTACATCGTGCTTTGCCAGCCACAGCGCCGCTTCACAGCCGGCTAAACCGCCGCCGATAACGGCCACCTGCGCTGTCATTGGTTAAGCGGTTTATCGTAACCGCACCCCTCTTTCACGCAGACAAGGCTGCCACTTTTCTTGCCGCCCTTTTTAAAGAGCGTTGATTCACAGCGGGGGCAAGTTTCTTCGGTGGGTTCGTACCAGCTCATAAAGTTACAATCGGGGTAGTTGCCGCAGCCATAGAAAATACGGCCTTTGCGGGTGCGCCGCTGCAACAGCTTGCCGCCGTCCAGCGGGCATTTACCCGGCATTTCTATAACAAAATCTTTGGTGTTTTTACAGTCCGGGTAGCCGGGGCAGGCTAAAAACTTGCCGTAACGCCCCATTTTAACAACCATCTTTTTGCCGCATTTTTCACACTCAATGTCGGTTACTTCTTCCGGCACTTCAAGTTTTTTGCCTTCCATCTCTTTTTCGGCGGTTTGCAAATCGCCTTCAAATTCTTTGTAAAAGCCGTCGATGGTTTTTACCCAGTCGGTTTTGCCTTCTTCCACGTCGTCCAGGCTTTGTTCCATGCCGGCGGTGAAGTTAACGTCGACAATGTCCGGAAAATGCTCTGCCAAAACGTCGTTAACAACAACACCTAGTTTGGTTGGCTCCAAGCGGCGCTGTTCCTTTTCAACGTAGCCGCGGTCTACCACCGTGCCGATGATGGGCGCGTAGGTGGACGGGCGACCGATGCCGTTTTCTTCCAGCGCACGGATAAGTGTTGCCTCACTATAACGAGCAGGCGGTTGGGTGAATTTTTGCTCCGCCGTTAATTCACGCAGCTCTAAGACCATGCCTTTTTCAAGCTCGGGCAGCGCCGTTTCTTTGCGGGCGGCGCTATCACTCGCCTCTTCATAAAGGGCGGTAAAACCGTCAAAAGTAACGGTAAAACCGTTGGCTCTAAAGATATAATCGCCAGCTTTAATGTCGGCACGGACGGTGTCCATCAAGCAGTCGCTCATTTGGCTGGCGATAAAACGGCTCCAAATTAAACGGTAAAGCCGCGCCATATCACCCGAAAGGCTTTTTTCCACTTCGTCGGGCGTTAGCGACGGAACCGTCGGCCGAATAGCTTCGTGAGCGTCTTGCGCACTGGCTGAACCACGGGATTTAAAGACACGTTTCTTGCCGTAAATGTATTTGTCGCCAAAGGCGCCTTTGATGTATTTTTTGGCGCCGGCAACCGCCTCGTTGGAAAGCCGCAGCGAGTCAGTCCGCATATAGGTGATTAACCCCAGCGTGCCGCGCCCTTTAATTTCAACCCCTTCGTACAGCGTTTGGGCGGCACGCATGGTGCGCGCACCGGAAAAGCCAAGCCGGCGGCTGGCTTCCTGCTGCAAGGTGGAGGTGATAAAGGGGGGCGACGGGCGACGCCTGCGTTTGCCTTTGGTAACGGCATGCACCGTGTAATCTTTGCCCTCTAAGGACGAGGTTATTTTGTTGGCTTCTGTTTCGTTGTTAACCTCCAGCTTGTTGCCGTCGGCGTCGGAAAAAAGACGCGCCGAAAAGGGCTGCTTATCAGCGCTGACGTGGGCGTCAAGGTCCCAGTATTCCACCGGGATAAACGCTTCAATCTCCCGCTCGCGGTCGACAATCAATTTCAGCGCAACACTTTGCACCCGCCCGGCGGAAAGGCCGCGGCGGTTGATGGTGCGCCACAAAAAGGGCGAGAGTTTATAACCCACCAAGCGGTCTAAAATACGCCGCGCCTGCTGCGCGTTAAATAAATCCATATCAATGGGCCGTGGGTTTGCCATACCGTCTTCAATGCCTTTTTTAGTAATTTCACCAAAGGCGACACGGTTGGCGTCGGCGGGGTCTAAATCTAAAATATCCGCCAAATGCCAGCTGATAGCCTCGCCCTCACGGTCGGGGTCGGTCGCCAGCAAGACGTCGTCGTTTTTTTCGGCGTGTTGACGCAGTTCCCGTATCAGCTTGTCTTTCCCTTTCAGGTTAACGTAAATGGGCTTGTAGTCTTTGTCGACGTTAATGCCCAGCTGGTTGGAGGGCAGGTCTTTAATGTGGCCGTTGGACGCCACCACCTGATAGCCTTTGCCGAGGTATTTTTCAATGGTTTTTGCCTTCGCAGGCGATTCAACAATAACTAAAGTTGACATGCGGTTTTCAATTCTCCTAGCCGCCGGTATAAACACCGGCCTTTGGTATAACGTGTATGGTTTTTAAGATAGGCGCCCTATCTAATGATTGGTTAATATAAATTGGCGCCCCGCCAATTGACGGGATAAGCCGGCAAGCTCCAGCTCGGTTAAGGCGGCCATCGCCTCGCCCGAGGACAGCCCGCTTTCATCACAAATGTGGCTTAGCGCCACCGCTTTCGGCCCCAGTTGCGCCAGCGCTTTTTTGGCGTTGGCACTTAAATCTTCAGCGGCGTCTTGCGGCGGCTGCATCTGCGTTTTTACCTGTGAGGCAAAACTGCTTGGCGCCGGCTCTTTTGCTTTTTTAGCGGGTTTTACGGGTTCTTTCGGCGCCGACGGCGGGGTGGTTTTTTGTCGTCCGCGCGGCGATTCACTTAAACTTTTAGGTGGGTTTAAGGTGCGCAGCCGGTTCGCCAGCGGCGACGTGCCGCTGCTTTTTGCGGTATTCGCCGCCTCATCCGCTTTTTCAGCGGATTTTTTTGCGGTGTCCGCTTCGGCGGCTTTGGCTTTCACCTCTTTAGAAGGTGCCGGCTGCTCTTTAGCGGGTGCCGCGTCTTTTTTAACGGGTGGTGTGGCGGGCGTTTCTTTTTTAGTGTCAATACGCTCCAGTTTTTCCCATTCAAAGCGCTGCACTTTTTTGTCGCCCTCTTTGCCGTCCGATTTCGGGGCGGATTTAAAATCCACCTGGTCGCTCACAGCGGCGGCGCGTTCTTCCACCCCGCGCGGTGCCGTTTTGTTTTGCTGGGTGTTAATCGTTGGCGCCGCCGGCTCTTTGCGTGTGTAGCCGATGGGTGACGGCGGCATTTGCCGCATGCCGCCCTGCCCGCTGCTTGCCTCAGGGCGCCCCTCTTTGCTTTGCTTTTCAGCGGATTTGGTGAGGTCTTCCTCTTCTATCTCAATGCCGTATAGATTTAGCACATCGTTGGCGCTGGCCGCCACATAGGCGCCTTCGCGTATCATGGCGTTGGTGCCGCCCGACAGCGCCGAAAAAACGCTGCCCGGTATGGCAAACACATCGCGCCCGTATTCCGAGGCGAAGTTAACGGTGCTCATCGTGCCGCTGCGCTCGCGCGCTTCGGCGACGACAAGGGCGTGCGACAAGCCGGCAATCAGCCGGTTGCGTTGTAGAAAATACGCCTTTTCAGGCCCGGTGCCAACGGGGTATTCGCTGACAACGGCGCCGTGCCGCTCTATCACTTCTTTTAATTGTTTGTTGTTGGCGGGGTAGCAACGGTCGTGCCCAAAGGCGATGCAGGCGATGGTCGGCCCGTTGACCGACAGCGCCGCTTTGTGCGCCTCTGAATCCAGCCCGGCGGCAAGCCCGCTTACAATAATGGCGCCGCCAAGCGCCACCCCTTTGGCTATTTTTTGCATCGCTTCAACGCCATACGCCGACGCACGGCGGGTGCCTATCATGCCGACAGACAGCTGGTCGTTAAGCAGCGACGCGTCCCCTTTTACATAGAGCACAGGGGGCGGGTTGGGTATGTTGCGCAGCAAACTAGGGTAGCCGGGGTCGTCGTACGGGATAACCGTAACGCCGGATTTTTCCGCGTGCCCTAAAGGGAGCGCAAAATCTTCCGGCCGTGAAGACGCCAGTTTTTCTGCCTGTTTAAGGGTTAAAATATCATCCAGCGCGGAATCTCCCAGCGCCTCTTTAACCGCCTTGGCACCGCCGGGGTAAGCCTCTAAAAGCTCGCCGCTGTTTACAGCGCCGTAGCCTAACCCGTCCGCCAGCCACATCCATACTTCTTTTGACATAGCCCCACCGCCTTATTTCATAAAATTTTCTGCATTATATCATTGTAACGTTTCTTTGTAAAATATGCAAAAGACGCTAGCGCCGCTTCAGCCCGTACATCAGTACAGCCGCGGCGGCAGCGGCGTTTAAACTTTCCACATCGTTCGCCATGGGGATGTGCGCAAACTCATCGGCGATGATGGTTGCCTCACGGCTTAAACCGGCGCCCTCGTTGCCTATCATCAA
>CAYZSR010000031.1:2628-5529 GCA_964479715.1 uncultured Oscillospiraceae bacterium | reverse complement strand
GTTTCATCGGCGGAAAGCTTTTCCGGCTCGATGCCGTTGTGCAAATCAGACGCCAGCACGGTAACCCCCTGATTGGCAAAGTGCAACGTTGCCGCCTCCGTTTCAACGCCGCTTACGATGGGAATGCGGGCGATGGCGCCCATCGACGCCCGCAGCGCTTTAGCCGAAAAGGGGTCGGCACAGCCGGGAGTTAGCACCACACCGCCCAAATCAAAGGCGGCGGCGCTACGTATCATGGTGCCCACGTTGCCGGGGTCTTGCACCCGCTCGCAAAGCAGCACATCTTTGTCGGTATCTATGTCATCCAACGTAGCACTGGGCGTTTCAAACAAGCAAAAAACACCTTGGCTACGTTTTGTTTCGCTTAATTTATGCATCACCTTGCGGTCGATAATATAAACCTCTTGCGCTTCGCGCACTTTAGGGTCCAGCTCTTCGACAGCGGTTTCGGTACAAAAAAGCCGTTTAGGGGTGTACTGCATCGCTAAATCTTCACAGAGCCGAAGCCCCTCAGCAAAAAACAAACCCGTTTCATCACGGAAAGAGGCAGACTGCGCCACCTTTACCGCGTGCTTTACTTTGTCGTTATTTCTACTTTCTATATAAGGATACATTTTTATTCCCCTTTTTACAATATTATTTTAACCTTAGATACACGAAACCCGCGCACGTTAAAGGGTGCGCGGGTATATGTTACACAGCTTTTTTAGCTGTTTCTACCAATGCGTTAAAGCTTTCTGGGTCGTGTATAGCCATTTCACTAAGCATTTTACGGTTTAGCTCTACGCCGGATTTTCTAAGCCCATTCATAAAGGTTGAATAGTTAATACCTTGGGCGCGGCAAGCCGCGTTGATGCGGGTTATCCACAGTCTGCGGTAGTTGCGCTTTTTTTGCTTACGCCCTACATAGGCGTAGTTGCCACCTTTCATAACCTGTTGTTTGGCCATTTTAAAGTGGGTAGATTTTGTGGCGTAATAGCCTTTTGCCAGCTTAATGGTCTTTTTTCTTCTTCTACGCGTGGCTGGCGAATTCTTTACTCGTGCCATATCCTTCTATCTCCTTTTATACAATCGTCCATACTAACTTAACAGCGGGCGCTTAAGGGCTGCGCAGCGTTTTAATGGGCTGGGCGGCGGCGCCTTGCTATTTTAAGAATATGGCAACATTTTTTCTACTGCTTTTTGGTTGGTTTTATCAACATACGTTGGGGCGCGGTAACCGCGTTTTCTTTTAGTGGACTTTTTGGTTAAGATATGGCTGCGGTAGGCGCTGCCTCTTTTATATTTTCCACGCTTTGTTTTTTTGAAACGTTTTTTAGCGCCGGAATGACTTTTCATCTTTGGCATGGTTTTCTCCTCCGTTTTACATCATTTGAATAAACCGTCTTGTAGCTTGCTAATAACGCTGTAGCCGGACCAAACCGGGGAGGCGTCTATAGGTTTTGCGTGCCTCTTACACGAACGCTATCCCGCAAAGCAACGCTAAACGTTAGCTGTGCTCGGGATCTGGTGCAAGAAACATAAGCATGGTGCGCCCTTCCTGCTTCGGCTTTGATTCTATCATAGCCTGCGGCAGCGCCTCTGCAAAGCGGCGGTGCACGTCGTAACCTTGGTCGGTGTGGGCCATTTCACGGCCGCGGAACCGAATGGATACCTTTACCTTGTCGCCGTTTTTTAAGAAACGGGCGGCTTGGTTAACTTTGGTATTAAAGTCATGGTCTCCAATTTTAATGGATAGACGAATTTCCTTCGTCTCCACCACTTTTTGGTTTCTACGCGCTTCTCTCTCCCGCTTTTGCTGCTCATACCTATATTTGCCGTAATCCAAAATTTTGGCTACGGGCGGCTTTGCCCGCGGGGCAATCTTGACAAGATCAAGGTCACGGCCTTTCGCTTGTTGCAGTGCTTCTTGGGCGCTCATAATACCTAGCTGAGTGCCGTCCGTATCCACAACGCGAAGTTCTCTGTCGCGAATTTGTCCGTTCACCTGAAGATCTCTTTTGCCATTTGCGATTGGAAAACACCTCCTGTAAATAATGCCGGTAATTTCACCGGTACAGCGATTTGTACGATTAAGCAATAAAAAAACATGGCCTGTAACAGCCATGCACACACTCAACAAAACAACACACCGGCGGTATCGCAGGTGTCTTATTCATATAAACCCAGCGCCAAAGGCACACAAGGTGAGCGTGGCGGTAACCCGCTGCTACTTTATTGCAACTATTAGTATACCATTATATACAGTGCCTGTCAAGCAAATGCGGCGGATGCTGCGTGTTATCGGCGCATCCGCCGTTGTATACCGAATAATAGTTTATACTATTCTCTTTTGTTTGTCCAGCTTTTTTGAAAAGAAACAGCGTCAAGCGGTTTCACAGCGGCACATCTATATCCTTATTTAAGGCAAAGGCCCAAATGGTTAGTTTTTCAACCGGCAGGTTCAGCTTGCGTTGCACCGCTTTTCTGTAAAGAGTCAGCTGTTCGCTGTACATCTCTATAAATTGTCGCTCGGTTTTGCCGCCGTCGGTTTTGTAGTCTACAATTTCGGCGGTGGTGCCGTTTACCAGCACCAAGTCGGCAATGCCCTGCATCATCACCGTTTCATCGGCGTAGCGGGGCGACAGGCCCGGCTCCACCTTAGAGGCGGCAATGCCGGTAATAAAATCAAACTCACGGTAAACCTTGTCCGCCGTGGCAATACGTTTTGCAAGGGGCGATTCAGCAAAGGTTTTAAGGCTGTTTCTATCTAAGCTTTCCGCTTGCTTGTCGGTTAAATAGCCGTGGTGTTGCAGGTAGGCAATTTCTTCTTCAAGGTGGGTGCCCATCTTTTCAAAATTGGCGTATTGCATAAAGGTGTGCTGTGCTGTGCCGCGCTCGGCGGCGGTGAGCTGGTCTTTA
>CAYZSR010000031.1:0-2618 GCA_964479715.1 uncultured Oscillospiraceae bacterium | reverse complement strand
CGGCTCGCCGTGGGACTGCACCAGCGCCGAAACGCTGACCTTTGCCGGCACGTTGGCCAGCTCTTGGTGCGGCGGTACGGTGTCAAAACGCTCCAGCAACTGCGCCACCGTTTCGTCGTCCGGGGACGCTGTCAGCCCGTCGCTCACCGCCGGTTGCGGCGGCGTGGGCGGCGCTTCAACCACCCGTGCCACAAAGGGGCTTGCGTCCCGTGCGGCGGGGTCTGTAAGGGTAACCTCGCTTCCTTCGGCGTAGGCTATCAAGGGCGCGACGGCATCGGTGCCAAAAAGCGCCGCAAACAGCCAATCGGTAAAGCGGGTTTGGTTGCGCAGCACAAAAAGGTCTTCACTGCCGCTGGCGCGTTGCCGCTGTTTTTCTATTTCTTCGCCGGCTCTTTCAAAAAAGCTGACGGTAATTAGAAGGTCTTTCGCCCGGGTCAGCGCCACATAGAAGATGCGCATTTCTTCGCTTTGCCCTTCCCGCCTGATGCGGCTGCGTATCGCCAGCAGCGGCAAGGTGGCATACAGCGCCGCGCCGTGCCGCTCATACATACCGAAGCCCAGCTCGGCGTGCACCAAAAAGCGCTGGCGGTTTTCATCGCGGTTAAATTCTTTAGCTAAATCCGCCACGATGCAGATGGGAAACTCCAGCCCTTTGCTTTTGTGAACGGTAAGCAGGCTAACGTGCCCTTCCCGCGCTTGAAAGCCGCTTTGTTGCGGCGCCACACCCTGCCGCAACAGCCGTATAAAGTGCGCTAAAGAGCCGCCCAGTTCTTCTGCCCAGCGTACAAAATGCAATAAATTATCGCGGCGGATGGCGGCGTTTTCCATCGCCGAAACGGCGCTGAGATAACCGCTTTCAAAAAGCACTTCTTCGCACAGCTGCGCCGCTGTACTGCTTGCCGCCAAATGCCGATACCGTTTGATGGCGGCAATAAAATCCGCCACCTTTTCATTGTCGCTTTGCAGCAGCGCGCCCCACAGGCTTTTGCCGTCGGCGCCTGCCCGCAGCAGCGACACTTCATCAATGGTAAACCGAAAGAACGGCCCCATCAGCGCCGCCGTTAAAGACACCTCGTCGCCGGGGTTGTCTATCGTCATCAAAACGGCGGTTAACGCTAAAATCTCCGGCGTTTGTAGAAAACTTTCGTCGGCGTCACTCACGTAAGGAATGTGGTAGGCATCCATCGCCTCGGCGTATTTATCCATGTTGCCGCGGGTGCGCAGCAGAATGGCAAAATCGCCGTAACTGCAGCGACGCATTGCGCCGCCGTCGCGCACTTCATAGCCTTCTTCAACCAACTGCTGAATGCGCTGTGCCACGGCGCCGTATTCCTGCCGCTCTTTGTCGCCGGTTACAACGTCCACTTCAAACCCTTGTGCGGCGCCGCCGGGTATGCCTTGAATCAGCGCTTCGTCGGCGGTGTATTCAATATCGCCCAGCGCGTCGCTCATAATGGCGCTGAAAACGTGGTTCACGCCGTTAATAACACCCTGCCCGCTGCGAAAGTTGTGCCCCAACGTTACCACCGACGGTACGTTGTCGCCGCTGTGGGGTTGCCACGCTTTGCGTTTTTGCAAAAACAGGCCGGGGTTGGCTTTTCTGAACCGATAAATGCTTTGCTTCACATCGCCGACTAAAAAGAGGTTGTCACCGGTGGAAAGCCCGTTGTAGATAGCGTCGTTCAGCTCGTTGGTGTCTTGGTATTCGTCCACCAAAACCATGTGGTACTGCGCCGCTATTTTTTTACCGAAACCGCTTTGGTTGCCGTTTTCATCTTGCAACAGCGAAAGCGCGAGATGCTCGGTGTCGGTAAAGCTAAGCAGTTTTTCTTCCCGCTTGATGGCGTCAAACCGCTCAAGGTAAAGGTGCGTTGCCTGCACCAGCGCCTTAACTAGCGGCAGCTGCTGCTTGCGGCTGGCAACAAATTTTTCGTTGGTGCAAATAAAACAGCGGCTGCGTAGCCTTTCTAAAAGTTCTTTGCCGTGGTTGCGCAGTGCCTGCGCCTGCTTTTTAAGCGCTTCGTCGCAGTCTCTTCTGCCGGAAAGGCGCTCCGCGCTATATGTTTGTGCGGCATCGTAAGCGCCGTCCCAGTTTTTTGCCCGCACCTGTTGCAACATTGCTTCGGCGGTTTGGCGGTCGTTATCCAGCGCTGTCCGGTAGCCGGCAAGCGGCTCGTGTTCGTCTACAATCGCCTGCGCGTCGGCGTTGGCAAGCAGCACGCTTTCAAGGGCGTCAGCGGCGTAGCCGAGCAGCTCTTCGCCCCACACCGTTTGCTCAATGGTGTCGTTACCGCTGTACATGGCGAGGTAATCGTCAAGTGTCTGCCGCGGGTTGGGCAACGTTTCAATATGGCTGACCAGCTCTTTAATGGCTTGCTGGGCGTGAAAATCGCTTCTGGCGCGCCCGTAAAGCGCCACAAACTCAACAAAATGCGGGTCTTGGTACATTATCTCAAGGGTTTGCGCCATGGCGTTTTCCGCCAGTTGTTCCAGCGTGGATACGTCCCCTATTTTGATGTCTGCCGGCAGGTCCAGCTGGGCAAAATGTTGCTGCACCAGCTGCAGGCAGTAGGCGTTGATGGTGCCGATAAAGGTGCGCTGTAACAGCACCCGTTGTT
>CAYZSR010000030.1:12566-16181 GCA_964479715.1 uncultured Oscillospiraceae bacterium | reverse complement strand
CGTTGATATATAAGGGTTTTCAGCTCCCTCAATCATTTTTCCTTGTTATCAATACCACGCACTCCACATGCGCTGTACGTGGGAACATATCCAGCGGTTGCACCTCTTGTATGGTGTACCCATGGGCGGTTAAAAAGCGCAAGTCCCGTGCCAGTGTGGCGGGGTTACAGCTTACCATCAACACCTTAGGCGCGTTAAAAGTGAGCGCCTGCTTCAGCATCTCGTCGCCTGCGCCTTTGCGAGGCGGGTCAATAATCAGCGCGTCGGTCTGGTACCCTTCTTTAGCCAGTTGATGCGCCGCTTTGGTGGCGTCATCACAAATAAACCGTGTGTTTTTAACGCCCATTTCGTCGGCGCTTTGTTTGGCGGCTTTAATGGCGCTGGACGAGTTATCCACCCCAACCAGCGTGTTGATTTTTTCCGCCATGGACAGCCCAATAACGCCGGTGCCGCAAAATAAATCCAATACATCGGTGTTTTTGTCAAGGGCGAGCAGGTCGCTTGCTTTAGCCAGCAAAATTTCGGTGGCGGCGGTGTTAATTTGCGCAAACGCCAAGGCGTCAAGGTGCGTCGGCACCGACCCGACAGTGTGTTTTATGGTGCCGTCACCGTATAAAACGCTGTTTTTTCTGCCCATTATCACATTGGTTTTAGCGAGGTTTGTGTTCAGGGTTACGCCGGTGATTTCAGGAAACTTTTGCGTTAGGCGGCGGGTGATGTCGCCGTGGTGAGGCAGGTGTTTTTTGGTGGATACAACCGTTACCAACACATCGCCGGTATCGGCAAGGCGAAAAGCGATATACCGCACCTCACCGCTGCCGTCCCGCTCGTTATAGGCGGGGATAGCATATTCATTAAGCAGGTGGGTCAGTTTTTTTGCCATGCCGTTTAAATTGCGTGCAACCAGCAAGCAGTCATCATGCGTTACAAGGCGGTGGCTACGTTTTGCGTATATGCCGTACTCTAAAAGCTCGCTGTCATTTTGCGCTAGCGGAAATTGCATTTTGTTGCGGTAGCGCTCGGTGGAGGGGGCGCCTAGCGGAGCGTGCATTGTGAAATCATCAAGATTAAATTTACCAATGCGCTGTAAGGCGTCTTTAACCATGGTGTTTTTTGCTTCAAGTTCTGCCTCATAAGTTAAGTGGCGAAAGGTGCAGCCACCGCAAATCTCGCTTACAGGGCAATTGCTCGGTTGGCGCCCGGCACCGGGGGTGGTGCACGCCTCAATGCGGCCGAAAGCGTGGTTTTTGGCTACCTTTACAATTTTTACCTGTAATTCGTCGCCGGTGGCGGCGAGTGGTACAAAGACCACCATGTTTTGGTAACGTCCGACGCCGTTGCCGTCGCTTGCGATGGAGTTTATCGTTAGGGGAATAGTTTGGTTTTTTGTTAGCGGCATATTTACCAGCCTTATAAAGTATTTCTGTTATTGTAAATACAGTATACCAACTGCGCCCCATAATTCCAATTACAAGGGTGGTTTATCTCAGCGTTTTTAGAAAATAGGTTGCAATTATATATAGTTAGGTTATTATATGAATGGCGACCGTGCCTTAAAAGGCACAAACACCGACAATGATATTTTTGATGCTCTTTACAAGTTAAGCCATTAGAATGTGCTTATACACAAAAACCGCTTGCAAATGGCGGTTATATATGGTACCATATTCTAGCGTTGGTTTCTGCTGGCACCACCAGCAGGGTTAATGTGCATCATTAAACAGACAGTCCTCTACCAGTCCTCTATCAATTTGAGACGGTAAGAATGTCAATATAAAAATGGAGGATTACCAACATGGATGCTTTGAAAATTATTGAAAAAGGTTCTTTGAAAGAAGAAGTTCCGCATTTTGAGGTGGGCGATACCGTTAGCGTATCGGTCCGCATTAAAGAGGGCGAGCGCGAACGTATCCAGCTTTTTGAAGGCACCGTCATTGCTAAAAAGCACGGCGGCATTCAAGAAAGCTTCACCGTGCGCCGCAGTTCTTATGGTGTCGGCGTAGAGCGTGTTTTCCCGCTGCATTCACCGTTTGTAGAAAACGTTGAAGTAATTCGCAGAGGTAAAGTAAGACGTTCAAAACTCTACTATTTGCGTGAACGGGCAGGCAAATCTGCCAAAGTTAAACAAAGACTGTAACAAAGTGGTTAAGGGCAATGAAAATTGCCCTTTTTCATTTTCTAAAATAGGCAAAACGAAAAGGAGAGCCGGCCATGGACCAAAAACAGCGAGAAACAAACGCCGCCTTTTTAGATTGGTTTGACGCACTTATTTTTGCGCTAACCATTGTTTTGGTTTTGCTTTTATTTGTTGCCCGCACCGTAAATATTAAAGGGGAGTCTATGCTGCCCACCTTGGAAAGCGGCGACCAAATTTTGGCGCGCAGCTTTTTATATAAACCCAAACGGGGCGACATTGTGGTGATTGACGAATACACCCAGTTCGGCGTGCCGCTGGTAAAGCGTATCATCGGCGTGGGTGGCGATACAATTGACCTTGACGCCCACAGTGGCGACATTTATGTCAACAGCCAAAAGATAGACGAGCCCTACCTTGCGCCCGGCATAACACGAGAATCAAACGTTTCCTTCCCGCTTACAGTGCCGGAGGGCAAGCTCTTTTTAATGGGCGACAACCGAGAGTCTTCCCAAGACAGCCGTGACCAAGACATTGGCTTTATTGATGAGCGCGATGTGCTGGGGCAGGGCTTTTTCCGCTTGCTGCCTTTTCAGAATGCCGGGTTGATACAATGAACAACACGCTACGCAACACGGCAAGCCATATTCACTGGTTCCCGGGGCACATGGCGCGCACGCTGCGCATTATAGAAGAAAAACTACCGTTGGTTGATGCGGTTTTACAGTTGCTTGACGCAAGAGTGCCTGAAAGCAGCCTCAACCCGGATTTGCAAAAGGCGTTTGGCAACAAGCCGCGCCTTTATGTGTTGAACAAAGCCGACCTTGCCGACCCCGCCATTACGAAAGAGTGGCGTGGGTATTTTAAAAGCACAGCAAGTGACTGTGTGGCGGTTAACAGCCGCCGTCACGGCGCGGCGCAGCAGGTGCAGTCGCAGCTGCAAACCAGCCTTCAAGAACTGCTTGAAAGCCGGGCCGACAAAGGCATGCACGGCGCTAAAATCAGGTTGATGGTTACCGGTATACCGAATGTTGGTAAATCCACCTTTATCAACAGTTGGGTTGGCAGCGCCGCCACCAAAGTGGGCGCACGCCCCGGCGTGACCCGCGGCGAGCAATGGATAACAGCGGGCGACTATGAGCTGATGGACATGCCCGGTGTCTTGTGGAAACGGTTTGACAACCAGCAGGTCGCCGTTAACTTGGCGCTCATCGGCTCAATACCGGACCACCTGCTTGATACCGAACAAATTGCCAGCGGCTTGCTTGAGCAGATAGCCGCCGTTTCACCGGCGGTGTTAGAGCAGCGCTATGACGTTTGTGCTGAAGGCGACGAAACGCTGGGCTGGCGGCTGCTTGAACGTATCGGCAAGCGGCGGGGCATGTTGCAAAGTGGCGGCGTGGTAGACACGCTGCGCGCTTCTATTATGGTGCTGGATGAATACCGCACCGGTAAACTGGGGCGGCTGTCTTTAGAAAGGC
>CAYZSR010000030.1:0-12556 GCA_964479715.1 uncultured Oscillospiraceae bacterium | reverse complement strand
TTAAAGGAATTATATAGACCATGCTATACGCTTTTGATGCAATACACCACACGGCCGATGAATTGCTTTGCGGCGTGGATGAAGCCGGGCGCGGTCCGCTTTGCGGTCCGGTCAGCGTCGCCGCCGTTGTGCTGGACGCCAAACACCCCATTGACGGGCTTGACGATTCTAAAAAGCTGACTGAAAAGAAAAGGGAAGCGCTCTACACAGAAATTGTAAACAGCGCTATAAGCTGGAAGGTTGTCTTTGTTTCACCGGCGGCGATTGACCGGTACAACATCTCCCAGGCAACACTTATCGGTATGCGCAAGGCGGTTGAGGCGTTGCCGCAGTCGCCACACCATGTGCTGGTAGATGGCAACCAAGACCCAGATCTCGGGCTGCCCACCACCTGTGTGGTGCAAGGGGACGCAAAATCCGCCTGCATTGCGGCGGCGTCCATACTCGCCAAAGTAGAGCGCGACCGTTACATGAAAAAGCTGGGTGAAAAACATCCCCAATACAAGCTGGAACAACACAAAGGATATCCCACCAAACAACATTATGAGCTGCTGGACCAACACGGTCCGCAGCCCTTTTATCGTTTAACCTTTTTGCGCAATTGGTCAGGCAAGCTGTCGCCCCAAAAACTAGGTAATTATGGCGAGTTTTTGGTGACGCAGGAATATGTTAACCAAGGGTTTGCTATTTTGCAAAACAACTACCGCACCCGCCACGGCGAAATTGACGTGGTTGCAAAACACGACGATTTGCTGGTGTTTATCGAGGTGAAAACACGGCGCGATGCGTCGGTTCAACCGGCGGAATGGGTGGATGAAAAGAAACAGCAATGGTTGCAAGAGCACCCCGATGATTCTTTTGTGCGTTTTGATGTGGCAGAAGTGGTGATTGCCAAAAAGCAAATGCCGCAGATAAATTGCATTACCGATGCATTTTCATTATAATATTCTAGAGGTGAAAGCGTGACGTATTTAAGTACCCGAGACGCGGCGCACAAAGCAACCGCCGCACAAGCGATAGTAACCGGCCTCGCGCCCGACGGCGGGCTCTATGTGCCGCAATCTGTCCCGTCTTTAGATATAAAAGGCATGCAAGGTCAAAGCTATCAACAAGTTGCTTTTAATACGCTGAGCGCGCTGCTGGAAGGGTTTGATGAAAACGCCCTAAAAGAAGCGATTGATTTAAGCTACGGCGCAAACTTTAACCACAAAGTGGGGGCGCTTGTATCACTCTCACAAGACTTGCATTCGCTGGAATTGTGGCACGGGCCCACCGCCGCCTTTAAAGACTATGCGTTGCAATTAATGCCGCGTCTGCTGGTGCAAGCTAAAGAGGTTACCGGCAACACACAGCAAACGCTTATTTTAGTCGCCACTTCCGGCGACACCGGCAAAGCCGCGCTGGAAGGCTTCAAAGATGTAAAAGGCACCGGCATTTGTGTCTTTTACCCTAACCAAGGCATCAGCAAGGTGCAGCGGCTGCAAATGGACACGCAAGAAGGGCAAAACGTTGCCGTTTACGCCATTGAAGGCAACTTTGATGACGCTCAGCAAGGCGTTAAAGAAGCCTTCAGCAACGAGGCAATGGCACGCGCTTTAGCAGAAAAAAATACCGCGCTGTCCAGCGCCAACTCCATCAACTGGGGACGCCTTGCGCCGCAAATTGTTTATTATATTACAAGCTACTTGAAACTGTGCGATGCCGAGCGTATCAGCTACGGTGACCCGGTCGATTTTTGCGTGCCGACAGGCAACTTTGGTGACATTCTTGCCGGTTATTACGCCAAGCAAATGGGGCTGCCGGTGGGCACGTTGATTTGCGCGTCAAACAAAAACAATGTGCTGACGGAGTTTTTTGAAACCGGTCTTTATGATGTGCGCAGAGAATTTTATAAAACCAGCTCACCGTCGATGGACATTCTTATTTCTTCCAACCTTGAGCGTCTGCTTTTTCACGCCTCGGGCAACGACGCAGACCGTGTAAAATCTTGGATGAGCGAGCTTGCCGAAGACAGCTGTTACCAAATTGACGACGCCACCCTGAGCGCCATTCAAAAAGATTTTGCTGCCGCGTGGACCAGCGAGGCAGAGGTGGCAACAACCATTAAAGACACGATGGCGCAGTATAACTACCTGTGCGACCCGCACACAGCGGTGGCGCTGCACGCGGCGCAACACGTGAAACGGGACGAAAAGCGCCCCGTGGTTGTTTTATCCACCGCAGACCCTTACAAATTTAGCGGCAAAGTGCTAGAATCGTTAGAGGAAACGGTACCCACCGATGAATTTGAGGCGCTGGATAAACTGCACGATGTCAGCGGGCTGCCTATCCCCGATTCCATTCGCCTCCTACAAGCGAAGGAAGTGCGCTTTACTACCACTATTCCGTCGTCGGACATTCAAAAGGTTGTGCAAAATCTTGAGGTATAGCACACGCTCGGCGGGCTTAACAGGCGGGAGGGTGCATGGCATTATACATAATAGGTGATTTGCACCTCGCCCTTGATAGCGACAAACCGATGGATGTGTTTGAAGGGTGGGAAAACTACCAGCAACGCATCAAAGCCAACTGGCTTGCCACCGTCAGCACCGAAGACACCGTTATCTTAGCGGGGGACACGTCGTGGGCGATGAGGCTGGAAGATTGCTACAAAGACTTCAGCTTTATAAACGCGTTGCCGGGGCAAAAGATTTTGATTAAAGGCAACCACGACTACTGGTGGTCTACCTTAACCAAGATGAATGAATATGTTGCGGAGAACGGCTTTGAGACGCTGTCTTTTTTACACAACAACAGCTACTTTACCAACGGTGTGGCGGTGTGCGGCACCCGCGGCTGGACGCTGGATGACACCGACCCACAAGATGAAAAAATTATCAACCGTGAGGTAAATCGTTTGGCGCTCTCGCTGCAAGAGGCACAGCGGCAAAACCCCGACGCGGAAAAAATAGCGATTATTCATTACCCGCCCGTGTATCAAGATTTTCGCCCTTCGCCTTTTGTAGACGCTTTAAAAGAGTATGGCGTTAAGCAATGTTACTACGGGCACCTGCACGGCGACGCCATTCAGTGGGGGGCGGCGGGCAAGCACGGCAACATCCGCTACCATCTTATCAGCGCCGATGCCATTGATTTTACTCCTTACCACATTTGTTAATGATGGTATCGACAAGATCAACTAAAATTAAATGGCAAATATAAATAGAGTATGATATAATTAAACGTAATTTGGAATTTTGGAGGAACACATATGAAACTCATGAACCATGAGAAAGTTAGCGACTCTGTATTGGAAATGGAACTAAAAATTGAGGCCGATGAATTTAGAGAGGCTGTTTCAACGGTTTACAAGCGCACGGCGAAAAATTATAACGTGCCCGGCTTCCGCAAAGGGCGTGCGCCACGCAACTTAATTGAAAAAATGTATGGCGATGACGTTTTCACGGTAGACGCCGTTAACGAAATTTTTCCGGACGTTTTAAATGAAGCTTACAAAGAGCTGAATGTTGAGCCTGTGGCGCAACCGAACGCAGAAATTGTCAGCTCCTCCCGTGACGAGGGCGTTGTTTTAAAAATAGAAGTAAAAATTGTGCCGGAAATTGAAATCGGCGATTACACCGGTTTGAAAGCTGACCGCATTGTTGACAAAGTAGACGATGCCGACGTTCAAAGAGAAATTGAAAACATGCGTGAAGGCATGGCGCGTATTTTAACCCGCGAAGAAGGCAAAGCCGAAGACGGCGATATTGTCACCATCGACTACGCCGGCTCGGTTGACGGCGAGGAGTTTGTTGGCGGCACCGATACCGGCGCCAAACTAACCCTTGGCTCGGGTCAATTTATTCCCGGTTTTGAAGAGCAAGTTGTTGGTCATGAAACCGGTGATGAGTTTGACGTTAATGTCACCTTCCCTGAAAGCTATCAAGCCGATGAACTAGCCGGTAAAGACGCCGTTTTTGCCGTTAAGCTAGACACTATTCAATACAAAGAACTGCCTGAATTGGATGACGAATTTGCCAAAGATGTGAGCGAATTTGACACCCTTAAAGAGCTTGAAGACCACACCCGTGAGAATATCCAAAAAGAATTGGATAACTCTTCCGATGTGCAGATGGAAAACAAGCTGGTAGAGCAAATTGTTGAAACCATTAAAGGTGAAATCCCTGAAGAGATGTACGAAAACCGCACCAACGAAATGTTGCAAGAGTTTAATATGCAGCTGCAACAACAAGGGTTTGACCTAGGTACCTACCTGCAATACTTAGGGCAAGACGTTGAAGAATTCCGTGCCGGCTTTAGAAAACAAGCGGAAAAAGCCGTTGAAATGCGCCTTGCGCTACAAACGGTTGGGCGTTTAGAAGGCTTTGACGTAACCGAAGAAGAACTTGAAAAAGAACTTGAAAAAATCGGTAAAAGCTATCAAATGGACGCCGAGCAGGTGCGCAACATGATGCCCATTGACGAAATTGAAAAAGACATTCTCGTCAACAAGGCGCTGAAACATGTTGTAGACAACGCAAAAATTACCGAGATTGCGGCTGAAGACGTAAAAGAAGAAGCCGACGATATAAAAAAGACGCTGAAGAAGAAGCCGAGAAAAAACCGGCCAAGAAAGCTGAAAAGAAACCGGCGAAAAAAGAAGCAGCTAAAAAAGAGCCGGCAAAGAAAGCAACTAAAAAGCCGGCAAAAAAAGAAGCGGCTAAGAAAGAACCCGCCAAAAAAGCGGCGGCGAAAAAAGAACCGGCCAAGAAAACTGAAAAGAAACCCGCTAAAAAAGCAACCGATAAAAAAGAACCGGCAAAAAAAGAAGCTAAACCTAAAGCGGCTAAAAAAGATGAAAAAGTTGACAAAAAAGACGAGAAATAGTCTTTTTTATGCTCCGACTTTTTGATACGGCAATTCTTTGCTATAATAGAATGGAGGACTTAGTATGAGCACACTAGTACCGTATGTAGTTGAACAAACAGCACGCGGAGAACGCTCTTATGATATTTTCTCCCGTTTGCTGAATGATAGAATTATTATGCTTAGCAGCGAAGTGAATGACATGACTGCCAGCCTTATTGTTGCCCAGCTGTTATATTTAGAAGGGCAAGACCCCGACAAAGACATCAGTCTTTATATTAACAGCCCCGGCGGCTCCATCTCGGCGGGCATGGCTATTTATGACACGATGAATTACATCAAATGCGACGTTGAAACTATTTGCATTGGGCTTGCGGCGTCGATGGGGGCTTTCTTGCTGGCGGCGGGCACCAAAGGAAAACGCATTGCGCTGCCCAACAGCGAAGTCATGATTCACCAGCCTTCCGGCGGGGCACAAGGCCAGGCAACCGACGTAAAAATACTTGCCGACCGTATTGTGCGCACCCGTGAGAAAATTAACGAGATTTTGGCAGACGCAACGGGGCAACCCCTTGAACGCGTTGCCAAAGACACCGACAGAGACTTTTTCATGTCGGCTGAAGAAGCCAAAGAATACGGCTTGATTGATAAAATATTTACACACAGAGTAGAGCAAGCGCAAGAGAGTGAATAAGCATCAAACAGCCCCTTTAGGCTGTGTCATTATCTATTCATTTTGTTAACTCCATCACGCGCCTTGGCGCAGTAAGTATTTTACAGTCCCACTGTCGCCTTACCATCAGCAAATACACCCACGGCAGACTGTTTATACAGGCCATTTATAAAGGAGAACGATAACAACAATGAATAAAAACGGAACGGGCAAAGAAAAAACGTTAATATGCAGTTTTTGCGGAAAATCGCAAGACGAAGTTGAGCGCATGATTATAGGGCCCGGCGTTAACATTTGCAACGAGTGCATAGAGCTATGCTATTCATTGCTTGGCAACGATGACGAAAGAGCGTTTGACGAGCCGCACGTTAAAGAGCGCGCCAGTCGCCCTGTTTCTAAAAAAGATATTAACATTTTAACCCCGCAAGAAATTAAAGCGGGGCTAGACCAATACGTCATTGGGCAAGACAGCGCTAAAACGGTGCTGTCGGTGTCGGTTTACAACCACTACAAACGGATTTTGCACCCACAAATAGATGATGTTGAACTGCAAAAAAGCAACGTCTTGCTGCTGGGTCCGTCCGGTGTTGGGAAAACGCTGCTGGCGCAAACGCTTGCCAACATGCTTGGCGTACCGTTTGCCATTGCTGACGCCACCACGCTGACTGAAGCCGGTTATGTTGGTGAAGACGTTGAAAATATTCTGCTTAAACTTATTCAAGCGGCCGATTACGACGTTGAACAAGCAGAGCGTGGCATTATCTACATTGATGAAATAGATAAAATTACGCGGAAAAGCGAAAACCCTTCTATCACCCGCGACGTTGGCGGCGAAGGGGTGCAGCAAGCGCTTCTTAAAATTATCGAGGGCACTGTAAGTAACGTGCCGCCTCAAGGTGGACGCAAACACCCGCAGCAAGAGTTTATTCAAATAGACACCGGCAACATCTTGTTTATTTGCGGCGGTGCCTTTGACGGGTTGGATAAAATTATTCAAAAACGTACCGACACTTCGGCGCTGGGCTTTGGCGCGTCTTTGAAAGAAGACCCGCTGAAGGTAAAGCAAAAAACAATGGAAAAGGTAGAACCTTTTGACATTGTAAAATATGGCCTTATCCCGGAGTTGGTTGGGCGAATTCCTGTTATCTCGGTGCTGTCACAGCTTAGCGAAGAAGACCTTATCCGCGTGCTGTTAGAACCTAAAAACAGCCTCATTAAACAATACGATATGTTGTTTAAAATGGACAACGTTGAGCTTGAATTTACCGACGATGCATTGCATGCGGTGGCGCAAAAGACTATTGCCTTAAACAGCGGCGCGCGGGGGCTTCGCAGCGTTATGGAAAAAGCGCTGATGCCCATTATGTATGAAATACCAAGCGACCCAACCATTATTAAGGCGACCATCACCGACGACGTTATCAACCAAGGCGACAAGCCGGACCTTGAATATGGCGCGGTGCGAAAGCGCTACAAAAACATTGAACCCACCGCACTAAGCGGCTAAATTAAATGATTGAGCAAAACCTACCGGGCACAGGAGAAATCCTTTGCCCGGTTTGTATCATATAAAACAAAAAGCAAGTAAGCGGCGCAAAGTCCGACACAATACCACTTGCATTATTTTCTTTATTTAGGTAGTATATAAATAAGCGAATTAGCACTGTGCACACTAGAGTGCTAACAAACCCTATAAACGATTAAAGTGCAAGTGAGTTGCGCGTTAAAACGCATTATTAACTGTGGCAGTTAATGGCAGCTGATGATGCCTTCGTTCCATCATTTTCGTTTAGAAAACATGGAGGCTGAAATATATGTCTGACAAAAGTGAAAAAGTAAAAGTAAGGCTTAAAAAAGGCTCGGAAATTGTTGAACTACCCACCATAGCGCTGCGTGGGCTGGTTGTTTTCCCAAGCAATGTTATCCATTTTGAGGTGGGGCGGGCAAAGTCTATTGCCGCCATTGAATGGGCGATGACCAACGGCAACAGCATTTTTTTAATTACACAAAAAGATATTGAAGCCGACGACCCCGAAATTAAAGACCTGCATCGATACGGCGTTGTGGCCGAAGTAAAGCAAATTTTGCGCGTTTCCGACGATTTGGTGAAAGTAATTGTTGATGGGCGTTACCGTGCTAAGCTTGTTTCGCTGGACACCAGCGGAGACTTTTTGCTGGGCGGCACCAAAACAGCACCGGTTCGCCCGGTGAGCGAAAAAGACGCCCCGCACGCCGAGGCACTAATGCGCAGCATTAAAGAGTCTTTTGAGACTTTTTTGTCGCTTAACCCACGGCTGCCGAAAGATGTTATTTACAACATTCTTACCAATGAATCGGCGCTGTTTCTTTCGGAATTTATTCCGGCAAACTTACTGTTTAAATACCAAGATAAGCAAGAAATTCTAAATACATCCTCGCTCATAAAGCGGCTTGAAAAGATACTTAAACTTATGGAAGAAGAAAATGAGATTTTAGGTATCGAGCGTGATATTCACGAAAAAGTCTCAGAGCGGATGGAAAAAAACCAACGAGATTATTACCTGCGTGAGCAAATGCGGGCCATAGCCGGTGAGCTGGACGAAGCGGAAGACACCCGCAGCGAGGCAGAGCAATATCGTGAAAAAATCTTAGATTTGCAACTTGGCGAAGAGGCGGAAGAAAAACTGCTGAATGAAGCAGACCGGCTCTCCCGCATGCAGGGCAGCAGCCAAGAGGCAAGTGTTATCCGCACTTATTTGGATATTTGCATTGAGCTGCCGTGGAACGATGAAACGGTTGACAATTTGGATGTTAAAAAAGCCGAGACACAACTTGATAAAGACCACTATGGCATGGATAAAGTGAAAGAGCGCATTTTAGAGTTGCTGTCGGTGCGTAAATTAGCGCCCGATGTAAAAGGACAAATCATCTGTTTGGTCGGTCCGCCGGGCGTTGGCAAAACCTCTATTGCGCAGTCCATCGCAGAGGCGCTGGGCCGCAAATACGCCCGCATGAGCCTTGGTGGTGTGCGTGACGAAGCTGAAATTAGAGGGCACCGCCGCACCTACATAGGGGCGATGCCGGGTAAAATTATCAGCGCCATCAACACCGCAAAAAGCCGCAACCCGCTTTTGCTTTTGGACGAAATTGATAAACTGGCGAGCGACTTTAGAGGCGACCCCGCCGCGGCACTGCTTGAGGCGTTAGACCCTGAGCAAAACCCCAATTTTAAAGACCACTATCTTGACATTCCCTTTGATTTAAGTGACGTGCTCTTTATCACCACCGCCAACACCACCTCTACTATTCCGCGGCCGCTTTTAGACCGTATGGACGTGATTGAGCTATCCAGCTACACGCGCATTGAAAAATTCAACATCGCTAAAAAACATCTGCTGCCGAAACAATTGGAGAACAACGGTTTGAAAGGTAAAGTACGCTTTACCGATGTGGCGCTGTATCGGCTGATAGACAATTATACCCGTGAAGCGGGTGTGCGTAATCTAGAGCGCACCATTACCGAAACGCTGCGTAAATGCGCCAAAAGCATTGCGTCGGGCGAAGAAGAGAAAATGGTTGTAAACGCCTACAACGTGGAAGACCTGCTTGGTCCTAAACGTGTTAAAGCCTCTTTTTACAACAAACACAACGCCGTGGGCGTTGCGAACGGCTTAGCGTGGACACAGGTTGGCGGGGAAATATTACCGATTGAAGTGCAAGTGACGGAGGACGGCTCCGGCAAGCTGGAATTAACCGGCTCGCTTGGCGATGTGATGAAAGAATCGGCAAAACTTGCCATCACTTACGCCAAAGTGCACGCCCAAGAATTTGGCATTGATTTGCCGAAGTTTAAAAAGGTGGACATACATATTCACGCGCCGGAAGGCGCCACGCCGAAAGACGGCCCGTCGGCGGGTATCACGCTGGCGACGGCGCTTATATCGTGCCTGTCGGAGCGGCCCGTTGCATCGGACGTTGCAATGACAGGGGAAATAACGCTGCACGGTAACGTGCTACCCATCGGTGGATTAAAAGAAAAAAGCATGGCGGCATACAGCGAAGGCATGGATAAAGTGCTTATCCCGAGGGACAACCTCTCAGACCTTTATGAGGTGGACGATGAGGTAAAAGACGGGCTGGAGTTTGTGCCGGTGGATACGCTGGATGACGTACTGAAAATTGCGTTGCTGCCCAAACCTTCTAAAAAAAGAAAGGCGATACCGCGCGGCAACAACCCGGCGGGCATACCCGCCAAAACCGACCCCATCACCGAACCGAAAACCATCTCAAACAATCAGGAGATACCACAATGAGTAAAATAAATTGGACGCGCGCCGAATTTGAAGCGTCCTACGGCACAAGCTCGCAATTACCGCATTCACCGCGACCGGAAATTGTTTTTTCCGGTCGCTCTAATGTCGGTAAGTCGTCTTTGATTAATCGGTTGTGCAACCGTAAAAACATGGCGCGCACAAGTAACGTGCCCGGTAAAACAGGCACCATCAACTTCTACAACATAGACAACCTTTATTTGGTGGATTTGCCGGGATACGGCTACGCTAAAATCTCCCAAGCGGAAAAACAGCGATGGGATGAGCTGATTAACGGTTATTTCGCGCAAGAACGCCGTATTCCGCTGTTGGTTCAATTGATAGACAGCCGGCACCAACCGTCGGAAGGTGATTACACAATGCTTGAATTTTTAAGCCATCATGACATTCCTTTCGTCATCGCCTTAACTAAGGCGGATAAATTAAAAAGTAAAGAGCAAACCGCCATGCTTGAGGCTTTTCAAAACGATTTGGAAGAATTTGGGCACCAAGGCATTTTTATGACCAGCGCCGTTAAAGATGTTGGCATCGGTGAATTGAAAAAGCACATTGAAAAGGCGGTTCGTGACAATTAAAATGAAATATCAAGAATTTGCACCGTGGTACGACGTTGTAAACATCTATGCCGACTATGATAAATACGCCAACGAGCTGATGAAAATATTTTGGCAGTACCAAGGTTTGAAGCAGGGTACCTTGGTTGATTTAGGGTGCGGTACCGGCGAGCTGACCCTCAGGCTGGCGAAGGCCGGCTATGAGATGATTGCGGTTGACGCCTCTGAAACGATGTTGGCGCAGTTGCAGCACAAGGTGGCAGAAATACCCGCTATTGATGTACTGCTTTTGCAGCAAAACCTTGAATCGCTTGATTTATTTGGCACCGTTGACGGCGCCATTTCAACCTTCGACACGTTGAACCACCTGCCCCCTTCTATAATAGATGAGACGCTGGCAAAGGCGGCACTTTTTATTGAGCCGGGCGGGTTGTTTGTTTTTGATATGAACACCCCTTATAAACACCGGTGTATTTTAAACAACAACACCTTCACCATTAAAAATGATGAGGGTGTAACCTGTGTTTGGAACAACCGATATGATAAAGCTAACAACCCCAACCACGCCGTAAAAATTGAGGTTGAAATTCTGGTTGATGATAAGCCCGCCGGCACAGAGAGTTTTTATGAATACGCTTACTCTCAAGAGGACTGGCAAAAAAAGCTAAACAAACACGGGTTTGAAATTTTGCACCAAAAAGACGGCGACACCTTTGAAGAGGTGAAAGACACATCTGAACGAATACTATATATTACAAAAAGAAACGCAACGGTGATAAAATGAATAATTTAATACGGGTCCTATCAAACGACGGGGAAGTGATGGTAGCCGCCATTGATTCCACCGATATTGTTAAAGAAATGGAGCGCTTTCATCACACCAGCGCCCCGGTTTCCGCCGCGCTGGGCAGGCTTTTAGCGGCCGGCTCGCTGATGGGCAGCCTGCTTAAAAACGATGATGAGTCGCTGACACTGCGTGTCGACGGCGGCGGTCCGGCGGGCTTAATGCTTGTTGCCGCTGACGCTGACGGCAACGTACGCGGCTACGCAACCCACCCGCAAGCCGAGGCGCCTTTGCGTGCCGATGGTAAGCTGAATGTTGCTGGTGTTACCGGCGCAGACGGCACCCTAACCGTTACAAGAGATTTTGGTGTGGGCGAGCCGTATATCGGCACCGTACCACTGGCAACGGGAGAAATTGCAGAGGATATCACCTCTTATTACGCCTCCAGCGAACAAACCCCCACCGTTTGTGCGCTAGGAGTGCTGGTAAACAAAGACCTGACGATTGAAACGGCGGGCGGCTTTTTATTACAGTTGCTGCCCGGTGCCAGCGAAAAAAATATTTCCACCATTGAAAACAATTTAATTTCCCTGAAATCGGTTACTGAAATGCTTGCCGCAGGGGATACGCCGCAAGATATTATCAAAAAAGTTTTAAAGGGTATAGAGTACAAAACAACTGAAGAGCGTAGCACCGCTTATAAATGCAAATGCAGCGTAGAAAGAACCGAGGACATTATACGCATGCTGGCGCCTGAAGAAATGGAAGAGATGAAAAAAGAGAGCGATACAGCAGAGGTTATTTGCCATTTTTGCAACCACACCTACACGATAGACTTGGATAAAATTGTACCAAACAACAAATAACATTTCATTCTTGACAAAGGCAGCTTTACCTTGTAAAATGATTACTGTTGCTGCTGAAAGGGCAACAGTTATGCGGCTTTAGCTCATCTGGTAGAGCGCCACCTTGCCAAGGTGGAGGTAGCGAGTTCAAGCCTCGTAAGCCGCTCCATTATTATTAATTTTGGCTTGCATTTAGTGCGGAAACATGGTACTATAATTAAGCCGTTTGGGAGTATAGCTCAGCTGGGAGAGCACCTGCCTTACAAGCAGGGGGTCACAGGTTCGAGCCCTGTTGCTCCCACCATTTTGGCCCAGTAGTTCAGTTGGTTTAGAACGCTAGCCTGTCACGCTAGAGGCCGTGGGTTCGAGTCCCATCTGGGTCGCCATTTTGCCTCTGTAGCTCAGTTGGTAGAGCAGTGGATTGAAAATCCACGTGTCGGTGGTTCGATTCCGCTCGGAGGCACCAACCTGAAATTAATTTTTCAGGTTCTGCGGCTTTAGCTCATCTGGTAGAGCGCCACCTTGCCAAGGTGGAGGTAGCGAGT
>CAYZSR010000029.1:14680-16234 GCA_964479715.1 uncultured Oscillospiraceae bacterium | reverse complement strand
TTAAGGAGATCCGCTAGCTGGGGATACTCACCCCGGCAGTAGATGAAACCCTTGGTAGCCCCGATGGCATACCCGCAAATGGCCATGCCCTCCAACAGGGTATGAGGATCGTTTTCCATAATGATGCGGTCCTTGTATGTCCCTGGTTCGCCCTCATCGGCGTTGCAGACCACATATTTCTGATCAGCCGGGGTATTGTAACTAAAGCCCCATTTCATCCCGGCATTGAAGCCAGCCCCGCCACGGCCGCGCAGGTTGGAATCAATCAGCAGCTGCACAAACTCGTCGGGTTTCATCTCGGTGACAACTTTGCCCAGCGCCTCGTACCCGTTAAAGCCGATGTATTCATCAATGCTTTCGGGGTCTATAATACCGCAGTTGCGCAGCGCAATACGCTTTTGCACCCGGTAGAAGTCGGTTTCGTCCAGGCTTTTGATGGTGTCGTCCTCGGTGACCGACTCATCGTATAAAAGACGGGTAACGGGGCGGCCTTTTAACAGGTGCTCGCTAACAATTTCCCGTACGTCTTCTTCTTTAACCATGCTGTAGAAGGTGGCCTCGGGGTAGATAACTACAATGGGGCCCAGCGCGCACAAACCGAAGCAACCGGTTTTAATAACGCGCACTTCTTCATCTAAGCGGTGGTTTGCAATCTCGTTCTCAAAGGCTTCAACAATCGGCTCCGACCCGGAAGAGGTGCATCCGGTACCAGCGCAAATCATTACGTGGCTTCTATACATTTACACTTCCTCCTTATATTAGCGGGCGACAGACCCGATGGTAAACTCTGCAACCGGGGTGCCGCCTATTAAATGGTCGGCAATGATGCGGTTTACTTTGTCTGGGGTAACGTTCACGTAGGTTACTTTATCTTCCCCGTCTTTATATATCTCAACAACCGGTTCATACTGGCAAATGCCGATGCAGCCGGTTTGTGTAACCAGCACATCGTCCAAATCGCGGCGTGCCACTTCTTCGGTAAAAGCGTTCAGCACGGGCCGTGCGCCGGCGGCAATGCCGCAGGTGGCCATTCCCACAACGACACGGGTGCTGTCATGGGCAGATTCGCGAGTGGCGACGGTTTGCTTCATCTTGTCGCGGATTTCAGCGAGATCTTTTAAAGTCTTCATAAAGCTGTTCTCCTTTAAATTTATCGTGGTGTAGCAGGTTAATCATCAGAGGCCGCTTGCACCGCTTTGATGCCCTCGTTCACGTGGTCTCGAACAAACAACGTTACCGATGGCTCTGACAGCGGCACCCCTTCCAAAATGGCGCGCGCTTCACGCGTATCAAAAACGAACGCGTCGCTGTTTATTTGATAGCGGAGCACAAAATCCATAGTTGGGTTTGCCCCACTTAACGCCGACATGGTTGATCCCATATCGCCCAGCGGCATTAAATCAATGTGCCCCAGCGTAAAGGTGGCGCGGGTGGTGGTGCCTTTGCCCACTTCACTTTGAATGGTGAAGTTGCCGCCGGTCATCTCGGCGGCCATTTTAAGAAACGGTATGCCCAGCCCAACATCGCGGGTGGTGCGGGTGGTAAAAAATGGGT
>CAYZSR010000029.1:0-14670 GCA_964479715.1 uncultured Oscillospiraceae bacterium | reverse complement strand
GTCGGTTACCCGTTGCACCATCGCTTCGTCCATGCCGGAGCCGTTGTCGCAAACAAGCAGTGTAAGCTGGTTGGTGGCGGTGTTTTCGCACAGCTCTATCTCAACCAACGTTGCGTTTGCACGAACTGAATTTTGAGCAATGTCCAAAATGTTCATTGAAAGTTCCTGCAAAGCGGGCCATCCTTTTGGCTGTTAGTATTTGCTGATTATTTTTTGAATCTCGTCGGTGGTGCCGGCTAAACGGCCGTAAACGTCGTCGTTCACGGTGATAACAGGCGCCAAACCGCACGCACCAATGCAACGGGTGGATTTTAAGCCAAACTTACCGTCGCCGGTGGTTTCGCCGTCTTTGATGCTTAGTTGCTTTTCAAATTCTTCAAAAATTTTGCCGCTACCACGTACGTAACAGGCGGTACCCATGCAAACACCAACTTCGTATTCGCCTTTTGGGAAAAGTGAAAACTGTGAGTAAAAAGTGGAAATACCGTACACCTCAGCCAGCGGAATGTCTAATTCGTCCGCAATCATGCGTTGCACTTCCAAAGGCAGATACCCATAAATCTCTTGCCCTTTTTGCAGCGCACCCATGGCGGCGCCGGGTGTTTCTTTGTACGTTGCAAGCCAGCGCTTTAATTCCGCTTCTTGCAGCTCTGTGCCTTGGAATGGCACTGTAGAAATTCGCTTCATACTGTAACCGTCCTCCTGTCAAATAATCGCTTTGTCAAAAAATTCTGGTGCGATTGTATACAAACAAATAACCGCACCAGCACATTCTCTCATCCAATGACGATATAGCATTGTTAAAGGTTTGTCAATGACTTTATTATTATACCCTATAATGGGGCGGTTGACAACCAAAAGCGGCACTTTCTATAACGCCGCCATTTTTTTGGTGATAGTGTAATGTATTAAGTAAAAAGCCGGTTAATTTTGTTTATTATTCCCCATAAAAGCGGTTGGCTTTATTGTGTGCTGCTGAAATCTGTTGTTTTGCGGGGCATTTTCTTTACACAATGGCTAAAATACCGTATAATTAAAATACAAAAGCTGTGTATTTTACCGATGGAGGATGGCTATGACAATAAGAGAAATTGCCGCTGTTTTAGAGGCGGATATTTTAACGGAAAACCCTGATTTAGACCGCGAGGTGCACAGCGCCTGCGGCAGCGATATGATGAGCGATGTGCTGGCCTATGTAAACGACCAAGGCTTGCTGTTGACGGGGCTTACCAACCCGCAAAGCGTGCGCACCGCCAGCATGATGGACATGACAAGCATTGTCTTTGTGCGTGGGCGCCGCCCCGATGAAGACATCATCAATTTAGCGCAAGAGCTGGACATCACGGTGCTGTTAACCGAAAAAACGATGTTTGTCGCTTGCGGCTTGCTGTACAAAGCCGGTTTGCAGGGTGAAGTGAGCGAGTGTTCATCATGAGCAACACCAACTGCATCACGCTGCGGTACGACGTGCCCGGAGACGACTTTACCCGCGCCGGTGAAGCGAGCGCCGATTTAAAAGAACGGCTAAAAAAACTGGGCTTTCCCAGCACCTTTATACGCCGCACCTCCATCGCCATGTATGAAGGGGAAATTAACCTTGCAATACACGCCGGCGGCGGGCAGATAGAGGTTGTTGTCTGCCCGCAAAACATCTGTATTACGGTGCAAGATAAAGGCCCCGGTATTGCCGATATAGACCTTGCGATGAGCGAGGGCTATTCCTCCGCGCCTGATGAAGTGCGAAGCCTTGGCTTTGGTGCGGGCATGGGGCTGCCCAACATTAAAAAGAACGCCGATGAATTTGAGCTGACGTCGACGGTGGGTGAAGGCACCCGCCTTTATATTGAGATTAAAAGATAACAGGACTAATTTATAGATAGATTCAAACCCATGTAAAAGAGGGAGCCATGAAAGAATTTTCCCATTCCGTTACGCTGGATAAAGACAAATGCAAAGGGTGCATTAACTGCATCAAACGGTGCCCCACCCAGGCTATTCGGGTGCGGGACGGCAAAGCGCATATTTTAGCTGACCGCTGCATCGATTGCGGTGAGTGTATTCGTGTTTGCCAGCACCACGCCAAAAAAGCCATTTATAACCCTCTTTCCATTATTAACGATTACAAGCACCCCATCGCGCTGGTGCCGCCCAGTTTTTACGGGCAGTTTAACAATTTGGAAAGCTCTGAGCTGGTGAACGCCGCTCTCAAAGGACTTGGCTTTGCCGATGTGTATGACGTTTCCAAAGCGGCGGAGCTGGTGAGCGACGCCACCCGCCGGTTGCTTGAATCGGACACGCTGCCACGCCCTGTTTTGTCGTCGGCGTGCCCGGCGGTAAGCCGTTTGATACGGGTGCGTTTTCCCGAGCTGATAGACAAAGTACTGCCGGTGATCGCACCGATGGAGCTGGCGGCGCGCAACGCTAAAAGCCAAGCGGTGGCAAACGGGGTAGCGGCGGAAGACATCGGCTGCATTTTTATTACCCCCTGCCCCGCCAAAGTAACGGCGATATTAATGCCGCTCGGCTCTCAAACAAGTGACGTTGACGGCGCCGTGGCGGTGAAAGATGTTTACCCCCTTATTTTAGGGGAGATGAAGAAAACCAGCGCCGAGAGCGAGCGGGTGCAAAGCGGACGCATCGGGCTTGGCTGGGGCGAATCAGGCGGCGAGGCAGCGGGGCTTATCAGCACCGACAACTACCTGGCGGCCGACGGCATAGAGAACGTTATCCGCGTGCTGGAAGATTTGGAAGACGACAAGTTTCAAGACCTTGAATTTGTTGAACTGAACGCCTGCTCCGGCGGCTGTGTCGGCGGTGTGTTGCAGGTTGAAAACCCCTACATTGCCAAAGCGAAGATAAAAAACTTGCGCCGCTACCTGCCGGTGAGTTTGAACCGACTTGATGAAAACATTCCGCCACAAATGATGTGGGACGCCGATTTGGAATACGCCCCCGTGATGGAGCTGGGCGACACCCAGCAAGAAAGCTTCAGCAACTACGCACGGTGCGAAGAAATTTTACAAAAGTTGCCCGATTTAGACTGCGGCAGCTGCGGCGCACCCACCTGCGAAACCTTTGCCGAAGACGTGGTGCGCGGCGTGGCCAGCATGAACGACTGCGTTGTGCTGCTGCGTGAGCGCATGGAGGCGGTGCTGGAGGCGGTGGGCCTGCAAGATAAACCGATGACGATACAAGAGCCAAAGGAAGAAACCGATGACGACATTTGATTTGGACGGCCTGGATGCCTTTGAGTGGGCGGTAAAAGAAACAGATGATGAAATCACCTGCGTTTACTGCGCCGATTTATTAAGCTGGGCGATGGGGCGTGCGCCTGAAAGCAGCGCTTGGTGCACCGTGATGGGTAACGTCAACGCGGTGGCGGTGGCGTCCCTTGCCGATGTGGCGGTGCTGGTGCTGTGTGAGGGCGCCCCCCTTGATGACGAGGCGGCGCAGCGCGCCCGCCAGCAAAAGATAAATATTGTTAAAACGGCGCTGCCCGCTTTTGACGCCGCCTACGCCATTGCAAAACACGGCGGGCTTTTAGACAACTGACAGAGAAAAACGCCGGGCACGGGTATGTATTCACAAAGAAAGAAGTGTTTGAATGACGTATGATTTGCATTTGCACAGCTGTCTTTCTCCGTGTGCCGATGACGACATGACGCCGGCAAACATAGCGGGGTTTGCAAAACTTAACGGCATTGATTTAATGGCAATAACCGACCACAACAGCGCCCTTAATCTGCCGGCGGCGCAAACAGCGTGCGATTATTACGGCGTGCGGCTGCTGCCCGGCATAGAGGTAAACACCCGCGAAGAAATTCATCTGCTTTTATATTGCAAAGACGTTGAAACGGCGTTGGTGATAAGCGCTATTTTATATGAGCAACTGCCCGCTTTCAGCTACGACCGAAATATTTGGGGGCGCCAACTTGTAGTGGATGCCCACGGCACGCCGCAAAAAGAGCCGCAAAAACTGCTTACGTCGGCGGTGGCGCTGGATATTTATGAGGTGTGCGCCTTGGCTGAAGAACACGGCGCGCTGGTGGTGCCCGCCCATGTGGACAGGGAAACCACCTCGCTGCTCTCGGTACTTGGCTTTGCACCGCCAGACCTACCCTTTCAAGCGTTTGAGGTGCAGCGCCCCGAGCACAGCCTTGAAAAACTGCAAAAGACAAAGCGGCTGCCCGCCGATGACGGCATTGAAATATTGACGTCGTCCGACGCGCACCGCCTGCTGGACATACCTGAACACCCCCGCCGGCTGGCAAAAGACAGCGTTATTCACACGCTGCTTTAACCGATAAAACCCGGTACTTGGTAGCGGGGCGGGCGCTTTCTTTTCATGCGGTGTGTTTTGTGGTACAATTGAATGCAACAACTAAGCGCGTTTCAACGCTACTTCTTTAAAGAGTGGCGGTGTAAAATGCGATACAACTATAAAAAGGACTGCTAAATTATGAGCGCCAGAAAGCGACAAAACACCAAAAACAAGAAAAAATCCAAACGTAAACGTACATCCAATAAAAAGCAACAGGCAAACCGAAACCGCAAACGTTCCAACCGCAACCGCAAAGGGCACGCAAGACGCCGTGCCCCCAAGCGCAAAGAACAACAAAAACAACAAAACGAGCAGCATAAACCTTTTGACAGCACCGAAATCTACAATTTTTCTGAAAAAGAATTGGCGGAAGATAAGGGGCTGCAAGTGGTGTCTCGCAGCAACAACGCAGACGAAAAATACGCTTGCTTTGAAGATTACCTCAAAGACCAATAACCCGGCAAACGGTTAACGTAAGGAAGCAATGACAAAAACCGCACTTATCATTTTGGTTATCGGCTATGTTTTCGTTTTTTTCTCAATACCATTCCTCGGTGTCGATATTCTTATCGATGCCGTGGGATTTTTGCTTTTGTTTAACGGCTACCGTGCCTTTCGGCTGCTTGATAAGTCATTCAAGGGCGCTGCGTCGGTGTCCCTTGCCCTTGTCGTTGTTGCGGCGTTGCAGCTTTTTGTAAGCGGCACCGCCGCCTTGATTCTTTTGGTTTTAAGGCAAATTGGCATGGCGCTGCTGTATGTTTTTACGGCGCGTGGTTTTGTTTATCTGTTTAATAAAATTGACAAAAAATCTTTTTCAATGGTTATCCGCCTGGTTTTCGGTGCCGCCCTTTTATTGGTGGCGGTGCAGTTTGCGCTGCAATTTACAGCGCCGCAACTGTTGCAAAAACCGGCGTGGGCGGTGGCGCAGTTTGTTGGCAAAGGGCTGCTTGTGCTTACGCTGGCGGCCGCGGCTTTTGCCGCCCCGTCGATAAATACCGCACTGCCACAAGGGGAAAATGGTGAAACAACATCGCCGCAAAAAAAGGTGTAACAGGTGCCTTTTTATCCACCTGTTTTTATACGTACCAGCACAGTGATATTTTATGCAAAGGAGGCGATCGGATATGAAAAAATGGCGTTGCCTAGTCTGCGGGGCTGTTTTTGAAGGGGACCAACCACCTGACCCGTGCCCGGTTTGCGGCGTGAGCGGTCCTGAAAACTTTAAAGAAGTAACCGACTAAATTGAATGAGCCACGGCAAACTTGACAGCGTATCATGGCTGTGGTAAAAATGTACAAACGATTATCAACTGCTGTCGTATCGGGGTTACGGCCATGATACGGCGGCTTTTTATTTATTGCTGCGTATTAACGTGTGTATTTTAAGGTGGTGTGGTTATGCAGCGGCAGGTAACAAACGGCGAGCTCGTCATCGCCTACACGCTCACCAGAAAAAAAGTTAAAAATATTAATTTGCGCATTCGACGTGATGGAGATGTGGCCGTTAGCGCACCGCCTTATGTGCCGACAAAGGAAATTGACGCCTTTGTAAAAAGCAAAGCGCCGTGGATTGCGCCGCGGCAAAAAAAGGCGATAAAACGCCTCAGCGTCGCCCCGCCGCTTTACGATAAAGCGCAGTGCCTTAAAATATTCACCCCCATTAGCGACGCTATCTTTCCGGCGTTTGAAACGGTGTTGCATGGCGAAAAGCCGCAGCTTAAAGTGCGCACCATGACGTCACTGTGGGGCTCTTGCCGAGTGGGTAAAAAATGTATCACGCTGAACAGTTATTTGGCGCAGCAACCCAAGGCGGCGATAGAATATGTAATACTTCATGAGTACGTTCATTTCATCCATGCAAATCATCAAAAAAGCTTTCACCAAACGATGGCGCAGCTGATGCCCGATTACAAAGAGCGGCGCCAACTACTTAAAGGTTTATTATAGATAGGTTGGGAAACGTGGAAATAAACTCACACAAATATCAACGATTGGTATCAAACACGGTGCTTTTCACCATTAGCACCTTTTCAAGTAAAATACTAAGCTTTTTGCTAACGCGCCTTTACACCGGCGTGTTAACACAGGCAAGCTATGGCGTGGTGGACCTTGTGGTTGCCAGCGGCAACCTTTTAATTCCGCTGGTAAGCCTTGGCATTTCCAACGCGGTTATTCGCTTCGGGCTGGAAAAGGACATTTCCAAGAAAGGTGTCTTTACCGCCGGATTTGTCGCTATATTTTCCGGCTTTTCAGCGCTTTTATTGTTTGTACCGCTTATTTCAAAGATAAGTGTTTTGCAGGGTAACGTGACACTGATGTACATTTTTGTGCTTTTCAGCTGCCTGCGGACGCTGTGCTGCCAGTTTGTGCGGGCGCGGCAATACACCCGCCTTTACGCCATAGACGGTATTTTGTCAACAGCGTACACCATCGGCTTTAACGTGCTGTTTTTAGTGGTGCTGGATATGGGCACCGCCGGGTACCTGCTTTCCATCATCTGCGCTGACCTGCTTTCTATCATCTTTCTTTTCGTTGCGGGCGACTTGAAGCCTTACGTTGATTTTGGTAGTTTTGACAAAAACTTGTTCAAAACAATGCTGCGCTATTCACTTCCGCTGGTGCCGGCAATGATGTTTTGGTGGGTTACCACCGCCAGCGACCGCTTTTTTATCGCTTATTTGAACGGCACCGTTGAGAACGGGCTGTACGCCGCCGCCAACAAAATACCCACCATTGTGGCGCTGGTGTCGACCATTTTTACCGAGGCGTGGCAGCTTTCTGCCGTAACGGACGGGCAAGGCGCTGATAGAAATGAGTTTTTTTCGCAGGTGTACAATACCGTTGCCGGTTTTGCCTTTGTGTTGGGCGGCGCGCTGATTGTAACCAGCCCGCTGGTGATGCGGTTTTTGGTTGCACCCGATTACTTTTTAGCGTGGCGGTATGTGCCGCTGCTGGTTTTAGCGTCGGTCTTTTCGGCGCTGGTCGCCTTTTTGAACAGCGTTTATATGGTTGAAAAGCGTTCCGGGCTTGCCATGGCAACCATGCTTGTTGGCGCCGTTGCAAACCTTTTCTTAAACGCTTTGTTTGTGCCAAAATTCGGGCCCAACGGTGCAGCTTTTGCAACCTTCTTAAGCTTTTTGATAGTGTTTATTATCCGTGTTATCAACACACGGGATTTAATTCAAATAGACGTTAAGCCAATAGTCTTGGCACTTAACACGCTGCTGTTATTGCTGATGAGCTGGCTGTTATTGCAAAACATTTACCTTTGGCCGCTGTGGTGCGGCATAATTATGGCGGCGCTTGTATTGTTAAACCTGCCATCGCTTGCGGGCGGCTTTAAACAGATATTCGGGCTGTTCAAACGGCTGATAGGGCGTGCATAATATTCAGCTTATATTTTCATGGTTTAAGATAAAAAAGCATAAAACATACAAAATGACGAAGAAATTTTGATAATATATTGCAAAAATCTCTAACAACCGCTATAATAAGCATAATCTTTCAAATCGGACACAAGGGGGCGGTTGGTATGGCGGGTACAATGCTGCTGTGCAATGAGGATTATGCAGGTGCCATTACAAGAGATGAAAAAGCGGGACAGATTCCGTCGGTTATGCGTGAAGTGTATGAAATGATGTACGTTACCGAAGGGTCTGCTGAATATTGGGTGGAAGACCAATATTATAAGCTTGAAACGGGCGATTTATTGCTTATCCCTGCCGGTGCCATGGCGGGAGCAACGCTTAAAAAACGCGGCTGCCCGTTTGAGCGGTATGGCGCTTGGATGACACGGCGGTTTATGACCTTTCTAAAACTGCAAGACAACCAGGCAGACTACGCTTTTGAGCGTGGCAAAGAACAAAAGCGTTACCTTTTGCGCCTGCCGGAAGAACTGCAGCCTGAAGTAAAAGGGCTTTTCAAAACGCTGTCAGACGGCAGCTGCAAAGATGGTTTTAACAATGAGCTTGCCAACAAATCTACCTATGGTGCGTTAATTGCTAAAATCAACCAAATAATGCATGGGCGCCAAGCGGGTGTGCTGCACGAAGGGGACGAGCACCGCTTGTCTGAAGTGCTGGCGTTTATACACGACAACTGCACCGAGGCGCTGTCGGTAAACCAACTGGCAGAAATGTTTTCTTACAGTTCGTCGCATTTAGCGCACAGTTTTAAAAAGCAAATCGGCACGTCGGTTTATCAATACATCATACTCAGGCGGCTGGAAATCGGGCGCCAAGCGATGATTGACGGCATCCCCGTAAAACAAGCGTACCAACGCTGCGGCTTTGGTGATTACGCCGGTTTTTACCGTGCCTTTACCAAAGAATTCGGCCTGTCCCCACAGCAATACAAAAACGAATATCAGTAACAGTAACAACACTTGGGGCGCCTTATATCAATGCCGCACCAAGTGTTTTTTTGCGCCAAAAACAATGGTGGTATGTTGGGCCTTACTATGGTATGATAATGCCGGAGTGCGTTAATAATTTAACTAACTGCCCGCCAAAACACCGCCGTGCTTTCTATCTGCCTGTACCTATGGTATAATTAACGTGTTATGCCTAAAGAATAAAGATACAAGACGCTTGTTAGGAGAGCTTGATGGCAGCAAACACACGCACCCCCAAAAAAGTAATTTCCCGCTTAGGGCTGGCTTTATTCACCATGATGAGTAGCTGGATTGTAGTGCTTACCATTATTACCACGGTGGTGACGGTTGTGGCGCCGCAACTGATGGAAAAAGGCTGGTTTGTGTGGGCGCTAAACGACGCAACCCTTTATGGGGTCGGTCTGCCGCTTTTTTTGCTTATCCTTCACTTTGTGCCGGACGGGGTAAAAAAAGAGCCGTCGCAAAGAAAGCCTTTCGGTGTGGCAAAATACCTGCTGGTGCTGGTGTTTTGTATCGGTAGCCTCTATCTTTTCAGCTTTGTGTCACAATTCATTATAGGTTATATTGAAAATTTTAGAGACCAGCCCATTATCGATAATTTAGAGGAGCTAAGCGATGTTGCGCCCCTTGTCAATTTATTTTTTGCAGTTTTAGTGCCGGCAGTGGGCGAAGAATTTATCTTTAGGTACATGATTTTGAAGAAAATGCGCGGCAGCGGCGACAAAACCTATATTTTATTTAGTGCGCTGTGTTTTGCGCTCTTTCACATAAATATAGGGCAGTTTTTCTACGCGTTTGTGGTTGGTGCAGCGCTGGCGTGGCTTTATGTACGCACCGGCAAACTGTGGCTGCCGATGTTGACGCATTTTATCGTCAACTTTATCGGTGTTATTGGCGGGCCGGCTATTTACAGCTACAATGAAGATATTTATTTGGTCTTTATGTTTGGCAGTATTTTATTGGCCATTGTTATTTTTATCGCCTTCAACAAGCGGCTGCGCCAAAGCCTTGCCCCTTCTAACGAGGCGGGCTGGCCGGAGCATGAAAGAGCAAGCTACGAATGGCAACTGAATGAGTTATACGACAGCCACTATCCGGCCCCTCCTTTCAATGAGGACACAGCAAGCGTTCGGCAAAGCACGCCCTATGGGGCGGCGCAGCAAAACACCCCGCTGAATGGCACCTCGGTGCCAAAGCAGCCGACGCTTCACGCAAAAAGTGAGCACCCCGTGCCCGGTCCGCCGCAAAATGGGCCGCACATTTTTTATCTAAAGCGGCCAGCTACGGCCGCCGGCGTGCTGTTCGGCAACGTTGGCATGGTGCTTTATTTGCTGCTGTCCGGTGTTTTAATCGCTAGCAATTTGTTACTGTAATTTTATGATGTAAAAAGGAAGAAGTAGATAATGCTTTATAACGAATTACAATTGCCGCCTGAAATAGAAAAGGCGGTCGACCGTATGGGCTTTGTTGAAATGACCGAAGTTCAACAAAAGGCCATCCCTCCCATGATGGAGGGCGAAGACGTTATTGCGAAAGCCCCTACCGGCACCGGCAAAACCTGTGCCTTCGGCATTCCGCTACTAACGCAAATTAACGCTAACAGTAAAAAAGTACAAGGGCTTATTTTAGCCCCCACCCGTGAATTGGCGCAGCAGATAACCAGCGATTTGCGGGATTTGGCGCACTACATGCCCAGCGTAAAAATTGCCTGCCTTTACGGCGGGCAAGCCATATCAAGGCAGCTGCGGCAACTTAAAGCCGGGCCGCAAATTGTGGTGGCAACGCCGGGGCGGCTGCAAGACCATATGAACCGCCGCAGCGTCAACCTCGACCGCGTTACGCAAGTGGTGCTGGACGAAGCCGACGAAATGCTCGATATGGGCTTTTATCACGACGTGCGCCGCATTTTAGATTCGCTGAAAAATGTGAAACAGCTTGGCATGTTTTCCGCTACCATCAGCCGTGAAGTAATGGACATCGGCTGGCTTTACCAGCGCAACCCGGTAGAGATAGATGTGGAACCCCTTGAAGAAAGCATGCCCCGCATAGACCAATACTCCATCAAAACAACGGGGCGCAACAAACTGCCCGATTTAGCTGAGATTATTGTGGGGCAAGATTACGAACGGGTGATGGTTTTCTGCAACACCCGCAACACCACATCGCGGCTGGCAGACCAGCTTAAACGGCTGCATTTTGATGTGGAACCGCTGCATGGAGACATGAACCAAGCGGAGCGCACCCGCATTATGGAACGCTTTAAATCGGGTGAGATACGTGTGTTGGTGGCCACCGACGTGGCGGCACGCGGTATCGACGTTGAAAACGTGGACGCCGTTGTCAACTACGACGTGCCCAACTCCAACGAGTATTACACCCATCGCATCGGGCGCACCGGGCGGGCGCAGAAAAAAGGCGTTGCTTACATCTTATACATCAAAGACGAGGAAAAACAGCTTGAAGAGATGATACGCCTTACCCGCAACACGGTGACCCCTTTGTTCTTCAACAAAAACGAAAAATTGATTGATAAAAACGGAGTAGAGCATTAAGCTTTGCTCCTTTTTTGTCGTTTATCTCTCTGACGTATACCGACAAGCCGTCCCTTTTGGCAATTTCGCCAAAATCAACGCCAAATTATACGGATTTTGCCTATCTTGTTGCAAAAGGCGGCGATTTTTGCGATAATTAAAGTGAGAAAAATAAAAGGTTGTAAAGGAGGGGTGGCTGTGCAACAAATGGCAACAAACAGCACCGAGTTGCTGCAAGACCGCGACGCCAAGCTGTGGATTTTTGTCAGTCATGATAAGATGACCGTTGAAATGGCGGTGCAGCCACCTGTTGGTGACGGCGCCGTCATCACCGAAAACGATGTGCGCAAAGAGTTGGCTAAAAATAAGGTGCAATTCGGCATTGATGACGCCGTTGTGGCGCAGCTTGTCAGCCCCCATTACGGGGAAAAGCTGACGGTGGCGCGCGGCGTTGCTGCGCAGCACGGCGTCGACGGTCTTTGCGACGAAAAATTCAGCCGTGAAAAGCATAAAAATATGCAGCTGCGTGAGGATGGTACCGTTAATTACCGTGAATTGAACCTGATTAATGAAGTGAAGCAGGGCACACTGATATGCGAGTGCACCGCGCCAACCAAAGGCGTTGCCGGCACCGACGTTACCGGCAGAACATTGCCGGCGCGGGATGGCAAAAAAGCGCTGCCGGCGGTGGGTGAAAACATTACCACCACGCCTGATGGGCTGCGCTCGATAGCGGCGGTGCGGGGCAACCTGGTTTTTAAAAACAATCGGTTTGTAGTTGAAACGGTGTACCGTGTTGAGCACGTTGATAACGACGTTGGCAACATCAGCTTTTTTGGCGATGTGCAGGTTAACGGCGACGTGATGGACGGTTTTGAAATTCATTCGGGCGGCACCGTTACGCTGCGCGGGCAGGTTAGCTCAACGGTTATTGAGGCAGAGAATATCATTATAGAAAAAGGCATTAACGGTAACGGCAAAGCGATTTTAAACGCTAAAAACAAGCTGCAAGCCGGTTTTATAGAAAACTGCAATATATTTGTCGGCAAAGAGCTGGTGGCGGGGTACCTGATGAATTGCCGGGTTGAGTGTGAGGGCACCGTCGATGTTTCGCGGGGCAAAGGCATTATCAGCGGCGGCGCTTTAACGTCGCTGGGCGACGTGCATGCGCGGGTGGTTGGCAACGAATCATACACCACCACCACCATCGCCCTCGGCATTACGCCGACGATGCAAAAGCAGCGCCAAGAACTGGAAGCGATGCTTGCTGAAGTAAAAACCCACCTTGAAGAGATGCAAAAAAACATCAACTACATCGAACAGCTGGTGGCGGAGGGCATTACCGTGCCGCAAGACAGGGTAACGTTGCTGCAGCGCTACCAAATACAAATGCCGATGACCGAAAAAAAGAAAACCCACATTATTCGGCAAATACAAGCTATTGATGAAAAGATGCAAAGTTCTACCGAGGCAACGCTGGTGGCGCAGCGTATCTACCCGCCGACGCGGGTAACCATCGGCACGCAAACGGTTATCGTGCCGAACGTGCTTAGCAACAGCCGCGTTTACCGCAATGTTGAAGGCGAGGTTGTCTTCGGGCGAATGTAGCGGGTTTAAAAAAGTAAGCAAATAAAAAAATTTAACAAATTAAAAAGCGACAGTCGCTGTGACTGTCGCTTTTTAGATGTTTATTTTATTTGTCTTTGGAAAAGCGGTCTTTCATATTTTGGAAAAACCCTTTGCGCTCTTCGTAGTTGTCTTCCTGCAAAGTTTTTTCAAACTCATCCAGCGCTTCGCGCTGTTTTTTGTTCAACTTTTTAGGAATTTCAATGGTTACCTGTACATACGCGTCGCCGCGCCCGCGCCCACGCACATAGGGAATACCCTTGTTGCGTAAACGGAACGTTTTGCCGCTGGCTGTACCTTCCGGAACCGAATACTCCACCTTGCCGTCAACGGTGGGCACGGTGATTTTGTCGCCCAGTACCGCTTGGCTGTAGGTGATTGGCACGTTAACCAAAACGTCGGAGCCATGCCGTTCAAACATCGGGTCGGGACGCACGGTGATGATAACAATTAAATCTCCCGATGGGCCGCCGTTTAAGCCGGCGTCCCCTTTGCCGCGTAGCACCACGTTGTTGTCGTCGTCCACGCCGGCGGGGATGGAAATCTCCAGTTTTTCAGATTTTGAAACCTGCCCCGAACCGTGGCATGTTTGGCAGGGCGATTTAATAATTTTGCCCTTGCCGCCGCATTTGGTGCAGGGGCGGCTTTCTTGCATGGTACCAAAGGCGGTACGGGTGCTGGTTAATACCACGCCGCTGCCCTGACACTCGTCGCACACGTCGGCGGTGGTGCCTTTTTCAGCGCCGCTTCCGCCGCACTCATCGCAATTTTCTTTGCGGGTTACGTTAACTGTTTTTTTGGTGCCGTGCACCGCTTCCATAAAGGTTAGTACCACGCTGATGCGTATGTCAGTGCCTTTGCGTGGTGCGTTGGGGTCTCGGCGCCGTCTGCCGCCACCAAAGCCACCGCCACCACCGAAAAAGCTTTCAAAAATATCGCCTAAATCAACGTCAAAGCCGGCGCCGCCAAAGCCGCCGCCAGCGCCACCGGCGCCGTAGTTCGGGTCTACCCCGGCGTGGCCAAATTGGTCGTAGCGGGCTCTTGCTTCTTTGTCGCTTAATATTTCGTACGCGGCGCTTACTTCTTTAAAGTTAGCCTCGGCCTCTGCATCGTCTGGATTCAGGTCCGGGTGGTATTTCTTGGCCAGTTTATGGTAAGCTTTTTTTATGTCGGCGTCGTTGGCATCTTTTGCAACGCCAAGCACCTCATAAAAATCTCTTTTTTCTTGGTTGGCCAACCGCCCTCACCTCTCTCTTATGTTGGTTTTTGCACAGCGCCCGCCCGTTGCCGGTGCCCCGCTAACGCGGTAAACAGCACAGCAACGCACAGCGGCAACTGGCAATCGCGTCGATGCGATTGCCAGCGCGGTGCAATGCGTATTATTATAGTGTATTTTGTTATTCGTCGTCAACTTCGGTAAAGTCTACGTCGATGACATCGTCGTCATCATCGCCGCCGTTACCGTCGGCACCGGGGGCGCCTTCAGCGCCTTCTGCCTCGCTGTAAACCTTGCTGCTAATTTCATACAATGTTTTTTCAAGGTCTTCACGTTTGGTTTTAATCGCTTCTTGGTCTTGCCCTTCAAGAGCTTCTTTCAAGGCATCTTTTTTGGTGGTCAGGTCGGTTTTTTCTTGGTCGGTTAATTTTTCATCAAAATCTGTCGCCATTTTTTCCGCCTGGTAGACCATTTGGTCCGCCTCGTTGCGCAAATCAGCCGCTTCTTTGAGCTTTTGGTCTTCTTCGGCGTATTTTTCAGCGTCTTTAATTGCTTGTTCCACGTCGTCGTCGCTCATGTTGGTG
>CAYZSR010000028.1:431-16417 GCA_964479715.1 uncultured Oscillospiraceae bacterium | reverse complement strand
CACCCGGTGGACTCGTCCGAGATGGCCTTTAAAATGGCGGCACGCCTGGCGTACCGTGAAGCGCTGCCAAGCGCCGCTCCGGTTCTGCTGGAGCCGATTGGCGAATTGAAAGCCTACGTTCCGGACACCAACACCGGCGACTTAATGGGTGAAGTAAACAAGCGCCGCGGGCGTGTTCTGGGCATGAACCCCATTGAAGAAAACCTGCAGTGCGTTGAAGCGGAAGTGCCCGTTAGCGAGATGCACAACTTCACCACCTACATGCGCCAGCTTACGCAGGGGCGTGGCTATTACGATTTTGAATTTATCAAGTACGAGCCGCTGCCGGGTAACTTGGAAGAAAAAGTTATTGCGGAAGCCAAGCAGCTGTTTGGTGACGGTGAAGAGGAAGAATAATAAAAAAACAAATATAATAAGCTAAAGCAGTTGACATATTAACGGTCCTATATTATAATGTGGCTTACTTTATAGAATGAAGAAGTGGCGAAAGCCACTTCTTCATCGTATTAGACAGGCTGACGCTAAAAATTAACTATTTTATCCGTGGCGCCAGCAAAAAAAGGAGTCTACCATTCTATGCAAAAAAAAGAAATTGTTGTCACTTATGCGGGGCTTACCAAGCTGGAACAAGAGCTGAACGAGCTTAAAACGGTGCGCCGTAAAGAGGTGGCCGACAAAATAAAAATTGCCCGTGACTTTGGCGACTTGTCTGAAAACAGCGAGTACGACGAAGCCAAAAACGAGCAAGGTATTATTGAAAGCCGCATTGTCGAGCTGGAAAAAATATTGAAAAATGTGCGCGTTGTTGATGAAAATGAACTCACCAACGAGCACGTGATGATAGGCAGCCGCGTTAAAGTAAAATGCGACGACGGCGAACAGCAATATGACATTGTTGGCCCTACCGAGGCCGACCCGCTGAACGGTAAAATCAGCGACGAATCGCCGGTGGGCGGTGCCATTATGGGGCACGGCGTTGGCGATGTGGTGGCGGTTACGCTGCCGTCCGGCGCGGTGGTTAATTACCAAGTGCTTCTGATAGAAAAATCAGACCTATAAACTTTAAACAGCAAAGAGTCGGCAAATTTGCCGGCTCTTTTTGTTCTTTAAATACGGGGTAACCGCACCCTACATAAGATAGTAATAATGGAAGAAAAAGAGGGCGTGCCATTTAAAGCACGCCCTCTAGTTATTTTATATTAAAACAGGGTGTTTACGCGTGTTTTGCTTCGTCGGTTTCCAGCGCGTCAAAGGTTGGTGCTACCGAAAGCGCCGCCGGGCTGTTTTCCAGCCGTTCATTGGCGACGGCAATCATCAGCTTAATGCGATTTTCTTGGTTTACCTGGGTGGCGCTTGGGTCGTAGTCTATTGGCGTGATGTTGGCTTCCGGGTGGATGGAGCGTATTTTAGAAATCATCCCTTTGCCGACAATGTGGTTGGGCAAACAGCCGAAGGGCTGGGCGCAGACAATGTTGGGAAAGCCACTTTCGGCAAGTTCCATCATCTCACAAGTTAAGAGCCAGCCTTCGCCCATTTTAGCCCCCATGCCGATAACCCCTTCGTGCAGTTTTGCCACGTCTTGCAAAAGTGCGGGTGGGCGCAGGTTGGGGTGTTTTTTAATGGCGTTGTGCATCAAAATTTCCCGTGAGGTGGTAAACTTCATCGCTATTTCAAAGGCTTTTTGAACGATGCGGCTACCGCCGTAGAGTTTTACCGTTTCGCTGCCGTTGATGATGCAATATTGAATAAAGCCCATCAGCCCGGGCAGGTTTACTTCGCAATCTTCCGACGCCAAAAAGTCTTCAAGATGGTTGTTGCCAAGGGGGGAATATTTAACGTAAATTTCGCCCACCACGCCCACCTTTACTTTGGGCGTTTTGGTAACGGGTATCGCCGCAAAATCGCTGGCAATCTCATTAAATAGGCGGTTCATCGAGCGTTTGCGCAGCCCTTTTTTGCGCCGCGTCAAACGGTTTATCTTTTGCTGCCAGTGCGCCACCAGCGCGTCGGTCTCGCCGGGGTTGTTTTCATAGGGGCGCACTTGGTTTGAAAGCGCCATCAATTGGTCGCCATAGAGCACCACGGCGAACGCTTTGCGCAACATCGTCAGCGACAGCTTAAAGCCGGAGTCTCGCTCCAGCCCTGAAAAGTTCAGGCTGCACACCGGTATTTGCGGAAAGCCGGCTTTCACCAGCGCTTTGCGCAGCAGGTGAATGTAGTTGCTGGCACGGCAACCACCACCCGTTTGCGTTATCATCAGCGCGGTGCGATCCAAATCATAGTTGCCACTTTTTAGCGCGTCGATAAACTGCCCGATGATTAAAAGGGCGGGGTAGCAGGTGTCGTTATGCACATATTTTAAGCCCTCTTGCGCCACTTCTGGGCCACCATTTTCAAGTATTTCTACGTGGTAGCCCTCTTGGTGGAAAATATCCGCCACCATATTAAAATGCAGCGGCGCCATTTGGGGGATTAAAATGGTGTGGGTGTTTTTCATATCTTGCGTAAAGCGCGGATAATCTTGCATTTCATCAACACAAGTGTCTAATTGGCAGGTATTCACTTTGTTCATGCTCCTTTATCGGCTCCTTGTTGGCTGGGCGGCGCTGCGTTGTTGCTGCTCCAGCGCAGCAAAGAGGCTGCGCATGCGGATATTAACAGCGCCGAGGTTGACTATTTCGTCTATTTTAATTTGTGTGTACAGTTTGCCGCTGCGGTGCAAAATTTCTCGCACCTCGTCGGTGGTAACGGCGTCCAGGCCGCACCCAAAGCTAACCAGCTGCACCAGGTCCATATCCGGCTCGTCGGCAATGTATTCCGCCGCCGCGTAAAGCCGCGCGTGGTAGGTCCACTGGTTAAGCACGGTGGTGTCCGGGCGGCCGGCCATTAAACCGACCCCTTCTTCGCTGACTACCGCCGCGCCGTGGCTGACGATTAACTCGTCAATGCCGTGGTTGATTTCAATATCCAGATGATAGGGGCGCCCCGCCAACACGATGATACGTTGGCCGTTTTGCCGCGCCGTTTCTATAATTTCTTCGGTTTTATGTTGAATGTTGTCTAGATAATGGTCGTACTCACGGTAGGCGGCTTTAACAGCGTGCCGCACTTCGCGGCGTTTAATGTCCGGAAAGTAGCTTTGCAAAATAGCGGTAAACTTTTTAGTGAAATCCCGCGGGCGGTGTATGCCGACGTAATCATAAATAAAGGTTTTACCCTCCAGCTCGCTGCAGCTGGAGGCAATCACTTCGGGGTAATACGCCACAACGGGGCAGTTAAAGTGGTTGTCGCTCATCCCTTCGTCGATGTTGTAGGTCATGCAGGGGTAAAAGATGGTATCTATGCCGTCGGTTTCGCACAATTTGCGGATGTGCCCGTGCATAATTTTGGCGGGGTAGCAGACGGTGTCGCTCGGGATGGTTGCCTGCCCCTCAAAATAAAGCTCACGGCTGGAGCGCCCGCTGGTGTGCACTTCAAAGCCCAGCTGGGTAAACAGCGTGTGCCAAAAAGGCAGCGTCTCAAAAAAGTTAAGGCCCATCGGAATGCCTATTTTACCGCGGTGCCCCGGCACCGGCGTATACGATTCAAGCAAATCCAGCTTGTAATCATAAATGTTGAGCGATTCTTTTTTTGCTTTGCGGGTAATAGGGCGCTCGCAGCGGTTGCCGCTGATAAAGCGCCGCCCGCCGGAAAAGGTGTTGATGGTAAGCGAGCACTGGTTGGTGCACAGGCCGCAGTTGGCGGTGCGCACGGTGTGTTCTAACGCAAGCAACTCTTCTTTATTTAAAATTTGGCTGTGTTCTTTGTCTATGGACCGCTCGCGCCCATAGAGTGCGGCGCCGAAAGCGCCCATCAAGCCGGCGATGGAGGGGCGCACCACTTCCATGCCCATTTCTTTTTCAAAGGCGCGCAGCACGGCGTCGTTATAAAAGGTGCCGCCCTGCACCACCACGTTGTTGCCAAGCTCTTCCGGGCTGGAGGCGCGGATAACTTTATACAGCGCGTTTTTAACGACGCTGATGGCAAGCCCTGAGCTGATGTTTTCTATGGAAGCGCCGTCTTTTTGCGCCTGCTTGACGCTGGAGTTCATAAAGACGGTGCAACGGCTGCCTAGCTCAACGGGGGCGTCGCCAAAAAGCCCCAGTTTTGCAAAATCTTTAATATCTCGGCCAAGCGCTTCGGCAAAGGTTTGCAAAAAACTGCCGCAACCGGATGAACACGCCTCGTTTAAGAAAATGTCGCTCACGGCGCCGTCTTCAATGCGAAAGCACTTCATGTCTTGGCCGCCTATGTCGATAATGAAATCAACGCTGGGGTTAAAATAGCGGGCGGCGGCAAAGTGCGCCATCGTTTCCACCACGCTGTAATCGGTGTCAAACGCTTCTTTGCAAAGCTGTTCGCCGTAGCCGGTGGTAGTCACGCTGACAAGGTCTATATCCGGGCTTAAATCATAAATTTCAAGCAGTGCGTCTTTAACCAGCGGCACCGGGTTGCCGGTGTTGGGCAGATAGGTGGAGTGTAAAAGCTCGCCCTCTTCGCTGAGAAGCACCGTTTTAATGGTGATGGAGCCGGCGTCTATGCCGAGGTGGGCACGCCCACTGTAACCGGCAAGTTCGCCACTTGGTACCGACGCTTGCTGGTGCCGTTTTAGAAAGGCGTCGTATTCTTTTTGTGTTTCAAACAGCGGGGCGGTGTGCTCAAAGTGAATACCGCCGTCGTCTTTAGCCAAGCGGCTTTGCAATTCTTTAAGGGTGAAGGCTTCGTCGGCGTACAGCGCCGCCCCAACCGAGACAAAATAAAGGCTGCCCTGCGGGAGCGTCCCTTCGGTTTCAAGCACGTCGTCAAAAGCGGCGCGCAATTCACTCATAAAGGTGAGGGGGCCGCCAAGATACAGCACGTTGCCGCTGATACTGCGGCCTTGCGCCAGCCCGGCAATGGTTTGGTTAACCACCGAATATAAAATAGACGCCGCCACGTCTTGAATTTTGGCGCCTTGGTTTAGTAGCGGTTGCACGTCGGTTTTAGCAAAAACACCGCAACGGCTGGCGATGGAATATATTTTTTCTTGCTTTTTAGCCAACTTATTCAGCTCGGCGGGGGTAATTTTAAGCAGCGTTGCCATTTGGTCTATAAAAGCACCGGTGCCGCCGGCGCAGCTGCCGTTCATGCGCACTTCCAAGCCGTCCGTTAAAAACAGAATTTTAGCGTCTTCGCCGCCCAGCTCGATAATCACGTCGGTTTCAGGCTCTAGGCTGCGTGCCGCCACACGGGTGGCAAAAACCTCTTGCACAAAGGGCACGCCGCATTTTTCAGAAAAGCCCATACCGGCAGAGCCGGAAATGGCGGTTAGAAAGGCGGTGTCCGGGTACTCTTCCTCAAGGTTTTGCAGCAGCTCGGTCGCCTTTTCGGTAATGTGTGAATAGTGTCGCTCATAGCTGGCGTTTACCACGCGGTTTTGCTCGTCCAGCACAACGCATTTTATGGTTGTGGAACCGATATCCATGCCTAAACGCATTGTTGGGTGCTGGTTTTTGGATATGTTACTCAAAATTGTCATCCTTTAGTTGTAATATCTTACAAATATATTCATTTTCATTATAACTGTATAATAATAGCATATTCCGCACATAGTGTACAGTTGCACAGCGCCGTAAACAACGCTGAACGGCAATTTAATAATAAATTAAGAAAGACTTAACAGTTCCTTTATTGTTGCCGCTAAAAACCGATGTATGATACAATGCACACAGTTGACAACATATTTTTATTATTAATTATAAAGGAGTACCATGGGCAGCAATAAAAAACAAGCCGTTGTGGTTTTTGTGGTGGCGCTGGGGTTTGCGCTGCTGGTGGCGGCTACCGCCCTGTGGCTTTTTAACGCAAGCCGCCAAGACAGCCCGCCGCCCGCCGCTGATAATTCACAAAATACACCGATGGCAGCGCCATTACCGCAAGAAATGCGGGCGATGTGGGTTTCTTATTTTGAGTGGCAACGGTTTGACATTTCCACCGAGGCGGGTCTGCGCACCGCCTGTCAAACAATGTTTGAGAATTGCAGCGACTTGGGGCTGAACACCGTTATTGTGGCGGTGCGCCCCTTTGCCGACGCCATGTATCCAAGCGATGTGTACCCATGGAGCCACCTGCTTACCGGCACCCAAGGGGTAGACCCCGGCTACAACCCGTTAACGGTGATGATAGAAGAAGCGCACCGGTTGGATTTACGCTTTGAAGCGTGGATTAACCCTTACCGCATTGAGGTCAGCGGCATTGGGCCGAACGCTTTGGCTAAAAACCATCCCGCCGTACAAAACCCTGACTGGGCGCGCTTTATAAATGGCGGCTGGTTTGACCCCGGTCTGCCCGAGGTGCAGCAACTGGTGGTGCAAGGGGTGGAAGAAATAGTCCGCGATTACGACGTTGACGGCATTCATTTTGACGATTATTTTTACCCGGAATTTTCAGCGGAGCAAAAAGAAGCGGGCGAAGACACCGCTTTTGACGCCGCCAGCTATCAAAAACACAGCGGTGGCGCCGAGCGTGCCGCGTGGCGCCGCAGCAATGTGGACGCGATGGTGCAGGCGGTGTACGGGGCAATTAAAGCCATTAAACCGCACGTTTCTTTTGGCATCAGCCCGCAAGGCAACAACGAAAATAACTACACCATTCAATACAGCGACGTTGCCAAATGGCTGGAGCAACCCGGTTACGCCGATTATATTATGCCGCAGCTGTACTGGGGTTTTGACTACCGGCTTGCCAACGGGCGGGACGATTACGCCTTTGAAACGGTGAGCCGCCACTGGGCGGATTACCCCCGCCATGAATCGGTAACGCTGTACGCCGGGCTGGGCGCTTACCGCATCGGTGAAGGGGACGGCAGCGCCGCCGACCAAAAAGAATGGTATAGCGGGCACAATGTGGCCGATATGGTGGCGTCGCTGAGAAAAACAGAGGGTTACAGCGGTTTTGCGTTGTTTCGGTACGATTCCCTCTACAACGCTGAAAACGCCTACGCTGAGGCGGAGCGCGCCGCCATTAAAAAAGTGTTGGCGGTGTAACGGCGGGCTGTTTGGCGACAGTTGTTTTGCGCGATGATATGAGAGTTTATTGACATAGTAGCAAAATAAAACACATTCGCCAACCGACAAAATTGGAGGCACCGCAAAAAAAGAAGCTGTTTTGTAACAAAAGTTTTTGAATTTTGTCAGCATTCGGTGTATAATCTAACATAAATTTGTAACTGTTACTTGTTTAAACGGTGTGCTATAATAACAAGGTTAGAAGAAACTGGCATGCTATTACTTTATTATATAGAATTAACCCAACCCAAAGGGGGAGCAGCGTGAGTAAAAACCGCAATAAGAAACCGATACCACGGCCCGCGCCGAACGGTAAAACAAAAATAAAATCAAGTAAAAATCCCAAACCGCCCGCACCGAAAAAGGGCGGCGTAGCCAAGCAGGTTTTTAAAAATATTTTAAAAGCTTTTGCGGTGCTGTTTTGCATTGGTGCCATGACCGTTAGCGTTTTAGGCGTGCAAGCGGTGCAATACGTGGTGGCTGAAACGCAAGACGACGACGATATTTTAGACCTTGAAAATATTAAACTGAACCAAACCAGCTACATTATGGCGCTCAACCCGGATAACCCAGACGCCGAAGAAGAGAACGACTGGGTGGAATACCAAGAACTTGTCGGCCCAGAGCACCGCATTTGGGTGCCGCTGGACAAGGTGCCGCAACACCTGAAAGACGCTATTATCTCAACGGAAGACCGCACCTTTTATAAGCACCACGGCTTTAACTTGGGGCGCACCGTCTACGCGCTGGTGAACGAAGTGCTGATGCTGGAAGACAACACCTTCGGTGCTTCCACCATTGACCAGCAGCTAGTTAAAAACCTAACCGGCGACGATGACGTATCGGACGCCAGCGGCGACCGCACCACCGGTTACCAGCGTAAGATGAGAGAGATATTCAGAGCGTGGGGGCTGAACAACCGCTACTCCAAGGACATGATTCTTGAAGCGTACCTAAACACCATGAGCCTGTCTGAAAACTTGGCGGGTGTGCAAGCCGGTGCCCAAGAATATTTTGGCAAAGACGTAAGCGAATTAACGCTGGCAGAGTGTGCCACCATTGCCGGCATCACGCAAAAACCAAACGCTTACAGTCCTTATAAAAACCCCGAAAAATGTGTGAAACGCCGCAACGATGTGCTGCTATTTATGTATCAAACAGAATCCATAACCGAGGCGGAATTTAAAGCCGCCGCCGCCGAAGAGCTGGTTGTGCAGCCGCGGCGTGTGCAAGCCACCGACGAAAACCCCACCGGCGAAGTGTTCAACTATTTTTCCGACACGGTTTTTGAAGAAGTGGTGCGCGATTTAATGGACCAAAAAGGCTGGACGCGTGATGCCGCCGTAAACTATGTTTACACCGGCGGGCTACGCATTTACGCCACCGTAGACCACGACGTGCAAAACACGCTGGAAAGCATGTACTCCACCGGGTATGATGAAGGCGGCTTCTTTGTCGACCCGAGCCGCTTCCCCGGGTACGAAGCCCGCCTTAAACGCACCGAAGAAGTGCGCGACGACAACGGCGAAGTTGTTGAAGTGAACGACGTGTGGCCGCAATCGGCCGCCGCGGTGATTAACTACGACGGCGAGCTGGTCGGTGTGGTGGGGGGCATCGGCGCTAAAACCGAAAGCCTCGGCTTAAACCGCGCCGTCGGCACGGTGGACGAAGACGGTAAAGTACAAGGCGTGGTACGGCAAACCGGCTCGACCATGAAGCCAATTGCTGCGTACGCGCTGGGCATAGACTACGGCATTGTAAACTATTCAAAAGGCGTGCTGGACGCCGGTATTCTACCGGCAGAGGGCTCCAGCCCCGGCACGTTGGATTGGCCCAAAAACTTCAGCAAAACCTACCGCAACACCACCATCCCGCTGTACGCGGCGGTGGCGGAATCCACCAACACGGTGGCGGCACAGGTTGGGCTGTGGGTAGGGCGCGAGCAGATGTTTGAATTTTTGGTAGATACCTTGGGTATCACCTCGCTGATAGACCCCGACGACATTGACATTGCCCCGCTGGTTATGGGCAGTATGACGCAAGGCATGTCCGCCTATGAGCTGGCCGGCTCGTTTATGATGTTTGGCGGCGAAGAAACCTACGGCGTGCACAACACGCTGCACTGTTACAGTAAAATTCTAGACTCTAAGGGCAACTTGGTTATGGAGCCGGTAATTATCTCGGTGCAGGCCATCAGCCCTGAAAGTGGCTATATTATGAACCGCCTTCTCTCCAACGTATTGCGCGGCACCGGTTTGCCGGGCGGCGCTGTGCCCACCGCTTACGGCATGGGCATTAACGGTGAGATGGACTCCGTCGGCAAAACCGGTACCACCAGCGACGACCGTGACCGCTGGTTTGTCGGCATGACGCCGTACTATGTAACGGCGGTGTGGTGGGGCTATGACGTCCCCGATAAGTACGACTTTAACAACCGCTGGTCGCCCAACGCGCGCACCAACGTGCCGCCCGTTGTGTGGAAATATTTGATGGAAACGGTGCAAGCCGATATGCCCTACAAAGCTTTCCCGGCGCAGCCCGGCGGTATTACCGAAAAGGCTTTCTGCACCATCTCCGGTGATTTGGCCGTTGCCGGTTGCCCCCGAGGAACGGGCTATTATTCCGACGTGGGTATGCCGGACAGTTGCACAGGGCACGCCAAGGCCCCTTCCGAGGACGGCGATGACGCCGACGGTGAAGGTGACGACGCCGCCCCGGCCGAAGAATAAACCCCCTTTTCATTTTAATTACCAAAACGGTGCCGCGACGCTAGAAACGGCACCGTTTTTGTACTATTTATACAATATTGTTTATTTATTCACAGTTTTCCCTTATACTTAAAGACAAGATAATTTTTTTAACGATTTTAAAATCTACAAACGGGAGCGGTCTATGGTCTTCACACTTCAAAACGATGCGCTGAAAATACAGGTTGACGATGTTGGCGCTGAGTTGATTAGCGCTGTCGACGTCCGCCGCGGTAAAGAATGGCTTTGGCAGGGTGACGGCCGCAGCAAGGTGGCTAAAGCACCCGTTGTTTTTCCCTATTACGGGCGCCTGTGGAACAATGTTCTATTGGCGGAAGAAAAAGAATACCCGGCACCGGTTAACGGCTTTGCTCAGCAAATGAATTTTGCCTGCGTTGAACAAGAGGCAGACACGCTGATTTTCAGGCTGTGTGACAGTGCGCAAACGCGGGACTATTTTCCTTATCCCTTTGAATTGAACGTGCTGTTTGAGCTTTTCGGCAACGAGCTAAAACAAAGTATCATCGTTAAAAACCCCGGCGTTGCTTTTTCGTTGGATGAGCATCTTTTGCCCTTTAACACCGGTTTTCACCCCACCTTTGCAATGGATGAAAGCACCACCACCTTTGACCAAAGCATTTTGTTTGACGACGAAGAAACCCCCACCGAGCTATACCTTTCGGAAGGGTATATGACAGGCACATCGCGCACGCCGTTTAAAGACAAAAAGTTTATGCCGCTGCGCGACGCCATGTTTCAAAACGGTAGTTTGTGCTTAACCGACCTTATCAGCGACGAGCTAACCTTCGCCAACGTAAAAACCGGGCGCCTTGCGCAGATACACATTGCCGATTCTCGCTACGTCTTTTTTGACGGACCACGGCGCGGCCCGCTGCCCTATTTAACGATAGCGCAAACCGACGGGCTGCCCGATTCCGACGAGCGCTACGGTGAATTTGTTAACAAACCCGGCGCGGTTATTTTAAACGCCGGTGAAAGCTATACAGCCTCTACAACGTACACGTTTTTTTAACCACATTTGTATAAAGGAGAGACGTCGATGTCGTTTACCCGCCACAGCAAAATAGGGGAAATTTGGCGGCATCCCGTTGGGCACGATATCCTTCAGTCGCTATTGCGGAAAAAGAAGTGGCATGAAAGATGGCTCAACAACATGCTCGTTTCAAACTTATCGGTTGCGGCGCTCGACCGCGTTGTCGGCAACGGCTTTGCCGATATGCTGTTAGACGCTATTCACGCGGCGCCCCAACAACCGACACAACATGTGGAGGAATCAAAAGAATGGTGGAAAGAAACGGTGCAATACCATATCTTTCTACCCAGTTTTATGGACTCTGACCACGACGGCGTGGGCGATATAGGCGGCGTTATCCAGCGGCTGCCCTATTTAGAGCGTCTCGGTGTCGGGGCGCTGTCCATTTGGCCGTTGCTTGAGCCGTCGCCCAACCAAGGCGTTGAAAACTTTTCAGAGGTAGCGCCGCAATACGGCAGCAACGCGCAGTTGCAAGAGTTGATAGAAGCCGCCCATCAGCGGGGCATTCGGGTGCTTTTGGGGATAGACATTGCCACCACCTCCCTTGAGCATGAATGGTACCGCCGCGCGCTGCAAGAGCCGGACTACCAAAACCACTACGTCTTTTACCACGGACGCCCCGATACACCCCCCAACAACTGGAGCCGCAAAGACGGCAGCAGTGCGTGGGAATGGGTACCCGCTTTGAATAAATGGAATTTGCGGCTGCAAGCCGCCAACAAAGCCGACTTAAACTGGGACAACGCCGTGGTGCGTGAAAAAATGTTCGATGCGCTTAACTTTTGGGCGGCGCTCGGCGCCGACGGGTTTTATTTTGGCAGCGTCAACCAGCTTAACATCAGCACGCTGGAAAGCGGCAACTTTTTAGCGGCGCAAATGCTGGGTGTCTGCGGTTATGAAAAGTTTAGCAACCGCCCGCGGGGGCATCGCTATTTGCGGCAGCTGCGCCGCCGAGTGAAAGGTGATGTACCGCTGTTTTTAGCCGGCGAAGCCGCCGGTGCCGGCACCGAGACAATGAAACTTTTTACCGCTCCTCAGCGCAAAGAACTGGACATGACGTGGGATTCCTGCCTGCTGTTCGGCGCTGCCGCCGGCGATTGCGGCGACGATGCCCGCGTATACTTAACCGATATAAGGGATTATTACATTCGTTGGACGGTTCGCTACGGCGAGGAAAATTGGCTTAATCTGGCGGTTGAAAACGCGACGACATCGCGGATACTCAGCCGTGTTGTTGCGGCACCGCTCTACCGCAACATCATTGCCAAATTGCTGGCAACCATGATGCTGACCCTGCGCGGTGTGCCTGTTATTTACCAAGGGCAAGAGCTGGGCATGACAAACACCAGGTTTTGCAGCGCCAAAGAACTGCGCGACGAAACGTCGCTCAAGCAGTACCAAACGCTGCGCGGTGAAATGGACGAAGGGCGTGCCTTTCAGCGGGTGGTGCACGCCACGCCTGACCATTGCCGTACCCCCATGCCGTGGAGCCTTGCGCCCAACGCCGGTTTCACCGGTGCCAAGCCATGGATACGTATGCCCGATGACGTTCAGCGCCTTAACGTGGCAACGCAAATGCAGGACCCGTCGTCGGTGTGGCATTTCCACAAAGAACTCATTGCGCTGCGCAGCCGCTACCAAAGCCTGTGCTACGGCGATATTAAAATTGTCTTTCGCCGCAACAAACGGGTTTTCTGCTACTTTCGAGCGCTGGAAAATGAAAAATGCTACGTTGAAATGAACCTGACCGACAAAGAGGTGGCGCGCCCCGGCAGCATCAGTAAAACACAAGCGTTGCTGCTTTCAAACTACGATAAACCCTGTAAAACGCTGCGCCCGTATGAAGCGAATATCTATCTGTGCAAGTAACGGCGCCGCCGAAAAAAGAAAGGGAACGCTATGTTGCAATTGGTTCTGGGTGTCTCAGGAACCGGTAAAACAAGTTATTGTATTAAACAAATGGAGCAGAGAGCTAGCCGTGGGCAGCTCTCTGTCTTTCTTGTTCCGGAGCAATTTTCATCCTCGGCGGAGATGCTTATCTATCAAAAGCTGGGCGAATATAAAAGCGGCTACGTTGAGGTAGTCAGCTTTCGCACGCTGTCTGAACGGATTTTGCAAAGCGCCGGTGCCGACGCCATGCCGCTGATTGAAGAGGCCGATCGCGTTGTCTTTGTGCGCCGCGCCCTTGACCAGTTGGGCGAGCAGCTGCAAACTTTTCCGCACCGCCGGCGCGATGCCGCCTACTGCGAGCTGTTTGCCCACACCATTGCCGAGCTTAAAACCGCCGGTGCCACGCCCGACTTGCTGCACGAGATAGCCCAGCAAGTGGACGAGCCGAAACTGGCGGACATCGCTGCCATTTACGCCCTCTATCAGCTGGCGATTGAACGGGTTGCCATCGACCCGCAAGACCAGCTGGAACAAGCCGCCGGCTTGGTAGGGGCGGATGACTTTGGCGAGCGGCACTTTTTTATTGATGATTTTGACGGTTTTACCGCGCCGGAATACGCCCTGCTGCGCGCTTTAATACAGTGGTCCGAGCAGGTAACGGTGGCGCTTTGCGCCGACGCATTGACGGGACAGCACGATGGGTACGATGTTTTCTACCCGGTGCGTGGCACGGCGCTGCGGCTGAAACGCCTTGCCGGCGAAGTGGGCACGCCCACCTTACCCGATGTAACGCTGACAACGGTGCACCGCGCCCACCGCCCTATTTTAAAAAAAGTGGGCGGTTGTTACGCGGCGCAAACCGAGACGGCACCGCTCGCCGATACCGACGGGTTATTTTTCACGCAAACCGATGACGAATGGCACGAGGCAGAGCTTGTTGCCGCCCGCCTTTACACGCTGGCAAACAGCGGCGTGCCTTACAGCGACATGGCCGTTGTTGTTCGCGATATAGCCGATTATCAACAGGCGATACGCTACGCCTTTTCTTTATACAACATCCCCTATTTTATAGACACGCCCGACACGGTGCGTTACAGCGCCCCCGTTTTATTTGCCGAGGCGGCGTTTAACATACTGGCGCAGGGGCTGGTTAGTGATGCAATTTTGGCACTTTTAAAAACCGAACTGTGTGGCTTTAGCGAACAGCAGGTGGCGGCGTTTGAAAACTACCTGTATACCTGGCGCCCCACCGCCGCCGAATTGCGTGAGCCTTTTGAAAAGAACCCCGGCGGGTACACACAGCGGCTCAGCGAACCGCTTGAGCGCCAGTTAAAAGAGGCGGAAGCGCTGCGCAGCCAGCTGATACCGACGCTGGATAAATTCAGAGCGCGCAGCAAAAACAAACCCGCCGACGCGATGATTCGCGATGTTTACCTGCTGATGGATTCTTTTAAAGCGGCGGTGCACACCCAACGGGTGGCGCGTGGTTTTGATGAGCAAGGCGAGTTTGAAACGGCGGAACGCACCCGCCGCGCGTGGGACCTTGCCATGGAGCTGCTGGATAAGCTAACGGTGCTGCTTGCCGATGAAACGCTGCCCGCCGCCGATGTGGGCGAGCTGTTTTTACTTTTGGTGGAAGCGACCGACTTTGGCCGGGTGCCGCAATCGCTTGACTGCGTTGTTTTCACCAGCGCCGACCGCATGCGCCTTAGCGGGCCGAAGCACACCTTTGTGCTGGGGCTGTGCGAGGGCGTTTTCCCGCGGCAAATTGGGTACAGCGGGCTGCTCACCCACACCGACCGTGAAAAGCTTATCGATTCCGGCATTGAGATGCCGGGCGGTTTTGAAAACCGCGTTATGCTGGAGCAAATGTTCCTTTACCGCGCGCTGACCAGCGCCGAAGAAGCGCTTTACCTTAGCGCTCCGCAAAAAATGGGCGGTGAGCAAAAAATGCTCAGCACCGCTGTTTCAACGCTGGTTGAAACGCTTAATCCACCCGCTATAGAAGTGGATTTTGCGGCAAAAACCGCCACGCCCGCCGCCGCCTTTGCCCACCTTTCGCACCTTTACAAAGAAGACGGCGCCGACGCGGCGTCCCTTTATAGTGCCCTTGGCACGCGGTGGCAAAAAACCGACGGCGGACGGCTGGTGCTGCTTTCTCAAATGGAAAATGACGGTGCCTACGTTATTGAAGACGGCGCTGTTACCCGCCGGCTGACCGGCGCTGATTTTAGCCTGTCTGCCACTCAGGTAGAACAATATTACAAATGTCCCTTTAACTATTATGTAGACCGCTTGATAAAGGTGCGCCCGGTGCAACGGGCGGAACTGACACCCCTTGAAAGCGGCAACTTGGTCCATTATATTCTGGAAAAGGTAATTGACGAGCACCGCGCTGATTTTGCCACCACCACCGATGAGGCGCTGCGCCACTCGGCCGAGGGGCACGCCGCCCTGTTTATTGAAGAAAACCTGCCCGATTTAACCGTCCGTGAAGAGGCTATTTTAAAGCAGGTGATGGAGGCGACGCAGCAGCTGCTTATTTTTCTGCGTGACGCCGACGCGCACAGCGATTTTGAAATTGTCTCGCTAGAGCTGCCTATTGGCAGTGGTGAGGGCGCCGTGCCGCCCCTTGAAATAGAGACGGAATTCGGCACCATGCGGGTGCACGGCGTGGTCGACCGTGTCGACCGCTTGCAAACACCTGAAGGTGATTTAGTGCGGATTATCGACTATAAAACAGGCTCTCAAAACTTTGACGCCGCCGCCGTTGAAGACGGCTTAAACATGCAAATGCTTATTTATATGAAGGCGCTGCAAAGCCATGATGAAGACCTTCACCCCGCCGCTATTTTATACCTCGCCAGCGATCCTGCCCCCCAAACGGCGGTGCCGGGCGAGACACTCAAACCCGCCTATACCATGAACGGCATTTTACTGAACAACGTGGCGGTTTTGAAAGCCCTTGATAACACTGGCGGCAACTACGCGCCGTACCGCTTAAAACAAGGCGGCGACCCCTATAAAAACAAAAACTTATTCAACAAAGCGGGCTTTGAAGCCTTGGATGAACGGGTGGAAACTAACCTGATTGATATGGCGAATAACGTTTACCATGGGCGGTTTGACGCAAGACCCATCCCGTCCAGTGAGCCGAACAACCCGTGCCAATATTGCGATTACCGCGCCATCTGCCGCCACGAAGATGGC
>CAYZSR010000028.1:0-421 GCA_964479715.1 uncultured Oscillospiraceae bacterium | reverse complement strand
TGAAAGGAGCGTTACATGGCAACGATACAATGGACCGACCAACAACAAACCGCCATCGAGGCGCAAACCGGCTCACTTTTGGTTAGCGCCGCCGCCGGCAGCGGTAAAACCGCGGTGCTGGTAGAGCGTGTTGTCAACCTGATGACGCGGCAGCAAGACCCCATTGCGGCGGACCGGTTTTTAATTGTTACCTTTACCAATGCCGCAGCAGCGGAAATGCGTGAACGTATTGGCCAGGCTTTAAGGAAGGCCATTGAGGAAAGCCCCTTTTCAAAGGGATTGGCTAAACAGTTAACTATGTTGAACCACGCCTCCATTACCACTCTGCACTCCTTTTGTCTGGATATATTAAGACGCTACTTTTACCAATTGGATTTAGATCCAGGCTTCCGGGTCGCCGATGAATCCGAAGCCGAACTCC
>CAYZSR010000027.1:6640-16897 GCA_964479715.1 uncultured Oscillospiraceae bacterium | reverse complement strand
ATCATCAATATACCAAAGACGATTAGTACCAGCCCCACTGCAAAGCCGGCGCCAAAAAGCCAAACAGGCCGCCCGCGGGCAAAGCTGAAGATGGCAAGCAGCCCTAAAACAATAAGATAACCCGCCAAAACATAAACGATGGCTTTCATCACCGCTTGCGGCATGGCTAAAAGCAGCGCACCGAATAAGATGTATATAATAGCACGAATAAGGGCGTATTTTGCAATCGTATCTAAAAATCGGCGCATAAACAGCTCCTTTCAATCAGGGGGTGCAACCACAGCGTCAGCTGTCTTTCATCGTTTCAAAACCAACATTAAACCAGTTGGCGCTGGCGTTTACAAAGTTTCGTAAAAACTTTTCGGTTCGCTCGTTGGTAATGTTGCCCTCTTCATCCAGCAAGGTGGCAACGCCGCCAACGTACGCTTCCGGCGCCTGCATGATATACACGTTAAGGCTCGTCATCACTTGGCGCAAATGCTGGTTGGAGCCAAAACCGCCAAGCGCCCCGGGGGAAACGCTGATAATGGTGCCGGGTTTGCCGTCCCACACGCCTTTGCCATACGGGCGAGAGCCGATGTCTAAAGCATTTTTAAGCACGGCGGGTATGGAGCGGTTATACTCCGGTGTTACAAAAATAAAACCATCCATGCCGCGCAGCTCGCCTCTAAAATCCAGCCACGATTGCGGCGTTTTCCCTTCCGGCTCCAAGTCTTGGTTAAACATTTCCAGTTTGCTGATGTCCACCTGTTTGGTTTTCAGCGTGGCGGGTGCCATTTTTTCAATGTTGCCGGCAATTTTTTTGCAGAAAGAGTCTTTGCGCAAACTGCCCACTAAAATACCAATATTTTTTGTTTTCAATCGGTTCACTCCTTTAGCTTTACCTCTATAATACGCATTTAATTAGCTGGCTTTAAAATTATAAACCGGCTTAATCACTTTAAGAACGTCCGCGGTGTCGGTTATTTCTTCAAGAATTAAATCCATGCTTTTGTATGCCATCGGCGCTTCATCCAGCGTGCCGGAATGCACCGACGTGGTAAATACATTGTCCATTTGCTGTTTGAACTTATCCAGCGACAGCGTCTTTTTAGCCTGTGTGCGGCTTAAAACACGCCCTGCGCCATGCGGCGCCGATTGGTTCCACTCCTCATTGCCTTTGCCGACACAGATTAAACTGCCGTCGCGCATGTTGATGGGCACAATAATTTTTTCGCCTTTTTTGGCGGATACGGCGCCTTTTCGCAGCATCATCTCATCCACATCAATGTAGTTGTGAATAGTGGTAAATTGCTCCGACACGGTAAGGTTCATCTCTTGCAGAATCACTTCAATCATCGCCCGTCGGTTTAGGGTGGCGTATTCCTGCGCAATTTCCATATCATGCAAATAGTCGTCAAAGTTTTGCCCTTCAACGTAGGCTAAATCTTTGGGTACCTCGGTAAGCACCTGTTTTTTAAGTTGACGCACCGCTTTGTTAATTTCTTTGCTGCGCCCTTCGGCTTTCAGCCGCTCGCGCAGCGCGTCGATTGCTTCAGGGGTGCTTTCATTTAGCGTAAACCAGCCCAGCTGCTGGTAGTAGCGGGCTATTTCAAAGCCAAGGTGGCGGCTGCCTGAGTGCACCGCCAAATAAAGGGCACCTTCGTCGTCTTGGTTCACTTCTATAAAGTGGTTGCCGCCGCCCAGCGTACCAAGGCTTTTATAGGCGCGGTCCATCTTTAAGTTGGCTTTGTTTTTACAGCGCAAATCATCAATGCGCAGTTTTTCTGTGTACGGGTGGTTGCCGCGGCGTGTTTTAAAGCCCGCCGGAATGTGGCGGCGGATTACTTTATCTAATGTATCAAAATCAATAGAGGTTTGCTCAAGTTTTGCGCACTCTACCCCGCAGCCGATATCCACCCCCACTAAGTTGGGAACAATTTTATCTTTAACGGTCATTGTGGTGCCGATGGTGCTGCCGGCGCCGGCGTGGGCGTCGGGCATAACACGTATCTTTAAGCCTTTTACAAACGGCTGGTCGCACAGCTCTTTAATCTGGCGTGCCGCCGTTTCGTCCAGGGAATCGGTAAACACAATAGCGTGGTTATACTTGCCTTCAATTTTTTGACTCAATAACATCACCTTTCATTTCTATTTTATCATAAAAGATGAGTTTTATAAAACCGTCGCTGTTTCCACTATTTTCAGGCGGGTAAACAAGTCTTGTATCAAAATAACAAGATAAATGGTGTGCGCTAAACCACGGCATGGTAAACAAGCAACACAAAGGCAATAAGAACGCTGGCGTTGGCGTAACCGCCCAAAAGCCCCGTTGCCAAGCGCAGCCCGTTGTTGGAGGTGCGCCACCCCGCCGCCTGCGTTAGCCCGTCCACCGCCAGCGGCAGTAAAAAGAGCCCACTCCAAAAAGAGGGGGTAATAAAAAAGCTAAGTACCAGCGCCGCCAGTTGACCAAACCATACCCCGGTGCAACGCGCACAAAGCGGCAATTGGTAACCGTTTATAAAAAAACTGCGCTCGGCACGTTGGTGGCAGCCGGTGGCGGCACCAAAATTCATAAGGCGCACCCAACGCTCTACGCTTTGAACCGATTGCCGCATTTATTACACATCCAGTAGGTGGTGCTTGTGGTGGTGGTTTTGCTTTTACCTTTGCCCATTCCGCACAAACCGCAAAGCCAGCCAAACCAGCCAAAAATTAAGAAGCCAAGGCAGCCTTTAATGGCACCGAACCCCTTCTTTTTGCTGGTTGTTTTACCCTCAACTTCGGTTACAGTATGCAAATGTTCGTTACCACATTTAGGACATTTCATAATAACAGCCTCCTCAAGTAGCTAGGTCGAATTGCTAAAGCCCTTTGCAACAAGTGTTTTGCAGCCGCAGTGCAAAGAGTCATTTTTGTATAACGATTTCAGTATACCGTAAAAAGTGCCATAAAATATAGAATAGTGCTTTATCTTGTGTTCTTTGTGTATAAAGCTAGGCTTATAGTCAGTTTTTTGTGGTTTTCGCAAAGAAAGCCATCAGCCGCCCACCAAATGGCGGGCGGCTGATGGCTAAAATAGCGTGTGACTATTTATATGTTTTTTGGAAGAAGGAAAGATTTGGTTCTCTTAGTTTTGATACAGAATAAATGTGCCACGTCAATCGGCATACTATATAAGGTACAATAGGGATTATACGATGCTGTTCTGGGGGGATGCATCGTTATTTTGAATTTAGCACCTCTTTGTTGCAAAGGTTAAACGGGGCACCACCCTGCAGTATGTTGACCACCTCAAGCGCTACTTTTTCTTGTAAAGTATCAATGGCTTCTTCACTATACCAAGCGGCGTGTGGGGTAGCAATAACGTTATCCATTGCAAGCAACGGATTGTCTTTTGCCACCGGCTCCGCTTCAAAAACGGCCAGCGCCTCTAAATGCGAGGATTTGTCCGGCGTTGAAAAACAGATAACCAGCGAAACGGGGTCGTTGTCTTCATGCCCGAAGCGGATGGGATCCTGTAGCGTTATCAGGCTCATGCCAATTTTTTTAACGCCGTCTTCGGGGCGTGCGTGCGGCAGTGCAATGCCGGGGGCAATCACGATGTAAGGGCCGTTTTCTTGGCTGATTTCAATCATCGCGTCAATGTAACTCGGCTTGACGTAACCGCCCTCCAACAGCAGCTGCCCACAGGCGCGCACCGCTTCTTGCCAATCGTCAACCGGCACATTAAACCGAATGTTTTCTTCTTTCAGCATATCTTTTAGCATAATGGGTGTATCTCCTTGAAAGTAGTTGTATTCAACAGGCCCAACCCGTTCCGTTAATGCCTGTACAAATAAATCGTACTGCTCGCTGGTGCAAACAGAGCTTGCCGCCTTTAACACGTTTTGCATCACCATACGGGTGTTGCCGCCCGCCGACGAAAACCGCGGCGGGTTTTGCGCAAGAAACTCTCGCATTGAGGCGGTTTGTGCTTTATCGGTTAAATCTTGAATGACAAATTGCTGGGTCGTTTCGGTGGCGAGCGGGCGGTCGGTTAGAATAAAATCCAACGATTTGCTTAAATCGTGCTGCGCCACTTGGTGCCGTGTCAGAATAGCCATCACGTCAATTTGCGGGTATTCTTTTTGCAGGTTAAATATGTAACGGTAACAGGAAAACTCGTCTGAACTGGTAACCAGCGCCACTTTGTAACTGCCCACCCCCGTTGTTTGCAAGCGATAAAGCTCATAAACCAGCGTCGCCATGCCTCTAAATTCCGCCGCGGGAATGCTTTCACCAACAAGCTTTTCAAAATCGTGGCTATAGATAGGGATAATTTTTTCGATTTTGTTGTAGAGGGCGTCGTCGTAAGTGGTGGTTTTGGTAAAGCTGCAAAGCGGCAGATGAAACCGCACGCGGTAATAGCTGTGGCTTAGATATTCACTTAACTCTTCTAACAGCTCATCATATATAATAAACTGGCTGCCCAGCTGTGGCTGCAGGCCTTTCAGTATGGTGTCTGCGGCAAGCTGTAGCTGAATGTAATTTTCTTTTTTATAGTAGCTGATGTTGCAGGTGTTGGCACACAGCACATAAATACTTATAAACTTTATGTCGTCGGCGCTAAGGCTTTGAAAGTAGGTGTTTTTCGGCGTTTTAATGACGCTGTGCACCACGGCATAATCTCTGGTATCGGCAACCGATTCGGGCAGTGGCTCATCAAACGTGTAGCCAAGGCTGCTGCGCAGCAAGCTGACCAGCATCGCGTAAGTAATCATCAATATCGAGCGATCGGTCCAGATGGTACCCAGGTTGTCACTTAACTGGTGGGCTATTTTAGCACATTCTTCCAGTTGCTCCCACGAAAAGATTACCTGCTGGTTAATGCTGACGCAGGTTGGGCGCCCGCTTTCTAAAAATAAATAGTCTACCATTTCATTCAGTGAAACCATCTCAAGCAATAGCTGAATAAAGGTGTGCCGAATATCTAACTCCGACCCCTCTGCGCGAATGCCCTTTCTAGGGTAGCCGGCTATTTTTACCTGCCCGCTTATGCTTTGGCGTATGTCGCTCACGTCGTTCACAATGGTGGAACGGCTTACGTCAAACTTCTCCGCCAGATAGTCAAAGGTGGTAAAATCGGCACCGAACAAAAGCTCCAGCGCGATAAGGCGGCGGCGCTGGTCCAACGTTAAAATGTTGCGGTCTTCAGACAGTTCTTTCAGTTGTTTGCGCGTTTGCATTTTGGTTTCTTCGTCGGCTTTATACGCAATGCCGTGGCTGCCACGGATTAAAGCAGGCAGCGCAAGCTCTGCAAGCCAAGCGTCGATACGTTGTAAATCGTACCGGATGGTTCTGTCTGTTACGCTAAAGCGTTGCATTAAATAATGAAAGGGAACGGGGCGGTTAAAATCCACCAGTAAAGACATTATTTTAATGGCACGTTGTTCCATAGGGTCCTCCGTATCATTCTCTGTTTACAGTGTAGCAGGTTGTTTATTTTGTATAAATAGTATATTGTTTCTGCTTTTTTAGGAAAGTTTTTGTATGATTTGCTTTGTTTCATTTGGCGGCGGAAATAAACTGCACCATTACGATGTCTTGGGCATTACGCTGTTGTTTATTAATCACGGCGCTAAAATTTTGTATATTGCAATCATTTTATCACAATTACAGCAAGACTCACTCTTTATTGTGTGATAACTCCGTGAAGATCCATCGTATCGATAAAAATACCCTTGCGCGTGTAGCAAATGATATTAAAAGACGGGGCTGTTTTAAAATAATCCTACCATTTCTCTTTTAAAAACTGGCGGTCATTGTTTTTTAGGCAACCGCACCCGGCGCCCATGCCGACAAACGCCACCTTGACGCCACCCATTGTTAGGCACAAAAAGAAGGCCGGCTGTTTTAACAGCCGGCCTCATTATTATGGTGGTTCTAAGAAGAATTGGTTTGTCTATATAAATAGGATGCAATTGTGCCACCATTAAATAATGGTATTTTAAATTGAAATTATTCGTCGGTTTTGTCACGGTAATCTGCAATGGCGGCTTTAACCGCTTCTTCTGCCAACACCGAGCAGTGCACCTTCATTTTAGGCAAGCCGCCCAGCGCGTCTACCACTTCTTTGTTGGTTAACGCCAGCGCCTCATCAACAGTTTTGCCTTTAATCAGTTCTGTTGCAACCGAGCTGGTTGCAATGGCGGCGCCGCAACCGAAAGTGTTAAATTTAACGTCTTCAATCACGTCATTTTCTATTTTTAGGTACATTTTCATAATGTCACCACAGCGGGCGTTGCCAACTTCCCCCACGCCGTTGGCGTCTTCTAATTTGCCCACGTTGCTGGGGTTGGAGAAATGTTCCATTACTTTTTCGCTATACATAATTAGGCTCCTTTATTGATGCTTTCCCACAGCGGGGACATATCGCGTAGCCGTTCCACCATCGGCGGAATGGTTTCAATTAAATAATCTATATCTTGCTGCGTTGTGTCGCTACCAAGCGAAAGGCGCAGCGAGCCGTGCGCAATCTCATGCGGCAGGCCGATGGCCAGTAAAACGTGGCTTGGCTCTAGGGAATCGGACGAGCACGCCGAGCCGGACGAGGCGCTGATACCCGCCATGTCTAAAAGCAGCAATAAGCCCTCCCCTTCAATGCCTTCAAAAGAAACGTTAACGATGTTGGGCAGCCTTTTTTCTTTGTGCCCATTCAGCCGTGTGCGGGGCATTGCCGTTAACGCGTTTGCCAGTTCATCGCGCAGAGCGGTAATGCGCCGCGCGGCTTCTTCTCTTGTTGCAAGCGCGTTTTCAAGTGCCACCTGCATGCCGACAATACCGGGCACATTTTCGGTGCCGGCGCGTTTTTTGCTTTCCTGCGCCCCACCGTTAAGGTAGCCGGCTAGGCGGGTGCCTTTGCGGGCATACAGCGCACCCACCCCTTTCGGTCCGTGAAATTTATGGGCAGAGAGCGAGAGAAAATCAATGTTCTCTTCTTCTACATCAATCGCCAGTGCGCCCACCGCCTGCACCGCGTCGGTGTGTAAAAGCACGCCGTTACGGTGGCATATTTCACCAATCTCGGCAATGGGCTGCACCGTGCCAATCTCATTGTTGGCGTACATCACACTAACCAGCGCCGTGTCATCGGTAATGGCATCGGCAAGGGCGTTCAGTTGCACCACCCCGTCTTCATCCACATCGATGAGGGTAACGGTGAAGCCGTCTTTTTCCAGCTCTTTTAGCACTTCTAAAACGGAAGGGTGCTCTATGGTGGTGGAAATAAGATGCCGTTTGCCTTTTTTCCCTTGCGTTTTGGCAACACTTTTTAACACCCAGTTGTTTGCCTCAGTACCGCCGCTGGTAAAATAGATTTCTTCAGCGGATGCGCCAAGTGCTTTCGCCACCACTTCACGCGCTTCAACAACGGCTTTTTTTGCCGCGCGCCCGGGGGCGTGCACGCTGGAAGGGTTGCCGTAATGGGTTTGGTAATAAGGCAACATGGCTTGCAGTGCCTCTTCATTTATTTGTGTGGTAGCCGCATTATCTGCGTATACTTTCATTATAAACCTCCACGATTGTTCATTACTTAGTAACTTGATAAGTTTTATAAGTATAGTATAATAGATATAAAGAATTATGTCAATAAAAATATTAAAAATGAGGGTGCGTTATGAAACTTTCAACAAAAAGCCGTTACGCCTTACGGGTTATGATTGATTTGGCACAGCACGACGGCGACGAGTTTATCTCTTTGAATGACGTGGCACAGCGGCAAGGTATCTCTAAAAATTACCTTGACCAAATAATGATGCTCTTAAACCGAGACAGTTTTTTCATCTCGGCGCGGGGCTACAAAGGCGGCTATAAATTGGCAAAGCCCCTTGCCGGTTACACCGTTGGAGACATTGTACGCGCCACCGAAGGAGACACCGCGCCGGTTGTCTGCCTAGAGACCTCTCACCCGGACTGCGAGCGCTCTAGCCGCTGCATTGCCACCGAGGTGTGGCGCGGGCTGGACGACGCCGTGAACAACTATCTGGACAGTGTAACACTACAAGATGTAATGGATAAATACGGCCATTTGGAAGAAGTGGCAGAAACAAACCGCTAGCCTTGCAGACAAACTCCCTCTTTTTCTTTCTGATTAAATATCTCGCTATTTTTTGGATAATATAGCAAACTATAACAGCCGCCGGTATTTATTTCCGGCGGCTGTCTTTACTTTATTAAATTTAAGCACGTATACTTGCTGTCACTTTTTCAGCTAACCGCTTTGGTTGGCGGTTATTATTTTCATCTTTTGCTAAATAACAAGACTTATAAAACCGACTATAACAAAACTTATAAACGCATAGAGCGCCTACACTCATTGGTGCTAAGCGCCTATATTACCGCTACTAAAATAAGTTACTCTTTATTGCCAAAAAAGAAATCTTCCAGCGCAAGGCAGATGGTGTGGTAAACGGCAACGCCCATTTCTTGAATGTGGTGTATCGCCTGCGAGGGCAGCGCTATGTTTACATCGCTGAGGGATTGCAGCGCCGATTCATCGGCGCCCGTCATTGAAAGCACATCCATGCCCATTGCTTTTGCAACCTGCGCCGCGTAAATCACATTTTGGCTGGCGCCGCTGGTGGAAAGGCAAAACAGCGTGTCTCCTTTTTTACCGTAGCCGTATACCTGCTGGGCAAACACCATGTCTGCCGCTACATCGTTGGCGTACGCCGTTAAAAACGCGGTGTGGCTGGCAAGGTTTATCGCCGGCAGTGCACCCTGAAGATGTGCCGATAGGTATTGCGCCGTGTTACCATCGTACAGTTTATTTAGGCGCACGCTGAAAGAGTGCGGCACCGCCCGCGGCTGATGAAAAGACTTCATCAGCTCCGCCACCATATGGTCTGCATCGGCGGCGCTTCCCCCATTGCCACAAATAAGGGTTTTATGCCCTGCAGCATAGCTTTCAATCAACGTTTCTATCGCCACCGCAACATCCGGCAAACAGCCACTTAAGCCGGGGTACCTTTCTGCCAACACATCCAATTGCTGTGCGCCGTAATGTTTCATTAATGCCTCTTTCTTTTTCACCTGACAGCCACAATCTATTCACTTGTCTATGTTAATTTTACGGGCTACTCAACAAAAAGTAAAGACAAAAGCCCCTTTGCAACGGTCTGCAAAGGGGCTTTAATAAAGTGTGTGTTGCGCTAAACGCTATTGAAACAGGTTGGTTTGAAGCAGCGAATAGCAGATGTTGTGTACGCGGTCTCTCAAGCCGTTGGCAATGCCAACCGGGTCTTTTTTGTACAGCTTTTTAAAGTAGCGGGTGTTCATAGTGGGGGCTACGTCCAACATTAAATCATTGCCGTAGCGTACCGCTTCGTTAACGTCCATAAAGCTGCCTAAAACAGCGTCGGTGGTAACGGTGCCAACAAAGCCCCACTCATCTCTCAGTACGTTTTCTAAAAGCTCCGGGTTGCCGCCGCACCATTTGTAACCCATGTGCACAAAGCTGGACATAACACCGGTAACGTCGCCTTCTTTAACGGTTATCTCAAAGGGACGCAGATACAGCTCACGAATGGCTTGCTCGTTCGCCCAAACATAAATGCCGGAGCGCGCGTTGGTTTCTTGGTCGTTTAGTGCAAAGTGCTTCATAAAGACCAAAATATCATGGCTTTGCGCGCCTTGCACCATAGCCGAGCTCATTTTGCCGGAAAGCAGCGGGTCTTCAGAGAAGTATTCAAAGTTTCTGCCGCCTTGCGGGGTTCTGTGCAGGTTCATACCGGGGGCGTACCAGCCCTCAACACCGTAGGCTTTTGCTTCTTTCCCAACGGCGTCGCCCATTTTATAGGCAAGTTCGTCGTTCCATGTGGAGGCAATAACCACTTCGGTGGGGTAAGACGCCGCCGTGATGTTGCCAAAGAAGAAGTTGATGCCGGCGGGCCCATCCAGCAGAATGGCTTGCGGTATGCCCAGTCTTTCAATTTCGGTGGTGCTGTAGGCGCCATCTAAGAATAAATCGCGCATTTCGTTGAGGGTAAACTGATCCAAAAAGTCTTCCCATTTGGGGTCGTCGTAGTCAAGCCCTTTCAGTTCTTCCAGTTTAATGCCGTTGTCCGCTTCAAAGGTGGGTAGTTCGCCTTCTTCGGCAGGAATCTCTTTTTCGGCGTTTTCAACCACGTCGGATGCGGCGTCGTAACTTAAATCGCTGTTATCCGGGTAGGTGCCGTCCCAATCATCTCTTGAAAGGTAGGTTAAATCGCCGGCGGCGTAGTCAAATTGGTTTTCAAT
>CAYZSR010000027.1:248-6630 GCA_964479715.1 uncultured Oscillospiraceae bacterium | reverse complement strand
TCGTCGGTGTCGTAAATAATTGTTTCTTCAACGTCGTAGCCCAACACGTCAACAATGTCATGCACGTTTTTGCCAAGCTTTATCTCATAGTTGCCGGCGTCCAGCACAAAGGCTTCTTTGTCGTTCATATCGTAAGACGCCATGTCGCGCGTGGCAAAAGTGATGGTTACCGTTTCAGTTTCGCCCGGTTCAAGCTGTTTGGTTTTGGCGTAACCGGCGAGTTCTATGGCGGATTTTTCAACGCCACCTTGAATGTACGGGGCGGAATAGTACAGCTGCACCACGTCTTTGCCGGCAACGTCGCCAACGTTTTCAACGTCGACATCCACTGTCATCGTATCGGCGTCAAAGGTGTGGTCGCTAATGGCCCATTCAAAATCGGTGTAGCTTAAGCCGTGGCCAAAGGGGTATTGCACCGCTTTTTGGTAGCCGGCTTCGTCGTCTTCATAAAAGGTTTCATAATAACGGTAGCCGATGTAAATACCCTCGTTATAGTTAATAAAGCTCATGCCGTCTATGTTGTTGTACGGGTAATCGCCAAAGTTTACGCTGGCGGGGTTGCTGTCAATTTCATAAGCGTAGGTGTCAATCAAACGGCCGGAAGGGTTTACGTCGCCGCTTAGCACCCTGCCCAGCGAATCGCACCCGTAAGGGCCGGGGGTACCCATCCAAAGAACCGATTTAATGCTGGGGTATTCTTCAACAAAGCCCAGTTCCATGGTGTTGCCGGCGTTGATAATGATAATAACGTTGTCAAAATTATCAGTGACCGCTTCAATTAAATCTATCTTGTTGGGGGTTAAGCGCAGTTCTTCTTTTTCAAAGTCCGACGCTTCAACGCCTTCTGTTGCCAGCACGATGATGGCATTGTCTGAAAAGTCTTTGGCATTTTCAATCACGTCGTCGGTTAAATAGTCTATGGTCGGCTCGTCGGTGTCGGTGCCGCCCACCATGGATGAAACCACCTGCATTAAGCCGGTGCTTTCTTTTTGTTCTTGGTTGCTTTCGTGGTCCATATACAGCGCGTGCAATTCATCGTTGTATTCAATACCGGCGTTTTCAAGCCCTTCATACAAATCAATAGCGCGCGATTGGTCGGCGCCGCCGGAGCCGCCCCCACCGTAACGGATGTGGGTAGACGCCAAGCTGAAAACGTTGACGGTGGCGTCTTTCAATGGCAGTGAGTTGTCTTCGTTTTTAACCAGTACAATGCCTTCGTCGGCAATTTCGGTGGCAACAATCTTGCCGTTTTCACGCGCCGCTTCGCCTTCGGGCGTATCGGTTACAAGCTCCAGGCTGAACAGCTTGCCAAAATCGGCAACAACGGGCCCGAAGTTAACGCCTAAAAAGACAACTAAAAGCAGCACAGCCGTCCACACAATGGCGCGGCGTGGGCGGTTTTTCACTTTGCGGTAAACGCGGTCGTGCCGCTTTGCCTCTTTGCGTTCCGCTTTGGGCATCGCTTTTATGTCTGCTTTACGTGCCTTTTTAGCGGCTTTCTTTTCGGCCTTTATTTCTTTTTTAGCGGCTTTCTTTTCGTCGGGCGGTAGCGCGTTAATTTCTGCTTTGCGCTCTTTTAGTGCCTGCTTGTCAGCAGCCACTTGCTCTACAATTCTCTTTTTGCGTTCTTTTCTTGTAGACATTCTCAAATCTCCTTAATTTTATTGAGCCGATTATTCAGAGTGCTTTTTTGATTGTTTTTCTTCTTTTCGTTTGGCTCTGCCAGCTTTTATATAGGTGCCGAGCCCTTTCCAAAAGTACCCGTTTACCATTAATAGAATGCCGTCTAACATCGCCATGTTGACCATGCCGCCAGACATACGCGCCACGCTGCGAAATGGCAAACCCAAGGCGAAGATAACGTTGTTGGATAAAATAGGCTTGCCGATTTTATATAAAAATCGATGCAAGCACCAGATAAGGCGAACTAAAAACCGCCCGAAGCGACCGGCGTTTTCACCTTGCTCGATAATATCGTTATAGCCAAGCACCTTATCGGTGTCCCACATGGCGGGTGGCAATTTTTCGCCAAGCAGCGCCTCAAACTCATCGTCGGACACGTTCTGTATGTTGGCGGAATAATAACTGGGTAGCCGCGCTTCATCGTAAGGGGACGCCACCACTTCACCGGTGATATAGAACGTTTCTTTCAGGCGGATATCTCTCGACGAAGCCGCCGCCATCACGGTATAGCGCCCTGTTTCTTTAACCCAGCGCTGCTCTTCGGTGTGGTAAAAGGCGAAAGCGTGCGCATCCAGAGGAATGGTTATCTTTTCACTTTGCCCCGGCTCCAGCATCATCTTGGCAAACCCTTTCAGCTCTTTCTCGGGGCGGAAAACAGCGCTTTCTTCCGCTTTAACATAAAGCTGCACTATCTCTTCGCCCGCCACCTTGCCGGTGTTGGTTATCGTAATAGCCACCGCTTCTTCGCTTACTTCAAGATGGCTGTATTCAAAGGTGGTGTAGCTAAGCCCGTAGCCAAAGGGGAAAAGCACTTCTTTGCCGGCGCTGTCATAATAACGGTAGCCGATGTAAAGGCTGTCTTTGTGTTTGGCGGTAAGCTGCCCGCCGGGGTAATCGTTAGCGGAGGGTACGTCGGCGTAAAAATAAGTATAGCTTTCCGCCAATTTGCCGCCGGGGTTGTATTGCCCCGTTTGCAGTTTTGCGGTGGCGGCGCCGCCGCCCTGCCCCGGCAGGTAAACGTGCAAAACCGCTTTGGCTTTATCAATAAACGGCAGTTCTACCGGCGAGCCGCCCGCCAGCACCACTACAATGTTTTGGTTTACGGCGTTTACCGCGTTAAATAAATCCAGCTGGTTTTGCGCAAGGCGCATGTCGGGGCGGTCTACCCCTTCCGCCTCGCGGCTTTCGTCCAGCCCTAAAAACAGCAGCACCACATCGCTGCGTCGCGCTAAGTTAACGGCTTTGTTTTGCAGGCGGCCACTTTTTTTGCCGAGCCGCTTAAAGCCCTTTTCAAAACCACTGACGGTTAACGGGCCGGCTTTCAGCGCTTCAAGCGCACTGTCTAAAAAGGTGGGGTTAATAAGCGAACTGCCCGCCCCTTGATAGCGCGGCGTTTCGGCAAAATCGCCAATAACGGCAACGCGTTTGTCGGTATCGGTCAGCGGTAGCGTGTTATCATCATTCTTCAGCAGCACCGCCGAACGGCAAGCGGCGTCGGTAGCAAATTGGTGATGCGCTTCTTTAGAAAATTCCGGCTTGCTTCGTTGTTCTGTTTTATATTTATCGACAATGGATAGAAAGGTGTCCACCCGTTTATCCAATAGCACTTCAGACAGCGTGCCGTCTTGCACCGCGCTTACAATGTCTTGGTCGGTCATGCCGTTGGTGGCGGGCATTTCAAGGGTGTTGCCGGCAATTAAGCCTTTAACACGGTCGTTGTTGCCGCCCCAGTCGGTTACGACAAGGCCGTCAAAGCCCCATTCGTCGTGCAGAATGGTTTGCAGCAAGTAGTCGTTCTCGTTGGCGTAATAGCCGCCTACCTTGTTGTAAGACGTCATAATGGTATCGGCGCCGCCTTCTTCTATAGCGTAGCGAAATCCCTCAAGATATATCTCGTGCAGCGCCCGTTTATCGACCACTTCATCCACCAGCATGCGCCGTGTTTCTTGGCTGTTAACGGCAAAGTGTTTGGGGCAGGCGGAAACGCCCCGGCTTTGAATCCCCTGCACCATCTGTGCCGCCATTTTGCCGGCTAAGTACGGGTCCTCTGAAAAGTATTCAAAGTTTCTGCCGCAAAGGGGGTTGCGCTTAATGTTCAACCCGGGCCCCAGTACAACGCTTACCTCTTCGTGTGCCGCCTCGGTGCCGAGGCGCTCGCCCACCTCATGCAGCAGCGTTTTATCCCAGCTGTTGGCAAGGGTTGCCGCCGTTGGAAAACAGGTGGCGGGAACGCTGTTGTGCAGCCCAAGGTGGTCTGATTTGCCGCCCTGTTTGCGCAACCCGTGCGGGCCGTCTGTTAACATGATTGACGGGACGCCAAGCCGCTTGAGCGATTTCGTATTCCAAAAGTTCTCGCCGGACATCAGCGACGCTTTTTCTTGCAACGTCATTTGGCTGATGACGCTGTCAAAACGTAACGTTCTATTGTTATCGGTGCTTGCCATAAGTATCAACCTTCCTGAAAATAACAGCGGACGCACTGGGTGCCGGATGAAATTTTACTTTTTATAATTTTTTGCGCTAGAAAGCGGTTAATTGCCCTCTTTTTATGTAAATTCACTTATACTCTTGTTAAATGTTCACTATTATTATACTATATTAACAGTTTATGGTATTCCAATATTCTTGGATACAGTATGTTATTTTAATGTTTATTAAACAGGGTGGCACATTATGCAAGATATATTACACTATTACAGCCAAGCGGCGAGGCTACCGCTTATTGGCTACGCCGAAAATGAAATAACCTTTCAGACCGGTTGCAGCGACATACAAATCACTTTTTTCAAAAGATATATTGAGCCCGCCATCGATACATTTGAGCTGAATAAAGCCCTTGTTATTGAAAATGACGTTGTCTTTGGCGTTACCCGCTGGGCGGCAGATGGCAGCTATGTTATATGTGGCCCGCTTTTTGTAGGCGCGCCACCCGCTACAGGCACTGCTTTGCCAAAGGCAGCCCCCGCCGCCGATACGTCGCAGCGCACCCGCTTAAAAGAAGGTATGCAGCGCCACATCAATTTTTTAGCGGTGCTGGCGGTACGCTTCGGTGGAACAAGAAAAAGGGCGGAAGATTTTAACCCGCTTAAACTGCAGCCGGAGGACGATGATGATTTATTCGTTCACGGTTCACAGCAGTTTGAAAATATGATTATCGCCAGCATTGTGCAGGGGCGGGCGTGGGCGGTTGCCGCCCTTATGCAAGAAAATAGTCAACTGGCGGGCGACCGTGGCATCGTCGCTCATGACTATTTGCGGGCACAAAAAAACATCTTCATTGCCTCCGCCACCATTGCTTCACGGGCGGCGGTGCGCGGCGGAATGGATTATGAGCTTGCCATGTCAGTGTCGGATATGTACCTGCAAGAGATGGAGAACCTGCAAAGCTACCAAGCCGTTGAAGAGTTGCTGTTTACCATGCTTGTGGATTACGCCGCCCGTGTGCAAAGCTTAAAAGAGCTCACCAGCGATTCCAGCATTGTGCAAGCGGCAAGTGATTATATTACGCGGCATATTTACCACAAAATAACGGTGCCGCAAATAGCAAATTCCATCGGGCTGAGCGCCGGCTATCTGAGCCATCATTTCAAAAAAGAAAGTGGCAAAAGCCTTGCTGTTTACATTAACGAGCAAAAGATAAAAGAGGCGCAATACCTGCTGGTAGCAACCGACAAAACCATTCTGGATATTTCTCAGCTGCTTAAATACGCTTCACAAAACTATTTTCACACCGTTTTTAAAGAATTTAGCGGAACCACGCCGGCGCGGTATAGAAAGGCACACAGGCTATGAGATATTTGCTTTAACAATAGGCTATTTATTTATCGCAGAAACCATCTTCATATGCCGGCTATTTAACACGCAAGCCGTTGAGTGTGGGTATCTACGGTAAGTTCACAAGCCTTATCTACAACCAAGAATTACAAACAAAAATGCTCAGGGCAAAACCGCCCTGAGCATTTCTTTATAAATAAGCGTGCTTTTGATAGGTTACAAAATGGTGAAACAAGCGCATTAAATTGCCCTTGATGCACTGGCTAAACACGTCTGTCTCCCCTTTCATAATAATACAAAATGAGTTTACCATTTTAACTGTATCAGTAGAATATACCTACGAATAAAAAATGTTTATTTGCTTGCCGCGTCAATAATGGTGGCAAAATCTTTTGCTTTCAAGCTGGCGCCGCCAATTAAACCGCCGTCTACGTCCGGTTTTGCCAGCAGTTCTTCGGCGTTTTCGGCGTTCATGCTGCCGCCGTATTGAATGGTGGTGGCATCGGCAACTTCTTTGCCGTACAGCTCGACAAGCAAATCACGAATGGCTTTGCACACCTCTTGCGCTTGGTCCGCTGTGGCGGTTCGCCCAGTGCCGATAGCCCAGACGGGCTCATAAGCGATGATAACTTTTTTCATCTCATCGGCGGTGATGCCGGCAAGCGCCATTTTTGTTTGCATGCGCACCAGCTCGGTGGTGACGCCTTGCTCCCGCTGCTCTAAGCTTTCACCCACGCAAACAATGGCGGTGATATCGGCGGCAACAGCGGCTTTGGCACGCTTGTTAACCGTTTCGTCGGTTTCATTAAAGTATTGGCGCCGTTCTGAGTGCCCCACAATAGCGTGGGTAACGCCAAGCTCTTGCAACATGGCGGCGGAAATTTCGCCGGTGTAGGCGCCGCTCGCTTCGTAGTGAATGTTTTGT
>CAYZSR010000027.1:0-238 GCA_964479715.1 uncultured Oscillospiraceae bacterium | reverse complement strand
TTGTGCACCAATTTGCACGTTGCTGCCGTTGGCCGTTTCGGTGGCTGCGGGTAAATCGGTAAACGGTACGCAGAGAACCACGTCGCAGGTGGCGTCTTGCACCGCGGGGATAAGCACGTTAAGCAGTGCATTGGTTTCCTTAATGGTTTGGTTCATCTTCCAGTTACCGGCAATTACAGTTTTTCTTGTTTGAGCCATAATGTCATCATTCCCTTTCTTTAGGCATCTTGTATCGAGG
>CAYZSR010000026.1:6474-17033 GCA_964479715.1 uncultured Oscillospiraceae bacterium | reverse complement strand
CAAAAGGGTCCTTTAAGCTTGCTTAATATTGTTTAATTTTCAAGGTCCAGTGTGCTCCCTCTCTCAAGGGTGCCATACTATCTTATCACCTGTACTCTGGTTTGTCAAGCGGTTTTGAAAACTTTTTAAATTATGTTTTCTGTCTGCCGCTGTTGAGAACGGTGATAGCAGTGAAGGAGAATGTGTAACGAAGTGTTACTCCCCTGCCGCTGCGTATGCTATTATACAAGATAAAAATAAATATTACAAGCCCAAAATGATAGTTTTTTAATAGATAATTAATTAACAACTTCGATTCCCGATGCTTCGACAAATTCGTGTATATTATTTATCTAAAAGTGATTTAATTGCAATCAGAGCACAGTGGTTTTCTTATCGCCACTATCTATTACCTTATATATAAGAGCAATCAAAAAAATGAATCTAAATTAATAAACAAAAAAGGAAGCTTGGGAATCCCAAGCTTCCTTTAAAGCAATTATTGCTATTAAAACTAATACATGCCGTCCATACCGCCGCCACCCGGTGTGGGCATTTGATGGGCACCGCCGCCGCCGAGCATTTCTTCAGGCTCTTGGGCGACAACACTTTCGGTGGTAATAACCATCGACGCAACCGACGCTGCGTTTTCAAGCGCAGAGCGTGTTACTTTAGTCGGGTCGACAATACCGGCTTCGATCATGTCGCAGTATTCTTCTTTTTGAGCGTCAAAACCGTAGTTTCTTTCGCCTTTGTTACGGATTTTTTCAATAATAACGCTGCCTTCAAGACCGGCGTTATCAGCAATTTGACGCAGCGGCGATTCAAGTGCTTTCAATACGATGAGCGCACCGGTTCTTTCGTCGCCGTGTAAATCGTCAACCAGTTTTTCAACCGCTTCAGAAACTTCTAACGGGGCAACGCCGCCGCCGGGTACAATACCTTCTTCAACGGCCGCCTTGGTTGCCGAGAGGGCGTCTTCAATACGGATTTTTTTGTCTTTCATTTCAACTTCGGTGGCTGCGCCAACACGAAGAACCGCAACGCCGCCTGCCATTTTGGCAAGACGTTCTTGGTTTTTCTCTTCATCAAATTCGCTGGTGGATGTTTCAATCTCGTTGCGAATGTGATGTACGCGGTCTTCAATTTTCTTTTTATCGCCTTGTCCGCCAACAATGGTGGTGTTTTCTTTGGTCACCTTCACTTGGTCGGCACGGCCAAGCATATCCAAGGTGGCATCTTCTAGAGGAATGCCCAGGTCTTCAGAAATAAGCTGACCGCCGGTGAGCGTCGCAATGTCTTGCATAATTTCTTTGCGGCGTTCGCCATAACCGGGTGCTTTAACGGCAACAGTGGTAAAGGTGCCGCGCAGGCGGTTAACAATCAACGTCGACAGCGTTTCGCCATCTATTTCTTCAGCAATGATTACAAGTTTCTTGCCCGCTTGTACCACTTCTTCTAAAAGCGGCAGCAACGGTTGAACCGAGTTCAGTTCAGAGTCGGTGATTAAAATGTAAGCATCATCAATAATGGCTTCCATTTTCTCGGTGTCGGTAACCATGTAAGGGGTTACATAACCACGGTCAAACTGCATACCTTCAACCACTTCGGTGTAGGTGTCTGCGGTTTTGCTTTCTTCAACGGTGATAACGCCGTCGGCGGTTACTTTTTCCATCGCTTCGGCAATGAGTTTGCCAATTTCAGGGTCGCCCGCTGAAATGGTTGAAACACGCTCAATGTCTTTACTGCCTTTAACATTTTCACTTTTGGCTCTCAGCTCTGCAACGGCTACGTCAACAGCTTGCTGAATACCGCGCTTAACATCCATAGGGTTTGCGCCGGCGGCAATGTTTTTCATACCTTCGCGAACCATGCTTTGCGCCAAAACAGTTGCGGTGGTGGTGCCGTCGCCTGCGATGTCGTTGGTTTTGGTGGCAACTTCTTTAACCAGTTGCGCGCCCATGTTTTCAAACGGGTCATCCAATTCAATTTCTTGCGCAATGGTAACGCCGTCGTTAGTGATGGTGGGTGGGCCATAAACTTTGCCCAGCACAACGTTGCGGCCTTTGGGGCCAAGCGTAATTCTTACGGTGTCAGCTAAATGGTCGATGCCGGCAGATAAGCACTTGCGGGCTTCTTCGCCATATTTAATCAATTTTGCCATTTGTGTTTTGTCTCCTTAAATAATTATTGTTGCGGTACAATTAGTCTTCTACAATTGCCAAAATGTCACTTTGACGCATGATGGTAAACTCTTCTTCGTCAATTTTAACTTCGTTGCCGGCAAACTTGCTGGCAATTACTTTTTGACCCTTTTTAAGAACCATTTCAATTTCTTTACCATCAACCAAGCCACCGGGGCCTACTTCAACAACTTCCGCCACTTGTGGTTTCTCTTGGGCGCTACCGGGCAAAATAATGCCTCCGCTGGTTTTATCTTCAGCTTCAATCATTTTTACAATGACACGGTCTGCTAGAGGTTTTAATTTCATCTTGACGTTCTCCTTTTTGTTTTGGTTTTATTGACAGGTTGGTGGTTTAGCACTCTAACCCGTCAAGTGCTAATGTATCTATTTTAGCTTTTTGTTGAGAAAAAATCAAGGACTTATTGTAAATATTGTCAAATTATCTGTTCAGGCGCAAAACTTTCGTCTTTTCGCTAATATTTATTGTCAAATTTGGTGTACATAGAGGCCGGTAAAACAAAACGTGCAGATTGCGGCAGCACCTTTACATCTAAAATGTTATCCGGCCCACACTCACCGTCCACATTCAAAATAAAGGGTTCGTCGCCTATCGGCTCAATTTTCACTTCTTTTGCCCTATAGTATTTTATTACCTTATTATAACGCGGATCTACTTTGCCGTTTTTGATGTGGCGTCCGTTTTTATATTTACCGATAATAGCGGCGATTTTTAAACGGCTTACCTTTTTAACCAGTATTACTTCAAGGGTGCCGTCCTGTACGTCCGCCATCGGCGCCGCAATATATCCCCCACCATATGTTTTGCCATTGCAAACGGTGGCAATAAGAAAGTTGTCTTCTTCTGCCACTTCACCGTCTATGGTTACCCTCAGCTCTTTGCCAAGAGGTTTAAGCACCCGTTCGATAATAGATATGTTGTACGCCATGGTGCCACCCAACATGGGAAAGCGGCGGTATTTCGGTATGTTGTACGCCACCTCGGCATCTAAACCGGTTGACGTAATCGCGGCGGAAACACCGTCATTCACCTGCATCAGGTCAATGTCAACGGCTTGCCCTTTAATTTGGTCCTCAATGTCTAAAAATTGGTTTACTTCGCCAAAGGTGCGCACAAAATCGTTACCACTACCGCAAGGCACGCTGGCTACTTCGGCGTTTTTATGCTGATAAGCGCCGGAAAAAAGCTCGTTCAAAGTGCCGTCACCACCCACAGCGTATAACCGCACCGGGCGCCCCGTCTCGCTGTATTTACGGGCAATTTGTGCCGCGTGCAGCGGGGCTTTTGTCACCTCGGTAATGGCGGTGATGCCGCAATTTGCCGCCGCCTCATGTATGTAAGGCACCATCTTACGTGCTGAATCTTCCTGCCCTGCGATGGGGTTTACTATAAAAATATGTTCCACATGTACCTCCGTTGCTACGTTTGCTGTAAATAAGTATCTTTTGTTAAAATTCTATCTGTTAGGGTAAATGTTGCAAAAAATTCATAATTATTTGGTATACTTAATATTATAAACGAAGATACTGAAATTACAAATAATCCTTTGAAAGGAGCTATTGATATGAACCATACGCACAACCAAACAAAAGAAATTTGGCTTGCCGGTGGCTGCTTTTGGGGCACCCAGGCCTATTTAGATGAATTACCCGGCGTTGTTGAAACCGATGTTGGCTACGCCAATGGCAAAATAGCAAACCCAACCTATGAAGAGGTGTGCACCGGCTCTACCGGTTTTGCCGAAACAGTTCGCACTACCTACAACCCCACCCAATTATCACTTTCTTTTTTGCTTAAAAACTTTTTCAAGTCCATCGACCCAACACAGCTTAACCGTCAAGGTGGCGATGTTGGCACGCAGTACCGCAGCGCTATCTTCTATAATGATATAGATGACCTGCCAGTTATTCACAATGAAATTGAAACACTGCAAAAGCAATATGACAAACCGCTACAAATCGCTGTCGACCCGCTTAAAAATTATTACACAGCGGAGGCATACCATCAAAACTACTTAGCTAACAACCCACAGGGCTACTGCCACATCCCGGCGCAGCTAATGCAAGACGTGGCGACGGCAACAAACTACAGCCGCCACCCCAACTTAAGCGAAAGGCTTACCCCTTTACAGTATGACGTGACGCAGAACAGCGCCACCGAGCCGCCTTTCAGCAACGAGTACGACGATGAGTATGACGCCGGCATTTATGTTGACATTACAACGGGCGAGCCGCTATTTGTTTCAAGCGACAAATACAACGCCGGCTGTGGCTGGCCATCTTTTACGGCGCCCATTAACAACAACAGCTTGCTTGAAAAAACCGACCGCTCCCACGGTATGCTGCGCACCGAAGTACGGAGCCGCATTGGCGACGCACACTTAGGCCATGTTTTTGAAGACGGACCCAAAACACGTGGCGGGTTGCGCTATTGCATTAACGGCGCCGCGCTGGAATTTATTCCCAAAGGACAAATGCCTGCAAAAGGCTACGCCGATTATTTGAAATATATAAAAGATTAACCTAAAAACCCATCTACAAAGTATCAGATTGTAGATGGGTTTCTCTTTTTAACGAACGGTGGTGTTCTCCAGCGCTTTAATAAGTGCTGCTTGGTCTTGCGGCAGGTGCCCGCGTACGTTAAGATAGTTGGATTCATGGGCGCTGGAAAAGTAGCAGTCATCCAGCTTCAGATTCTCCAACAACAAAATCATTTCTTTGCGCACTAACTCGCCGCTTGGCATTTTAATTTTGCCCAAGTCACGGGGTCTAAAGGAAAGGGGCTCGCCGTCGGTCGTCAGCGCCAGCACAAGCATCGCTAAGTATTCCGGCTGCATTTCGTTTAAAACCTTGGCGGTATCAAGGGTGTGCTCTTGCCACATTTCTTCGCCGCCAAGACCGGATATAATGCTTATCGATTGCTTTATCCCGGCTTCTTTTAGCATTTTAGCGGCGTCTATCATCATTTGGCTGTCCATCCCTTTGTTGGACATTCTTAAAATCTCATCGTTACCGGACTCTAGCCCGATATAGACCATATCAAAACCGAGCTCTCTTATCTTTTTAAGCTCTTCCGGCGTTTTAGAAAGCACGTCACGTGCGGCGCCGTACGCCCGCACCGCCTCGATGTTGGGGAACCATTGGTTAATAATTTCAAGCAGCTCAATTAAATGGTCCGCATCAATTTCAAAGGCGTTGCCGTCGCATAAAAATATACGGCGGTAGCGGTCACGATGTTCAGACGCTTTGATTAAGTCACGCTCTACCTCGCCAATGCTGCGGATTCTAAACTCTTCCCCTTTGTACATTGAGCAAAAGCTGCATTTGTTCCAGCCGCAACCGATGGTTGCCTGCACCAGTAAACTGCGCGCTTCGGAGGGTGGGCGAAAAACGTTTCCTTCATATCTCATAAATCTATTCTCCTTCAAAAATTTAATATAAATATGGGTGTTGTTTATATAGTATACAAACATAGTATATCATAACATATATTGGTGTTTTATTAAACGCGCCATTTTAATTTGATGGCACAATCACCAATAAACTGGTTTGTTGTTCAAGATACACATCTAATTTAGCCAAAACTTAGCCATTTTGCTAGTTTGTGGCTAGTTTTACAATATTTTGTATGTTAAAATGTAGATAATTCAAACCGCAACGCAATAAACTAATAGGTTTACTTACCATGCTTTCATTAAAGTAAAGGGGATGTTTTTTTGAAAACCGTTCTTATATCGTTACCAACCCCAAAAACCGTTCAGGAATTTGTAAAAACGCTGTCTGCTTTAGACGGTGAGTTTGATTTAATCTCTGGAAAATACATACTGGATGCCCGCTCTTTAATGGGTATCTTCACGTTGGATTTAGATAAGCCTATTGAGCTGAAAATCCACAACCAAACCAATGAAAATTTGAATGCAATTCGCAAGTTTGAAGTAGAGGCTGACTAAACTTTAACTTGTTGAATGGAGGCACTTAATGGATAAAGAATTTATTACACTTTCAATCGGTAAGCAGAAAAATATTGCTCTTATCGCCCATGATGGCAGAAAACAGCAACTGCTGGATTGGTGCGACTGGAACAAAGACCTGCTTTCCAACCACTTTTTGTCCGGCACCGGCACCACCGCCAAAATGATTACCGACTACACCGGCTTGCCGGTACGTGGGTTTAACAGCGGCCCTCTCGGCGGCGACTTGCAAATTGGCGCCAAAATTGTTGAGGGCGAGCTGGATATGATTGTCTTTTTCTCAGACCCGCTAACCGCCCAGCCGCACGACCCGGACATTCGCGCGTTGCTGCGCATTGCCTTGGTTTATGAGGTGCCCATTGCCACCAATAAAGCCTCGGCAGATTTTATGATTACCTCTCCCCTGATGAAACAAACCTATGAACGTAAAGTGAAAAACTTTAACCGTTCGGTTCTTGAAAGAGCAAAAAACCTATAACTTAGTTTGTCGGCGTTTATTAAAGACACACTGCTAACACATAAAGCAGCCCACAAGGAATTCCTTGTGGGCTGCTTTTAATTTAAATATATTCACTACTACATAAGCTATTAAATGGCTGGTCAAAGTGCTAAGCATAAAGAGCGTCGCTCTTTAGTGCCTACGGTCAACAGAGACGTATCATTAACTCAATTTAGAAAACTGTTTCTATTCTTTGTCAGGTTTTTCTTCCTCCTCAGTCGGCTCGGGGCGTTCCTCAATGGTGCTTTCAGAGGGGTCTATCCTCTCTAAAAAGGGTAAAAGAGCTCTAAACAGTAGCGCCGTAATGCTACCCATCGCAATGCCGGACAGCAGTAATATTGGCAGATAGCTAAACGAATAGGCGCCAAAAATCACCGCAAAAAGCGCTAGCTGCCCCACGTTGTGCATCACCGCGCCCAGTATGGACGTTACCAGTAAGCTGGGCCTTTTCTTTGGCAGCATCAGCAGCAGCATTACCACAAAAGAAAGGGTGCCGCCGGCAAAGCTTAGCGCGCCCGCCACGCCACCACGTGAAAACAAAGAAAAAGCGGCTTTTAAAATAACCAGTAGATACGCCTCACCTGGCGATAAAAAAACCAGTGCAAAAAGCACAACAATGTTAGAAAGACCCAGCTTAATACCGGGTGGCAAACCGAAAAACGGTGCGATGATAGATTCAAAAACACTAAAAACAATGGCCAGTGCAAAAAGCATACCGGTTAGCGCAACCCGGCGGGCGGCTCCTTCTTTCATTGTGCGCCCTCCTTAATATAATGCAACGTGTAGTCAGCGGCTTTGTCTTGTTTTAACTTAAAACTTTGTTGTAGAACTTCGGAAACATACAGATTATTTTCTTTATCAAGCAAAATAATTTTAAATTGGTCGTCTTGCATGTATTCAAGGGTTTTTTCTTTACCCAAGACAAAAAAAGTGGTGGAATAAAAATCCGCCATGGCACCGTCTTTGTGGATAACACCGACCGACACAATATCACTTTCAACGGGGTAACCGTTGCGCGGGTCGATAATATGGATATAACGGTACCCGTCAACTTCAAAAAAACGCTCGTCACCGCCCGAAACAGCGACGACCTCATCTTGCATTTCAAAGGCGGCAATGTAGCTGTCTTCATCGCCCAGCGGGTCTTTAAAACCGATGTTCCAGCGAGTGCTGTCGGGCTTTGTGCCCCGCGCGTAAACGTTGCCACCGATGGAAATCATGGCGGAGTCAACGTCAAACTCATTATAAATATCTTCCGCTACAGAACAATAAGCGCCTTTGGCAATGCCGCCTAAATCAAGCGCCATGCCGTCTTGAGGCAAAAAGGCAGTGCCGTCGGCCAGCTCTAGCTGGCTGTCGTCAACCAGCGGCAGCAACGTGTCTATTTGTTGCTGTGTCGGGACGGTGGGCTCGTCGGTTGTAATGCCCCACGCCTTGGTTAAAGGACCAATGGTAACGGCAAAAGCCCCCTCACTTTGGGCAGAAAGCGCCATCGAAAGGTCCAGCATTTCAAGGGTGTCGTCAGACACCGTCACCGGCGCTTTGCCGGCGGCGGCGTTAATTTTCGCAATGTCACTTTCTTTACCAAACAACGTGAAGTTTTCTTCAAACGCCTTCATTTGCTTTTCCACTTCAAGCATGGCGGCTTCTGCGTTGGGGCCGTAGGCGGCCTGCGTAATGATGGTATCCATCCCATACGAAACATGAGAATATTGCTGCGGTTTTGCACCGCACGCCGTCAGCGTGGTGAAAACCAGCAGCCAAACTGCTAAAAGCAGCGTCATTCGTAAGGGTTTGCCGTATGATAACTTTACTGTATTCATGGCTTAATTTTAGGCTTTAATTGGCTAAGCGTCAAGCGTAAAAAACATCTTCCTAGTGCCCCTATCGGTAATTTGACAAAACTTGTAATATAATGCTATGATATGGCAACGTTTATAACAGTAAAAGGTGGGTGAATATATGAAGAAATTTTTAATGTTAATAAGTGTGTCATTAATAGCCATTGCAATGCTCATTGGCTGTTCTAATAATTCCACATACAAAGATGGTACCTATTCGGCTGAATTTAAAGACTTTGACAGCCGTGGTTATAAAAGCTTTATGAAAATAACCGTTACCAATAATACCGTTAGTGACATTGTTTTTGACGGTGTTAACAAACAAGATGATTTGCGCAACAACGACGCTGACTACGCTAAAGAAATGGAAGCGGTACAGGAAACGTACCCGGAAAAATTCAGCGCCGACTTAATTAACCAATATATGGACACACAAGATATAGAAAAAGTTGACGCCATTGCAGGCGCCACCTACTCATCTGAAAGTTTTATTGCTTTATTTAAAGCACTTGAAAAACCGATGCAAGACGGCGATGAAACGCTTATACAAATTGACAACATTAAAGAACGGTAAGATTACTTTAAAAGAGCCCACTGTGGGCTCTTTTTTATTTTATTTAAATCTGAAATATGAACGCAGAAACAGAGCATTTCCCTTTTCGTCACCGCCGTTTCTCTTGTTTAAAACAAGAAAATGAGGTACTATATAGTCATTCAAATGCGGCACAAAAAACCATCAATTTACATTAAAAGGAAGTATGACATGAAAAACAAAATAATTTCACTACTTGTTTTGCTCACTCTTTCGCTGGCACTTGTTGCTTGTGGTGGCACCAAGGAACCACCTCAAGATAGCAGCTCAAATGGCGCTATTACACAGCCCGCCTCCAGCCCACAAGAGCATGATTTAGAAGCTGTCGTAAGCTCTTTAAGTGACGCAGCAAGCCTTGGCGATACAATTGACGTTATGGAGATTGATTTAACCTCTGCCGGCGTGGACGCTGACAACATCGTTAATTTTGCCGGCGCCGAATCAAAGCTTTCCACCGAAAACGGCGGCATAGTTATTGTTATTGAAGCAAAAGCCGGCACCGGTGCACAAATAGCGCAAGACCTTGAAGTGTTTAAGGAAACCAAAGCACAAGACGACCGTTACGCCGAGTTTGAACAGGCACGGCTAAACACACAAAACGCACGGATTGAAACAAAAGATGATTTGGTGCTCTATGTGGTGGACGCCAGCGGTACTGACGACGGGCTAGCCCAAGTAGACAGCGCCATTGCCGCCATCTTAAACAAATAAAAGTTTGCTTCTCTATGCAATTACATAAGACTGCCGTTTTTTATTTGCTTTCGGCAGTCTTGTTTTATATAACTTTTTAAAAAATAAAAGTGTGAGGGTAGCCATGTTATTTAGCTCTGTTCTCTTTTTGTTTTGGTTTTTACCAATCACCTTGCTCTTGTATTACATCAGCCCGCCAAAGTTGAAAAACACCGTCATTTTTATTTGTTCGCTGGTGTTTTACAGCTGGGGAGAAGTGCGATTTTTCCCCATTATGATAGCGGTTATCCTTATAAACTATCTATGTGGGCTGTTTATCGGCTATTTTGATAAAAACGTTAACGCACGCCGATTTTTCCTTATATTATCAATTGTCGGCAGCTTGGCAATGCTTTTTTACTACAAATATTTCAACTTTTTCATCACCAACATCAACACGCTGTTCGGCAGTACTTTTGCGCTGGTAGATAACTTGGTGCTGCCGCTTGGCATCAGCTTTTACACCTTCCAATCGATGAGCTATTCCATCGACGTTTATTGGCGTGAAGTACCGCCTGAAAGAAACTTTATCTCTTTCGGCGCTTATGTGGTTATGTTTCCGCAGCTGGTTGCCGGCCCCATCGTCCGTTATTCTGAAATTAGCGAGCGTTTACACGTTTTAAAAGGACGGGTTTCGCTGCGGCAAATCAGCGAAGGTATTCCCCTGTTTATTATGGGGCTTGCCCGCAAGGTGCTGGTGGCGGATAACGTCAGCAAGCTGTGGACGGATATTATAGGCCAATA
>CAYZSR010000026.1:0-6464 GCA_964479715.1 uncultured Oscillospiraceae bacterium | reverse complement strand
ATACTCCGGCGGTGTGCTGGCAACGCCCGGCGTGGGGCTGGAGAACGCCTCTACCCCCCTTGTGTGGCTGGGGCTTATCGCCTTTACGCTGCAAATTTATTTTGACTTTTCCGGCTATTCGCTTATGAGTATCGGCATGGGTAAAATGCTTGGGTTTGATTTTCCGCAAAACTTTAACCTGCCCTATACCGCCACCTCCATCACCGATTTTTGGCGGCGGTGGCACATGTCGCTCTCAAGCTGGTTTAGAGACTATATTTATATCCCCCTTGGCGGCAACCGCAAAGGCACCAAAAGACAAATTTTTAACCTCTTTGTGGTGTGGTCGCTAACCGGGTTTTGGCACGGCGCCAACTGGAACTTTATCTTTTGGGGGCTGTATTATTTTGTGTGGCTGGTCGTAGAAAAACTGTGGCTGCTGCCTAAGCTGGACAAAGGCCGCGTTTGGCCGCATATATACACCCTTATCATCGTTGTGTTCGGCTGGGCGCTCTTTGTCGGCAGCGACCCCGGCGTTTCGCTCACGGTGCTGCTGAGCAAACTTTTCGTCCCACAGGGCGGCGTTAGCGCGGTGTACTACCTGCGCAACTACGCCGTGCCCCTTGCCATCGGCATTTTGTTTGCCAGCACGCTACCGCAAAACCTATACCGCCGCTTTAAAGATAAAAAGCTGCTGCAGGGCGTTCTACTCAGCGTGCTCTTTATCGCCTGTGTTGCCTACATGGTGGCAGGCAGCTACAGCCCTTTCCTTTATTTTAACTTTTAGGTGATTTCATGAAAAAACTTTTAGAAAAATTGAATCATTTAAAGCAATACCCATTAATTATTGTGTTTTTTGCAACGCTTTTCGTTTTTTTCATTGGCGGCATTGTAGCGCCGGATAAAGCGGTTTCCGATTTAGAAAACCGCCCCTTAACGCAAATGCCTGCTTTTGATGCTTCTTTTATTAAAAGCGATTGGTCGTTTTCTATCGATACGTTTAAAAGTAAATACGATGCCTTTGCCACTTCTGCCGGCAACTGGACCATTACCTTTAACGAATACGCCAAAGACCAGCTTCCTTTTAGAGATAGATGGATTTCAATGCACAGCGGTTTTGAGCTGGCGCAAGGCAAACTGGAAAATGGCGGCATTTGGTACGCAAAAGACGGGTACCAAATTGCCAAGAATACTAGCTTTAGTGACAGCCAAAAGCGCACCACAGACATTAACACGCAAGCGGTCTGCGAAATGGCAGAACGTCACCCCGGCAAAGTATCGCTCATGCTGGTGCCGTCGCCCGCCAGCACGCTGTCAGAATTGTTGCATTATCATCCCCCTCAGGTAAATGAGGACTTGATACTGGATGAAGTGTTCCTTGAAGCCGAGCGCGCCGGCAGCCAAATTATTGATTTACGCCCGCATTTTATCTACGCGGCAGACACAGTGCCGATTTTTTACCGCACCGACCACCACTGGACAACGGAAGGCGGCGCCCTTATCGCGTATGAATCCTTTTGCGAAACAAATGGGATAAAATCGACACTGCCGGACCCAGATACGTTAACCACCGCCGAAAACTTTTTGGGCACCAATTACGCTAAAAGTAAAAAACCGTTCACCACGCCAGATACGCTTTATTATTATGATTTAGACAACCGTCTTACCATCTACAGCGAAACAAACGATGACCCCCTCACCGGCGAAACAGCCCCGCTGATGGATAAGGAAAAACTGGACGAATACGATAAATACGCCTCTTTTATTCAAGGCAACAACGGCTATTCTGAAATAGACGGCAACGGCGAAGGAAGCCTTTTACTTATAAAAGACAGCTACGGCAACAGCTTCGCCCCTTATCTTATTGAGAACTATAAAACCATCGGCGTGATGGATTTAAGAGCGTGGTCCAATCCCGATAACATCATTAATCAGCGAGATTTTGACGATATTCTTATTCTGTACAGCTTTCAAAACTTTTGCCAAGACACCAACGCCAAAAGAATGCTGACGGAAATGCAATAAGCCCCTATAATAACGGCAACAATAAAAGCCATCACAATATTGTGATGGCTTTTATTTGTTTTTAGATGTTAAATATATCTTTCACTTTCACGGTTAATGCCTGCGCCAGCTTTAAGTGGTCTTCTTTACTCATGTGCAATTTGTCATAACAGGAGGCCTTCACAGCGGTGGAAGCGTCAAAATAGTGCAGCCCCCTTTGCCGCGCCAACTGTTTAAAGGAGGCGCGCACTTCGCTCATAAGCGCCGGTGCGTCTTGCGTAATAAACATCGCAAAGGGAGAGCTGTCTAAATAATCGCCATAAGCAATGGGGCTAACCAGCAAAACAGCCGGTGCGCGCCCCTCACGCCCCGTGTCAGATTGCTCTGCAATATCCAGCAGCCGCTGCATATGCGTCGTTATTTCTGCGGCGTTCGGTTTAAAGCGTGCCTGCAAATCGTTGGAACCGAGCATAATTATCAGCAAATCAATGGGCTTTGCCCGTTTGAGAATGGCGCCAAGCTCTGCCACGCCGGTACCATGTTCTTCGCCGTATTCAGCGTAGCCGATGGTGCGTCCGTTTTTGCCTTCCTCAATTATTTGGTAGCTTTTGCCCAGCTGTTTTTCCATCACTGACGGCCAGCGGATGGCGCTGCCAAACCTAAAAGAAACGGCGCCCGCTTCATCGGCAGGTGTAAAGCCGTAGGTGTTTGAATCGCCAAAACACAGAACTCTTTTTTGCCTGTTAATAGCTAGCGTTCCTTTCTTTAAAACAAGGTGGTTATGCCTGCAGTGCTGCGTCTTCTTGCCATTGGCTTAAAAATCGCAACACATCGGCATAAACATCTGTTTTATTAAGCTCGCCCAGCACTTCGTGGCGCGCGCCGGGGTACATGTGATAAGTTATATTTTGCACGCCGGCTTTTTGCAGCATAGCAACCACTTTATCTACCCCTTTGCCATAATTGCCAACAGGGTCTGCATCGCCGGAAATAAATAAAATAGGCAATTCTTTAGGTATTTCGTTTGCCCACTCCTGCGTGCTCACATCACGAAGCGCTTTAAAAAGCTCTTTAAAACCGTTGACGGTAAAAAGAAAGTTACACTTGGGGTCTTTCACATAGTCCGCCACAATCTGCTCGTCCCGCGTAAGCCAATCATAGATGGTAAGGGGGTTGTCTATCTTTTTAAGGTACGAGCCAAAGGCCAGGTATTGCACAACAACCGAGCGGTGCTTTTCATGTCGAAATTTTTCAATCAAAGACGCGACAAAAATACCGATGGGCGCCAGCGGATTGGGTCCGCCGGTTCCGCTAATGATTAAACCGTCAATACTTTGCGGCCACAGCGCCGCGTACTTTCTTGCAAAAAAACTGCCCATGCTGTGCCCCAACAATACAACGGGTAGCCCGGGAAAAGTTTCGTGCGCGATGTCATTCATCTGTTTTAAATCTCGAATGGCAAATTTACGCCCGTCTTTCTCGGTGAAAAAACCATAATCATCGGGGTGTGATGAATCGCCATGCCCGATGTGGTCGTTGCCACAAACGGCAACACCATTTTCAGCCAGATAAGCGATAAAATCTTCATACCGGAAGATGTACTCACACATGCCGTGAGAAATTTGCACCACACAAAAAGGTTTCACCTCTTGGTGGGTGTAAATATAGCCCGATACGTCATTTTTGTTGTCTGACGATTTAAAGGATATGTCTTTTCTCTCTAGTTGCCGCACGCTCCAACGCCTCCTCTCCCACAGCAATCAGCTTCAATTCAGTATAGCTTTTTGCTGTATGGGTGGGTTCTATTTTGGTTTCATTGGCTTTGCCTGTGGGGTTGTACCAGCAGGTGTCCAGCTTTGCGTTTACACCGCCCTGCATATCGGTTTTAAAGTTGTCACCCACAATCAACACTTTGGCACGGTTGTTGATGCCAAGCCGGTTTAGCGCGTTATGAAAGGCTTTGGGCGACGGTTTGGATGCTTTTAATTTATCGCTGGTATAAATCTCATCAAAATAGCGCAGCAACATCGCCTTTTCAAGGCGCTCTTTTTGCGCACGGTAAGGGCCGTTTGAAACAATAACCAGCGTGCAAAACTCCGCCAGCTCATCCAACAGCTCTGCCGCCCCTGCTGCCCCGTACGAGGCACGCGAAAGACAGGTGTTGTAATAATTATTAAGCTCTATAGGGTCATGCTCTTTATCAATTTCTTTTAAAAGCGTGGAAAAGCGTTCTACAACCATCTCTTCTTTTAAAAGATCGCCTTTTTCATACCGCTCATTCAGCGCTGTGTTTAACGCTAAAAAACGCTCAGCGTTATTTTCGGTGGCGTCAAGGTCAAAATGACGCAGCGTGTCTAAGATGGCCTGTTTTTCAGACTGGCTGTCATCAAACAGCGTGCTGTCTAAATCAAAAATTAAGCAATTGTAATTGGCTGCCATGGAATATTAACTCCCCTGTCTTTAGTTTAATACAGCGTAACGCAGGTGATTAAGGACTCTGCAATGTGTTGTTGATATTCTTTGTCGCGCGGGTTAAAGCTGTTTACTACCACGCCCTCATAGCCGGGCTGTTCGGTGGCGTGAATAAAACGATTGTCACCAATATAAACCGCCATGCTATTTTGAAAGTATAAAATATCCCCTTCGTCAGCTTGGTTCAACTGTATGGTGCGCAGCTGAGTGTTGGGACGGTAAAACATCTCCTGCGGTACATAAACACCGTTTATCAGGTAGCTCATCGTCACCAAGCCAACGGCGTCTATCCCCAGCGGTGTGCGCCCGCCGGACCTGAAAGCAACGCCGTTATAAGCCAGCGCCGTTTCCACAATGTTCCAGCGCATATCTTCTTCATGCAGCGACGTCCAGTCGTCAATCATTTCGCCAATGTAAGACAGCCGTGTGTAGCCGACGCTGCCATCCGCCAGGCCCACCTTACTCCACCCTGTGTCGTTAGGGCTGCTAAGCGGCACCAAGATGCCGCCCCGCGGCAAGGTGGCAAGCAGTGTGCCGTAATGCTCCGGCTCTTGTTGCACGTCAATGTAGGGGGCTAAAACCACCATCTTCTTATACTTGCGCCACGCGCCGGCGACGTCCTCTCGGCGTTCTAAAAAGTTTGCGGGGGTGTACCCTTCCGTTGCAAACTCCGTTCGCACATAGCACCACCCCGATTCCGATTCGTCAATCAGTTGAACCGACATGCCGTACAGTGCTTCGTCAATGCGGGTGCTGGTTACGTCCGGCCTTTTATATAAAGGGGCAATATCATGAGTAACCGTTGCCAAACTCATGTACTAGCCTCCTTCCAAGTGATATATTGTACATTATATTTTATATCAAATACCCACTATATGCAACAAATGGAATATCTCGCCTTGTTTTTTAACGGTATCTGTGGCAAAATGCCTCTAATAGCTTTATACTATATAAAGGGGGCGACGCCATGAAAAGAATAGAGCGCCAGCGTGCGTTTATCATTCGTTTTGTTTATTACGCCATTTGGATAGCGTTAATCTTTGCTTTGCTAAAATATGGCCTACCATTATTTATGCCTTTTGTTATTGCGTTTGTTATTGCGTTTGTATTAAAACCGCTGATAAACTTTATAACGGAAAAAACACCGCTAAGCCGAAAGGCGGTATCCATTCTTGTCTTAATTGTCGTCTACGCCGTGCTGGTCACACTTATTGTGTTGCTGGGTGGTAAAATAGTTGTCTTTTTAAGTGATTGGTTTGGCAAGTTGCCGGCTTTTTATAAAAACAGCATTGTGCCGACCTTTGAATCGGCAAGTGGTTTTTTTGACGGCTTTGTAGAGCGTTTAGACCCTGACTTGCTGAAATTTTTAAACGTAGCCAGCGAAAGTTTGGCGCAGTCCATATCCAACATCGTCAGCTCCATTTCCTCCAGTGCGGTGGGCATGGTTACCGGTGTTGCCACCAAAGTACCTTGGTTTGTTGTCGCGTTTATACTAACGATTATCGCCTCATTCTTCTTGGTAGCGGATTACTACACCGTTACCTCGTTTATAACAAAACAGCTGCCTGAACGCGCCGTGCACATGCTCTTTACCATTAAAGATTACACCGTAAACGTGCTCTTTAAATTTGGGCGCGCTTACCTGATACTGATGAGCATCACCTTTGCCGAAGTCTTTATCGGGCTTTTAATTCTCGGCTTTAAGCACGCCTTCCCCATTGCAATAATCACCGCTATTGTTGATATATTGCCGGTTTTTGGTACCGGTACCGTGCTGATACCGTGGGCTGTTTTCCAGCTGATTGCCGGTGAGTGGTTCCAGGGCATAGGGCTGCTGGTGCTTTACCTTATCATTACGCTGGTGCGGCAGGTTATTGAGCCGCGCATCATCGGGCGGCAAATTGGGCTTTACCCGTTGCTGACACTTATCTGCATGTTTGTCGGTGCCCGGCTGTTCGGTTTTTGGGGTATGTTCGGCTTACCCATTACGCTGGTTGTTATTATACACC
>CAYZSR010000025.1:5892-17207 GCA_964479715.1 uncultured Oscillospiraceae bacterium | reverse complement strand
TGTAACAGCGCCAGTTCCAACAATAATTTACGCGCTGTTTTGTTTAAAAGCAGTACCTTATTTGTGGCGTCTGTTATCGCCACAATATCATCAATGCTGTCTATCAACCGCTGAACACCAATGTTGTTAAGCTTATCCATGTCGGGGTTTTTAGTTTTGCTATGCATGGTTTACTCCTTTTGTCGAAAGAAGTGACTGCTTCGCGTTTAATATAGCATGCAATTGGCGGGCTTTCAAGACTGTGGGTTACTTTAGGAAGAATTTCCCCTATTAAACAGTTTCCGTAGTTGGTATGGTGTTGTTATTACTACTTTAGAATACTTTGTCTAAAAATAAAACTCTCAGCCGTTAAATGTTTCAACGGCTGAGAGAAGGTAACTATACAGACAATATTGCGCTGTGTTTAATTTGGTTTTTGCATAGCAATTGGAAAAGTGACTATTTTGCCGGATACTGGCATGTGAACAGAAAACTTAGTGCAAATTTATATTCTTTGGTCAAGCCGTTCAGCGTATTTGTTGACAAAGGCATTATAATCGCCATTTTCAAGCGTCTCACGGATGAGGCGCATTAAGTTATTGTAAAAATACAAGTTGTGCATAACATTCAGCCGCATACCCAGCATCTCTTTCGCCTTCAGCAAGTGGCGCAGGTAGGCGCGTGAATAACGCCGGCACACCGGGCAGTCACAGTTTTTGTCAATGGGGTTCGGGTCTTCTTTGTGCTTGGCGTTGTTAAGGTTTATCACGCCGTCCCAAGTGAAAAGGTGCCCGTGCCGTGCGTTGCGGCTGGGCATTACGCAGTCAAAAATGTCAACACCCCGCTGCACCGAGTAGAGAATATCCCCCGGCGTGCCGACACCCATAAGGTAGCGCACCTTGTCGGCGGGCTTATGCTCTTCCACCACCGAGATGGTGCGCAACATTTCCGGCTTGCTTTCACCCACCGCCAGCCCACCTATGGCGTAGCCGTCAAGGTCAAGCTCGGCAATGGTTTTCATGTTTTCTATGCGTAAATCGTCAAAACAGCAGCCTTGGTTAATGCCAAAAAGCATTTGATTGGCGTCGGCTTTGCCGTTTTTTTTAAGCCGCGCCATTTCAGCTTGGCAGCGCTCTAGCCATCGTACCGTACGGTGGCAGCTTTTTTTAGTGTAGTTGTAGTCCGCCGGCATTTCAATGCATTCATCAAATGCCATGGCGATGGTTGCGTTTAAATTGGCTTGAATTTGCATACTTTCCTCAGGACCCATGAAAATTGCGCTGCCGTCCAGGTGCGACTGAAAATGAACGCCCTCTTCTTTAATATCCCGCAGTTTGGCAAGGCTAAAGACTTGGAACCCGCCTGAATCTGTCAGCGATGGTTTGTCCCAAGTGGTAAACCCCTGTAAGCCGCCCAAATCGGCTATCAGTTCATCGCCGGGGCGTATGTGAAGGTGATAGGTGTTGCAGAGCATTACTTGGCAGTCAATCGCCTCCAAATCGGTGGCGGAAAGCGCCCCTTTAATCGCCGCCACGGTGGCCACGTTCATAAAGGCGGGTGTTTCGACCACGCCGTCGCGGGTAGTTAATCGTCCCCGTCTTGCCTGTTGCTGTTTACTTTTTAGTTCAAACATTGTTTTAACACACCTTAATTTATTCTATAATCATTGCATCGCCAAAGCTGTAAAAACGGTAACCGTTTTCAACGGCCAGCCGGTAGGCGTTCATGGTTTTCTCGTGCCCGTAAAAAGCCGCCACCAGCATGATAAGCGTGCTTTCAGGCAGGTGAAAGTTGGTAATCAATCCGTCGGTCAGGCGCAGCTCTTTGCCGGGATAAATGAAAATATCCGTTTCACCGCTGCCGGCTGTTAGCTGCCCGGTGCTGTCTGCGGCACTTTCAATGGTACGGCAGGCGGTGGTGCCTACGGCGAACACACGGTTGCCGCTTTGCTTTGCGGCGTTTACTTTATCTGCCGTTTCGTCATCAATGGCGTACCACTCACGGTGCATAACGTGGTTGTTAATGTACTCTTCTTGCACCGGTCTAAAGGTGCCAAGCCCGACATGCAGCGTAACAAAAGCGGTTTCAATCCCTTTGTCTTGCAGCCGTTGAAGCAGCGCCGGCGTAAAGTGTAAGCCGGCGGTTGGCGCGGCGGAGCTGCCGGTTTTCTCAGCGTAAACGGTTTGGTAATCGTTTTTATCTTTTAATTCGCTTTTTATATAGGGCGGTAGCGGCATTTCCCCTATTTCATCAAGGGTTGCTAAAAAATCGCTTTGGTTTCCGTCAAACAAAATATTTCGTTTGCCGTCGCTGCCGCTGTGCGTAACGGTGCCGTAAAGGGCACCGCCGCCAAACTCCAACTTATCTTCCACCCGCAACCGGCGTGCCGGTTTTGCAAGGCACTCCCATTCGGTCCCTTGTATCGGCTTTAACAGCAACAGCTCGCATTTGCCGCCCGTTTCAACACGGGTGCCAAACAGCCGTGCAGGTAAAACTTTAGAGTTATTAAACACCAATAAATCACCACGGCGCAGCACATCAGGCAGGTCATAAAAATGTTTGTGCTCAATGGTGTTGCTGTCTTTGTGTAAACACATAAGGCGCGATGCATCCCGTGGTTTGGCGGGGTGCTGCGCAATAAGGGCTTGGGGCAGTTCGTAATCAAAATCTTGTTTTCTATAATTTTTCATTTAATTCACTACCAGCATTGACAACGGTAGCTGTCAATGATATATTTTTGTATAACACAGAGGCGCGGCTGTAAAAGAGTAACCACCGTTTTGCTTGCCAAAAGCTAAAAAATAGTGGTGAAAGGTTACGCCGCCGAAGAAGAAGCACCGGCAGTACTTCTTCTGGTTTCGCTCCTTAAAAGGGACGAAATTGTCGCGGTTTACGCGGAGCGCTGTTTCCTCTGACGTGCAAACATACATTATATTGCATGAGCTGCCGGTTTACAAGCCGGTTTTTTTTATTTTTATTTTTGAAAGGGTGTTTTTATGAAAAAGTACAAATTGGCTGTCGTGGGTGTTACCGGGGTTGTGGGTGGCACTTTTTTGAAGATTTTAGAAGCCTATAAACTCCCTATTAGCCGGTATGGCTTTTTTGCCTCGGCAAGAAGCGCCGGCAAAAAAATAACCTTTATGGGTGAAGAGCACACCGTGCAAGAGCTTACAGAAAATAGCTTTGACGACGGGTACGATGTAGCACTATTTTCCGCCGGCGGCGGCATCTCAGAGCGCTTTGCCCCCATTGCCGCTGAGAAAGGCTGCGTTGTGATTGACAACAGCTCTTTTTGGCGCATGGATAATACGGTGCCGCTTGTTGTGCCGGAGGTAAACCCCGAAGCGCTTAAAAACCACAACAACATTATTGCCAACCCCAACTGCTCTACCACGCAGGCAATGCTACCGTTAAAGGCGATTCAAGACGCTTTCGGCATTAAGCGGGTTGTCTTTTCAACCTATCAAAGCGTTAGTGGCGCCGGGCATGGTGGCAACGAAGAGCTGGAAAGCCAAATTAACGCCTACGTTAACAATGAGCCGATTGTGGCAAAACAATTTGCCCACCCCATCTTTAATAACTGCTTACCGCACATTGATGATTTTACCGACGACGGCTACACCAAAGAAGAACATAAGATGATTGACGAAACACGGAAAATTTTATCCGACGACGCTATGCGCATTACCGCAACCACCGTACGTGTGCCTGTTTTTTGCAGCCACAGCGAATCAATTAACATTGAAACAAAGGAAGCTTTTGAAATAGATGATGTAAAAGCGGCGCTTGCTAATTTTAGCGACGCCATGGTTTTAATAGACAACGTTGCCAACAATAAATACCCCTTAGCCACCGACGCCACCGGAAAAAACGAGGTTTTTGTGGGGCGTGTACGCCGCGATAACAGTGTTGAAAATGGCATTAACCTATGGTGCGTGTCAGACAACTTGCGCAAAGGCGCCGCCACCAACACGGTGCAAATTGCCCGCTATATGATGCAACACGATTTAATCTAACCAGGGAGGAAACATGAAAAAAGAAGCTATTTTCACAGGGTCCGGCGTTGCGATAGTTACCCCGATGGACCGCACCGGGCGCATTAACTATAAAGTATTTAAACAGCTTATCGAGTTTCAAATAGCCAACGGCAGCGACGCGATTGTTGTTTGCGGCACCACCGGCGAAGCGTCCACCATGGGCGACGAAGAACACGTTCAAATGATTGACTACTGCGCCGAGGTTGTAGACGGGCGCGTGCCGGTTATTGCCGGCACCGGCTCGAACGATACGCAGTACGCCGTAATGCTTTCAAAAGAAGCGGCGGTACGCGGCGTTGACGCGTTGCTGCAAGTAACCCCTTATTACAACAAGGCGAATGAAAAAGGCTTAATCCGTCACTTTACAACGATAGCTGACCAAGCTAAGACCCCCGTTATTTTATACAACGTGCCTTCCCGCACCGGTATGTCCATCTCCATCAAAACATATCAAGAGCTGGCGGAGCACCCACTTATTGTAGCCACTAAAGAAGCCAGTGGAGACATTTCGCACATTGCTCAGCTGGCGGCGGCTTGTGGGGATACGCTGGATATCTATTCCGGCAACGACGACCAGACGCTGCCTATCTTAGCGCTGGGCGGTGCCGGTGTTATCTCGGTTATGGCAAACGTTGCGCCGCAGGCAATGCACAACATCTGTCAGCTTTATTTTGACGGCAAAATAAAAGAAAGCCTTGCGTTGCAGCTGGAATACATGGCGCTTCACAACGCGCTTTTTTGCGATGTAAACCCCATTCCTGTAAAACAAGCGGTGTCCTACCTTGGCTACGATGCGGGACCCTGCCGCTTGCCGCTGGGGCCGCTCTCTGATGATGACCAAGAGTGGCTGCATGAAGAAATGAAGGCACGCGATTTAATTTAAATGAATAGAAAAATAGAAAAAGGGCGCTTGCTGCGTCCTTTTTCTTTGTAGAACGGGCAATCATTGTGCTATACTGATAAAGAACCACACCCCACGGCAAAGGAAGAGTATGTTATTATGATAAAAATTGCTATTAACGGAATAAATGGACGGATGGGTGCCTCGCTAACAGCGCTGCTGAACGAACGGGACGACTGCGCCGTTACCGCCGGTGTTGACAGCGGCAAAGCGGCGACACACCTTGGCAATATTCCGCTTTTTAACCGCGTGAAAGACATAGACGTACCGGTGGATGTCATCATAGATTTTTCCACCCCCGCAGGCACCGAGGCGATGCTGCGCCACAGCGCAGAGAAAGCTATTCCCTGCGTTATCTGCACCACCGGGCTGGGTGAAGCGACAGAACAGCTTTTGCGGCAGACAGCCCGAAAAACGGCGGTGTTTTACAGCGCCAACATGTCGCTGGGCATCAACGTATTAACCGAGCTGGTTAAGCGTGCCCAAAAACTGCTGTCGGGCTTTGATATTGAAATTATAGAAAAGCATCACCACAACAAAATAGACGCACCCAGCGGCACCGCTTTGGCGCTGGCAAACGCTATCAACGATAGTGCCGATGAAAAATATGTTTACCAATACAACCGCCAACCACTCAGAGAAAAGCGCCACAGCAACGAAATTGGCATTCACGCGGTGCGTGGCGGCAGCATTGTCGGCGAGCATGACGTGCTTTTTGCCGGACCCAGTGAAGTGCTAACACTTTCACACGCGGCGTATTCAAGAGATGTTTTTGCCAACGGCGCCATAGCAGCAGCACTTTATATCGCCCCGCTGCCCCCCGGTATGTACAACATGAATGACATGATGGAGTCAATTTAAATGAATAATAAAAAGGTGTTTCAAAAAAACGGTCCAAACAGCCCTAAAAAGCGCCCGCCCCAAAAGGTGCTTAGCGGCAAGCAAAAGTCGTTAATTATTTTTGCGCTGTTTTTGTTGGTTGTGGTAGTCAGCGCGCTGGCTGTTGTAACCATTCAAAATAAAAAGGTGCAAATAAAAGAGGATGCGTCGCTGCATAGCGGCGGCGTATCGGCGGTAACGCAGCAGCCGGTAGAGCGGCGCGTTCGCTTTTCCGCCGTGGGAGACAACCTTATTCACGACGGCATTTACCTGCAAGCGGCAGAGCGTGCCGGCGGTAACGGCTATGACTTCAGCTATATTTATGACAATGTGACTGATTTTTTTGAACCCTTTGATGTAAACTGGATTAACCAAGAAACCTTAGTCAATAATGTGGTGGCGCCGTCCGGCTACCCTACCTTTTCATCGCCGGGTGCGTTGGGGAAAGCAGCGTACGACGCCGGTTGGAGCGTCTTCGCCCTTTCCAACAACCACACCTATGACAAAGGCGTTACCGGCCTTGAAGCGACGATGGATTTTTGGGACAGCATGCCGCAAGACGTGCTTACCCCCGGGCTTTTTACCGGAGATGATGAAAAAGACATTCAAACCCATGTGGTGAATGATGTATCCATCGCCTACCTTTCTTTTACAGAGCACACTAACGGGCTACCAACACCGGAGGGTGCTCCCGCCCATATTATCTACAATTCGGACACTGCCGTCATTCAGCAGTATATTGAAAAGGCAAAAACAATGGCGGATGTGGTGGTGGTTGGCATGCACTGGGGCGTTGAAAACAGCCACGATGTTTCCACCGAACAACGGGAGCTTGCCGCCTCGCTGGCAAACTGGGGCGCAGATTTAATTATCGGTACCCACCCCCACGTTATTCAGCCCATTGAATGGATAGAAAAAGAAAACGGCGAACCGGTGCTGGTGGTGTATTCGCTGGGCAACTTTATTTCAGCGCAAGCACAGGCAGATAACTTAATTGGCATGGCACTGACGCTGGACATTGTGCAAAACCAAGATGCCAGCGGCGAAAAGCAACCCGTAACGATAGAAAATGTAAAAGCCTACCCCACCATTACCCATTACGACGCAAATTACAGAAATATTCACAACTACATGGCGGTGGATTACACCGAAGAGCTGGCTGGCCGCCACGGTGTGCGTGCCCGCTACCCTAACTTTAATCGAGACTATATCTTCACCGTCTTTAATAGCTACGTAGACGATGAATTTATTGATTTATGAAGGAGATGTTGACGATGTATGGAGTATCACAAATAAACTCAGACGCAGAGATGATGCTTATCAGCTTTACCGACGCAGACGCCACTTTTATGACAAGCCTGTTAAACTGCTTGGCAGAGGCGGGCGTGGTGGTGGATATGATTAGCCAAACCGCCCCTTATGGCGGCAAAATAAACTTTAGTTTTACCGCTCCCTATTCTTATTTTGATACAGCGCTGCAGGCCATCGGCACATCCGGTTTAACCAAGAACATCTCCCCCATGATTAGCGGCGGGTATTCTAAAATAAACCTGTTTGGCGAAGAAATGGTAGACAGCGTGGGCGTGGCAGCGCGGGCCTTAACGGCTTTAGAAGAACAAGCTATTGAAATTACCATGATAACCACCTCTGATTTAGACATTTCTCTGCTGGTGCGCAGCGAAGATGAAGACGTCGCTTTTAACAAGCTGAAAGAAACGTATCATTTAATTTAGCCCTATAAAAATAGAAACAACAAAGCGGTTTTGATGTAAAATCAAAACCGCTTTGTTTATTTATGTTCCATAATTACGCTAGAATGGCGCGGTGGTGCACCTTTTTACCTTTTTGGATGGTGATGCCTTTTTCTAAATCCGCTTGTTGGATGGTGGTGCGTGGGTCTTCAATGCGTTCATCATCAATAGAAAGCCCACCTTGCTGGATAAGGCGCCGCCCCTCACCGTTAGAGCTAGTCAGTTCACAAAGAACAAGCAGTTCTAAAATACCAATGCCGCCGTCGCTTAGCTTGTCGGCGTCAATTTCGGTGGTGGGCATGTCAGCGTCGCTGCCGCCACCCGCAAAAAGACTGCGTGCCGTTTCAATGGCTTTGTCGGCGTCGTCTTGGCTGTGCACAACGCTTGTCAGCTCATACGCCAGCCGTTCTTTCATTTTGTTCACGGCACCCACATCATCGGTATCAAGACCGTCTATGTCTTCTAAAGGAATGTCCGTTAAAAGGCGGGCGCAGTTTTGCACGTCGTCATCATCAATGTTACGCCAATATTGGAAGAAATCATAAGGCGGGGTTTTTTCAGGGTCTAACCAAACGGCGCCGCTTTCTGTTTTGCCCATCTTTTTGCCGTCTCTGGTGGTTAGCAGCGTAAAGGTTAAGCCATACACTTCGGCGCTTTCTTTTCTACGCACTAAGTCAACACCGCTGATGATGTTGCTCCATTGGTCGTTGCCGCCAAACTGCATTTTGCAGCCGTAGTCACGGTAAAGATGTAAAAAGTCATAACTTTGAAGCAGCATGTAGTTAAACTCCATAAAAGAAAGCCCGCGCTCCATACGGGTTTTAAAGGCATCGGTTGCCAGCATTCTGTTAACCGAGAAGTGAATGCCGATGTCTTTCAAAAAATCCATATAATTAAGTTTAAGCAACCAGTCGGCGTTGTTTACCATCATTGCCTCGTCGTCGCCGTCACCAAAGTGAACAAACTTGCTCATTTGTCTTTTAAAGCAATCGGCGTTGTGCTGAATTTGCTCAGTTGTCAGCATTTGCCGCATATCGCTGCGGCCGGTGGGGTCGCCAATCAATGTGGTGGCGCCGCCCAGCAAAGCGATGGGACGGTGCCCCGCTTTCTGCAAATGGCGCATAACAACCAGCTGTAAAAAGTGGCCGACGTGCAAGCTATCTGCCGTGGCGTCAAACCCTATATAAAAAGTTACCTTTTCTTTGTTCAGCAAGTCACGTATTGCCTCTTCGTCGGTAGCCTGTGCCACCAAGCCTCTTTCTTTTAGCGTATCAAATACATTTGCCATCAAAAGTTCCTCCTAGAATAATACGTCGTAAAATCAATCAACCGCGCCTTTTTAAGAAGCCGCCGCATTGGTTAACATTTCTTCGGCGTTGGCAAGCGCCAAATCGGTTACTTGGTCGCCCGAGATGATGCGTGCCAGCTCTTGAATGCGTTGGTTATCATCCAGTTTAGTAATGTCGGTATAGGTGCGCCCGCCTTCAACCCGTTTGTTTATCAGCAGGTGCTGCGATGCGTAGGACGCAATTTGCGCTGTATGCGTCACGCAAATAACCTGCCGCCCCGCCGATGTTTCTTGCAACATTTGGCCAATGCGCCCCGCCGCAAGACCCGATACCCCGGCATCTATTTCGTCGTAGATAACCGTTTGTAGCTCGTCTTGCTCGGCAAGGACACTTTTCAATGCTAACATAATTCTTGAAAGTTCGCCACCCGAGGCGGTCTTTGCCAGGGGTTTTGGCGCTTCGCCGGGGTTGGTGGCGATGTAAAACTCTATTTCATCGGTGCCGTTTGGTGTAAAATCAACGGTTTTGTGCTGCAAAGAGAGCCGTATGTCGGGCATGTTCAAAAACTCGAGGGCTTTTTGCAGTTTTTTCTCAAGGGAGTTAAAAGCGGTGAGGCGGCTGTCACTTAGTTCTTTGGCAATGTCGCTGAGTGTTTCAAAAAGCGCCTTTTCTTCTTTCTCCAATGCTTCAATTTTTTGGTCGGAAAAAGTGATGTTTTCAAGCTCTTCTTTAGCGCGCTCGCCGTAATTGATAACATCTTTCAGCGTCGCCCCATATTTTTGACGCAGCCGATAGAGTGTATCAAGCCGCTGCTCCAACTCGTCCAGCTCGGTGGGCGCAAAATCAAATTCGCCGGCGGAGCCCTGTATATCTATCGCCATTTCTTGAATGGTGTAATAAATGTCACTCAGCGTATCGTGATGCGCCGCAAAGGTGTCAACATGTGCGGCGGCATCTCCCAGCAGGTTAACCACCTGAGAGAGCAGCGACATAACGGTGCCGTTGCCGCTTTCACCGCCGGAAAGCAGCTGGTAAGATTGCCCCACCGTGTCTTGCAGCAGTTTGGCGTTGCGGATAACATTTCGTTTTTCCGTCAACTCTTCTTCTTCGCTCGCCCCGCTGATGTGGGCAGAATCAATTTCGTTAATCTCATATTCAAGCAAATCAATTTTGCGGTTTTTTTCTGCTGCGTCAACGCTTAGCTTTTGTATTTGTTTTTGAACGTTTCTCAACTCTTTGTAGTTGCTTTGGTAACTTGTTAAAAGCCCGCTGTTTTTAGCGTAAGTGTCGATAACGTCAATGTGGGTGGCAGGGTTCATCAGGTTTTGGTTGTCGTGCTGGCCATGAATTTGCACAAGCCCGGTGCACACCTCTCGCAGCATGGTGGCCGTTGCCGGCGCACCATTAATGCGCGAATTGCTGCCGCCGTCGGCAAAAATCTCGCGGTACAAAAGCAGTTCGTCATCGCAGCTGTAGCCGGCGTCTTCAAGCTGCTTTTTAGTGGCGTCGCCAAAGTTGGTGAACTTAGCCCAAATTTTGGCTCTTTCTGCCCCGCTGCGCACAATGTCCCGGCTGGTGCGCGCGCCTAATATGGCGTTGATAGAGTCTATTAAAATAGACTTACCGGCGCCGGTTTCGCCCGTTAAAACATTAAAACCATTGGTAAAGACAGCGGTTGCGTTTTCAATCACTGCCACATTTTCTATGGTAATTTCATTTAACATACAAAAACCCTTTTAAGTGATGATAAGCCTGCGGTTTATTCTAAATATTGGTGCAATGTATCGGTTAACTGCCGACCGGCGGCTTCGTCACGCACCACAACAATGAAGGTGTCGTCGCCGGATAAGGTGCCAACTACGTCGTCCCAAATCATTGTATCAAACAGCTCACAGGCGGCGTTTGCCATGCCGGAATAGCACTGCACCAGCACGATGTTGCCGGCGCTTTCAACCTTCACCACCGATTCTCTGAAAATGGTTTCAAAGCGGTTGGGTGTGTGCGGTGATTTATCCAACGTAACGCTGGACATATAGCGGTAGCCGCCGTCGCCGGTTGACGTTTTAATTAATTGCAAATCTCTAATATCCCGTGAAACTGTGGCCTGCGTAACGTGAAACCCTTCTTCCTCCAAACGAGAAAGAAGCTCTTCTTGGGTGTTGATTTTATACTGCGTAATCAACTGAAGAATTGCGTCATGCCTTGCGTTTTTCATGCAATTACCGTCCTTTAAGTTTTTTGTCAACCGATTTAAGTTGGCTTGTATCATGAAACTGCACTAACGGAACCGTTTGGTCTGATAGTGAAATTTGAAGCGTGTCGCCGGTGGCGAATTCTTTTTGTTCCACACCATCCATCACAATGGCGGATTTTTCTTCTTCGGTGCTACGGCATACCACTTTTACAACACGGTCTTGCGCGAGCACCAGTGGCGGCGTGGGTACAATGTGGGCGCAAATTTGGGTAACGATAATGCCCG
>CAYZSR010000025.1:0-5882 GCA_964479715.1 uncultured Oscillospiraceae bacterium | reverse complement strand
CAGGCGCGTATCTACAATGGGGCCGCCGGCGCTCATGGAATAAGCGGTGGAGCCGGTTGAGGTGGAAAAGACGATGCCGTCCCCCCTAAAACTGCTGATAAAAATATCGTCGCAGTAGATATCCAGCGCGATGGTTTTTTCCGCCGATGCTTTGAAAAGAACAATGTCATTCAGCGCCAAACCGAAGTCTTTTTTTGCGGGGTAATCATAACGTATTAAGCCGCGATGTTCTACGGTGTATTCGCCTTTAGTCAACAAATGCAATTTTGTCAGCTCGTTGTATTCCAGCGCTGTTAAAAAACCGAGTCGCCCTGTGTTGATGCCCATAAGCGGCTTTTGGCAGCGTAAGATGTGCCGCGCGGCGTGCAGCATGGAGCCATCGCCGCCGATGGATATAACAACGTCGCACTGCTCGTAACCACTTCTCTCTTTAACGGGTTTTATATAAGAATGGCCGTCTATGTCGGGGGTGTATTGCTCATCAATAAGTAGGTGGGCGCCGTTTTTTGCTAATATATCCGCCGCCTGCAAGGCAACTTCCAGTGATTTATCTTTGGTGCGGTTGGGTACTAAAAAGACCTTCATAACAAGCCTTTCACTTCAATTTATCGTGCGACATGGCAACTGTTTGCTGCAGTTGCTTGTCTGTTATAATGTGCTTTGCTTTGGCTTCATCGCTCGTCAAATAATAAAGATACTCAATATTTCCTTCCGGCCCGGTGATGGGTGAGAAATCCGCCTTTATGGGGTATAGGTTACTTTGCAGCGCGTACTCTCGCACCTGTTTTAAAACATTTAGGTGTGTGCTAGCGTCGCGCACAACACCACGCTTGCCAACTTGGGCGCGCCCTGCCTCAAACTGCGGTTTAACAAGGCAAACACCGCTTGCTTGCGGCGCCAACAACGGCACGAGTGCAGGAAACATATGTTTTAACGAGATAAACGAGACATCTATTGAGAAAAACTGAATGTCATCTTTAAAGTTTTGCGGTTCCGCATATCTAAAATTGGTGCGTTCCATCACGACAACGTGCGGATTGTTGCGCAGTTTCCAATCCAGCTGTCCGTAACCAACGTCAACAGCGTATACACGTTTAGCGCCATTTTGCAGCATGCAATCGGTAAAGCCACCGCTGGACGCGCCAACATCAAGACAAATAAGATCTTTTAGTTGAATGTTAAAAACATCAATGGCTTTGGCAAGCTTTAGCCCACCTCGGCTGACGTACGGGTTGTCCGGTTTGCGGACGGTAACCTCAGCCTCTTTAGGCACTGTCATGCCGGCTTTAGTGGCTGGCTCGCCGTTGATAAAAACATCGCCCGCCATAATTAAGGCCTGCGCTTTTTGGCGGCTGTCGGTATGGCCTTCTTTAAATATAAATTGGTCAAGTCTCATTATATAACACTTTCATCATTTCAGCTATCGACTGCGCGTCGAGCCCGTGTTCTTTTCGAAGTTCCGCAACGGTGGCGTGGTCGATATTACCGCTGACTATGGCGTGGTGCTTGTATTTGCCGACAAAACCGTTATCCAACAGCCTTGCCGCGACATGCTCGCCGATACCGCCTTGTTTAATACCTTCTTCGATAAAAAGCACTGAATCGTATTTTGAAAGAGCCTCTATGAAAGAGGGCTCAATAGGATTTATCCAGATAAGCCTGAAAAGATCCGGCTTTTGAACGTCTTCCAATAAATCTATGGCACCCATTACTTCTGCTACCACGGTACCATAGGTAACGACGGCAATATTTGCGTCATTATCAGATTTATCCATATCAAATTTGTTCTTACTGCACGGCAAACCATTTAGACTGGTATCCATTTCACCACGGCTGTAGCGAATAGCGCATGGGCCATCGCAATTTTCAACCAATTCTTTCAGCCAAAATTGCAGCTCTTGGTAGGTTGCAGGAGAAACGATGGGCATAGCGCTGTGTTGTGAAAGAAAGGCAGCGTCGTATATGCCTTGATGTGTTTCCCCATCGGCAGGTACCAGCCCCGCCCGGTCTATTGCAAAAAGAACGTTGGCGTTCTGCAATATGACATCATGGATAATTTGGTCGTAACCACGTTGTAAAAAGGTTGAATAAATGGCAACAACCGGTAGCAACCCTTTAGAAGCAAGCCCCGCTGCAAAAGTAACAGCGTGCTCTTCCGCCATGCCGACATCAAAGAAGCGTTTTGGAAACTCCCAGTTAAAATATTGCAAGCCTGTCCCATACTTCATCGCAGCAGTAATAGCGCAAATAGAGGGATTGCTAGCCGCTAAATGTGTTAATTCTTTGCCGAATACGCTAGAAAAGGAATCGCTGCAAGAAACGTCCGGGTCGCCCAAACAATCGGCGTCAAAGGCAGAAACACCATGGAAAGCACCGGGGTTTTGTTCCGCCGGTGCATACCCTTTGCCTTTTGTTGTGGTTGTATGAATAAACACGGGCTGTTTTGCGTTTTTGACAAAATTAAATACAGTTACAAGCTCTTCTATGTTATGCCCGTCTATTGGGCCAATATATTTCAGACCCATTTCCTCGAAAAAAGTGGAATGATAGACGCTGCGCCGTATCCTAGATTTAATAGATTGAATGCTTTTAGTGAGCCCACCGCCAATGAGCGGTGCTTTTGAAAGCGCTTTTTTGATATCATCTTTCGCTTTGGAGTACTTAGGGCTGACGCGTAGATGGTTTAGATAGCGTGCAAAGGCGCCCACATTTTTAGAGATAGACATATTATTGTCATTTAAAACAATAATCAAGTTGTCCAAGTCATCAATATTGTTTAAACCTTCATATATCATGCCGCCGGTTGATGCACCGTCACCTAAAATAGCAATTACTTTCCCCGGTTCATTCTTAAGTTTCTTTGCCTGTGCAATGCCGATAGCGGCAGACAAAGAGGTGCTACCGTGCCCCGCAATAAAAGCGTCGTGCTTGCTTTCTTGCTGTGAAGGAAAGCCGGAAAGGCCATCTTTCTTACGCAGATTGACAAACTCATCCCGTCTACCGGTGAGTATTTTGTGGGTATAGCATTGGTGACCAACATCAAAGACAATAGAATCAACGGGCGAATTAAAACTGTAGTGTAGTGCCAGCGTTAATTCAACAACGCCAAGATTGGAGGAAAGATGCCCCCCCGTCGCTGATACGGTTGAAATTAGAAATGCACGTATTTCTTGAGCAATTTTCTCAAGTTGGTTCAGGCTATATACTTTTAAATCTTTTGGGGATTCAATGGTGTTTAAATAATTGTTAGTGTTCATACTCGCCCCTAGGCAATTGCTGTGTTAGTAAACTCTTTTTGCAAGTTGTTTCGCGAATTCAACAAGAAACTTAGCTTTATCATTGTATTTTTCTGTTAAAGCAGCAGTGGCTTGTTCTGTTAAATCGACAACAATTTGTTTTGATTTATCCACCCCGTAGACGGTGGTATAGGTGGTTTTACCACTTTCTTCGTCGCTCCCTATCGGCTTGCCAAGCACTTCCGCGGTAGAGGTTACATCTAAAATATCATCCACAATTTGAAAGGTGCGGCCAATGTTAGCCGCAAATAGTTTTATCGCATCGTTTGCCTTTGTTTCATCGGCGGCAATGGCGCCAAGCTCAGCCGCGGCGTTAATAAGTGCCCCGGTTTTTTTGCTTTGCAGCAGCTCAAGCTGTGCCTTGTTGATGGGCGTTTCTTCTGCCTCTAAATCAAGCTCTTGCCCATAAATCATGCCTGTGGCACCGGCGGCATTATTCAATGCAGCGATAGCTCTTAGACGCTGTTCTGCGGTGGCGCCGGTGCACCCTGCAATAACCTCATTGCATTGAATCGCCAGCGTATCCCCCGCTAGTAAAGCGGTAGCCTCATCAAACTGAATATGGGTGGCCGGTTTACCACGCCTATAATCGTCATCGTCCATACAGGGTAAATCGTCATGAACTAAGGAAAAGGCATGCATCATTTCAATGGCGGCGGCAAAGGTGTCTGCCGTTTCGCGGTTGCCGTCCAGCATATCACAAACAGCCATTACAAGCGTGCCACGCACCCGTTTACCGCCATTAAGCAGGCTGTATTCCGCCGCCTGTGAGACAGCGGATTCGGGTTGAAAATATGTGGCGATCACCTGTTTTAACGCATAATCACATCGGGCTCTATAGTTGTCCACCGTTTTATTATAATTCATTATCTATCTCGATGTTCTTAATGTCGGCGGTTATTTCTTCAAACTTCAGTTCGGTTTCTTTTAGCAAGGTGTGGGCATCTTGCAAAAATACCGCAGCTTTTGCATAAAGCTCTATAGAATCTTCGAGAGGTGTGTCAACATCTTTGATTTTCTCAAGAATGGACTCGAGTTCTTCAAAAATGGTTTCTATCGTTTGGGAATTCTTCATTTTTATCAACTACTCCTGCGCAATGGTGTTTACGGTGCAATTAAGAACGCCGTCACTAGCGGAAATCTTAATCTTTTCACCTTCTGTAACAGACTTAACGCTTTTAATAATGTTGTTTTTATCATCTCGTGCGATGGTGTATCCGCGGGCAAGAATATTGTAAGGGTTTAAGCTATCCGCTAATGCAAAGTAACCTGTCAGGCTCTTTGCAGTTTCTTTAACGCGATTCGCGGTAGCCTCTTCCAGTTCTTTTTTATGCTGATTAATTTGCTTATAGTAGCCGGCAGTTGTTAAAACAGCGGCGTCCTCAATTAATGTTTGTTGCAGCTTATGTAAATCATTATAACATGAATTATACTTTTGGTGAATATTCTTTGCATAAAGAGTGTATTCATTGAATAAATAAGCGTAATGGCCGAACAGGTCATTCGTTGCCATTTCCGCCGCCGCCGTTGGCGTTGAGGCGCGGATGTCCGCCACTAAATCAAGCACGGTGGTGTCTGTCTCATGCCCGATGGCAGAGATTAGCGGTGTTGTCGCTTGAAAAGCCGCCCGTGCGATGTCCTCGCTGTTAAAAACCCATAAGTCTTGGTCAGAGCCGCCGCCACGGGCCACAATAATCAAGTCGATATTTTGTAATGCGTCGAGGGTGTTTATAGCGCTTACAATTTGTGGTGCCGCGGCAAAACCCTGTACCGCTGTGGGCAGCAATATAAACTTTACGAACGGATTTCTGCGCTGCGCCGTTTGCAAAATGTCATGCAATACCGCGCCAGATTTTGACGTGATGAGCCCTATCGTTTTAACAACTTTCGGCATTGATTTCTTATATTTTTCTGCGAAAAGGCCTTCTTTTTCCAGTTTTTCTTTAATCTCTTGCAGCGCTTTTTGCAACTCTCCTTCGCCGGCGGGGAACATATCTTCTACAATTATTTGGTAAATACCGGCTTTCTCATACAGTGTTACGCGGCAGCGCACAAGCACCTTCATGCCGTCTTCCACACGGAAATTAACACGGTTAAAGCTGCCTTTAAACATAACAGCGCGCACACTGGCGTCTTCATCCACCAGTGAGAAATAGGCGTGCCCTGAGCGGCTGTTGACGTTGAGGTTGCTGATTTCGCCTCGAATGGCTATATCCCCTAAAAAGGGGTCACTTTCCAGTATCGAGTGCACGTATTTATTCAGCGCCGCAACCGATAATATATCGCCTGGCATATAAACTCCTTACTAATATAACTTTAAAAAGAACCTCTAACTGGCTGAAGCGTTCAACGCAGAGAGGTTTCTTTTTATTGGGTTCATGTGGGTTGTGTAAAACGGTACTTACGGTGTTTCGCTGTCTTGGGGTGCGTCATTTTGCGAGCGGGATACGCTACCGAGAACACCGTTAACAAAGCGATAATCATCGTCGTCGCCATATTTTTTGCTAAGCTCAACCGCCTCGTTAATAACAACGCTGTCCATACCGCTTTCACCATAAAGCATTTCGGCGGTGGCCAACCGTAAAA
>CAYZSR010000024.1:0-17758 GCA_964479715.1 uncultured Oscillospiraceae bacterium | reverse complement strand
TTTAATCAGCCACCGCATTAACACGTTGATGCAGGCAGACCAAATTCTGGTGCTGGAAAACGGCGAGGTGGCGGCGCTTGGCACCCACCAAGAGCTGATTGAAAAACCGGGGCTGTACAAACGTATTTACGATTTGCAGGCACGTTCTGCTGAGGCGGAATAACTAAAAAGGAGGGGCGCCGTGGCACACGATAAAAAACGAAGCGACAACATCGATTTTAGCGTCTGGAAAAAGATGGGTCCCTTTTTAAGTAAATTTAAAGGCAGCTTTGCCGTTGTGTTTGCAATGATGCTCTTTATGTCGCTGGTGGATATTCTTATCCCCATCTTTTTGCAACAGGCGGTAGACCGCTTTGCGGTGCCCCGCACCACCGACGGCATCGGCGGTTTTACGCTGGTGTACCTGCTGGTTATTGTGGCGCAAGGGCTTAGCGTTGTTATTATGACGCGCCGCGCCATGGCCATTGAAATGCACCTTGGCAAAGACCTTAAACGCGCCACCTTTTTGCATTTGCAACGGCTGGATTTAAGCTATTACAACCAACACTCCGTCGGCTGGATACTCGCCCGTGTTATGAGCGACACCGACCGTATCTCCAGCGTGGTGGCGTGGGCGCTGACCGATTTGCTGTGGTCGGCTTTTTATGTGGTCGGCGTTTTAATCACCATGCTTATTTTAAACTGGAAGCTGGCGCTGCTGGTGGTGGCGGTGGTGCCGCTGGTGGCTATTTTAACGCTGGTTTTCCAAGGGAAATTTTTGCGCACCCACCGTGAAATGCGCCGCGTAAACAGCGAGATAACCGCCGCTTTTAACGAGGGTATCAGCGGCGCTAAAACCTCTAAAACGTTGGTGATAGAACAAAGTAACTGCGATGAGTTTGAAACGGTAACCGGCACTATGTACCGGGTGTCGCTGCGTGCCAACCTGCTGAACGCGGTGTTTATCCCCATCATCATCTTCTTTTCATCCTTTGCGGTGGCCATGGTGCTGGGGCAGGGCGGCAAGATGGTGCTGCTAAACAGCTTAGAGCTGGGGCTTTTAAGCGCCTTTATCAGCTACGCGCTGGGCATTTTAGAGCCGGTGCAGCAAATTGCGCGGGTATTGGCAGAATTTATTGCCACCCAAGCAAACATTGAGCGGGTAACCGGGCTTTTGGAAACGCCGTGCGATATTGTTGATACCGCCGAGGTAATTGAAAAATATGGTGACACCTTTCACCCCAAACGCGCCAACTGGGAAACAATTAACGGCAACATCACCTTTGAAAAAGTGTGGTTTAAATACCCCGACGGCGACGACTGGGTGCTGCAAGATTTTAACCTTGAAATACCCGCCGGCACCAGCGTGGCCATAGTGGGCGAAACGGGCGCCGGTAAATCAACGCTGGTAAACCTTGCCAGCCGTTTTTATGAGCCGACGCGCGGGCGTATTTTAATAGACGGCGAAGACTACCGCCGCCGCAGCCAGCTGTGGCTGCACTCTCAGCTGGGGTATGTGCTGCAAAACCCGCACCTTTTTTCCGGCACGGTGCGGGAAAATATTCGCTACGGGCGGCTGGACGCCACCGACCAAGAAGTGTACGCCGCCGCCCGCCTTGTCAGTGCCGATTTAATGGTGGCGAAACTGCCCGACGGGTATGACACCGATGTCGGCGAAGGGGGCGATCGCCTCTCCACCGGTGAAAAGCAGCTTATCAGCTTTGCGCGGGCGGTGCTGGCGGACCCGCCCATCTTTGTACTGGACGAAGCCACCAGCAGCATTGACACCGAGACGGAAAAACTGATACAAGACGCCATCACCCATATTTTAGAGGGGCGCACCAGCTTTATGGTGGCGCACCGCCTTTCCACCATTCGCCACGCCGACGTTATTTTGGTGGTGCAAGACGGCAAAATTATCGAGCGTGGTACCCATCGCCAGCTGATAAAAGCCAAAGGGCATTACCACACGCTGTACACCGCCATGGAAATTGAAGAAGAAGTGGCGCAGTAAAATCCGCCGCTGCAAAGCGGGTTTTAACGCACGTAGCGCGGGTGATAAAAACAAGGAAAAGTCGCTTTTACCATTTACAAAACCGCCACGGTGGAGTAAAATTAATAACCGACCCGGCCAACTATTTTAAACAGTGCGATACTAAAGAGGAGAACAAAATGAAACGTATACTTAGCCTGATGCTTGTTGTTTTGGCGGTTGTAGCGTTGGCGGCTTGCGGTAAAACCGAGCCGGAATCCAACGTTAAATTAGCCAGCGAAGCGCCCGTTTACAACCCGCCCGCCTATTTAACGGGGCTTGAACAAGACGCCGATTACCCGCAAAACCAACGCGCCACCGCCATGATGGTAACCAACATTGCCGAGGCACGCCCCCAACGGGGCCTCTCCGATGCCGACGTACTGTTTGAAATAAAGGTAGAGGGCGGTATCACCCGCTTTATGGCGCTTTTTCAAGACTACAAAGAATTGCCGCTGGTCGGGCCGGTGCGCTCGGCGCGGGACCAATTCTTTCAGCTTGCCGCGCCAACGCAAAGCTTCTTTATCCACATTGGTGAAAGCGTGGTGCAAACCGCTTACCTCAACGCTGCAAATTACCACGATTTAGACATCAACGCCGACCGTTACAGCGACATGATTTTTTGGGATAAAGACCGCCGTGCCGCCGGTTTTGCGCAGGAGCACACCGCCTATATAGACGGCGAGCGCATTGAAGCGCATATCGAGCAGTACGACTTAGACCCCGCCCACACCTATGACGGCACCTTTTTAAACTTTCAACCCTTTGACGAGCCGGCACGCACGCCGCAAGACGGCGTTGCAAACGACGTGCTGGTGGCTCATTCGGCAAGTTACCGCAGCCTTTTCAACTACGATGAAAGCAGCGGCTTGTACAGCATGAGCCAATACAACTCATACAAAAAACAAGAAGAGCCGACGGTGGACCAAAACAACGACGTGCAACTTAGCTTTAACAACGTTATTGTGCTGTTTACCGATATACACGCCTACCCCGAGCACGCCGCGGCTGACCTGCAAAAAGTCAGCTTTGACGGCGGCGACGCGTACTATCTTTCCGCCGGCGGGTATGAGAAAATAGCGTGGCAAAAAGGTGACACCGGCAACCCGCTTGTGCTGCAAACACCAAGCGGCGAAAACGTCTTTATCAACCCCGGTAAAACGTATATTGCCGTGGTGGATAAAAGCGAAGAAGCGGCCTTTTTAGAGGTGATTCAAGCGCAAAATACGGCGCCCAGCTCCGACGGCTCCGCCGCTCAGTAACCCAACATTAAAAAAGGTGGCTAAACCATGAAGTATAGATTGATTGCGGTGCTGCTTGCGCTGGTTAGCGTAACGGCTTTGCTGGGCGGCTGCGGCGCAAAAAACGATGTTTCTTCTGGCACGCCACAGCGAGACAGCCGAGATTTAGACCCGCACCTGCGGCAACTTGCGCCGCAAGATGTGAACGTTTTAACGGGCGAGTCCCTTGATAAAGACACGCCGAAGGGTTTGCGCCCCGTTTCGGTGATGGTGGGCAACAACCCCTCGGCGATGCCGCAACGCGGGCTGGGCGATGCCGACGTGGTGTACGAGCTGTTGGTGGAGGGCGGTATCACCCGCTTGATGGCGGTCTATTCAAACCCCGGCACGGTGCCGCAGGTGGGGCCGGTGCGCTCTACCCGCGATGCCTTTGTGCAACTGGCGGTGCCGCTGAATTCTATCCACGCCCACATCGGCGGCTCCGTTTACGCAGAGAATCTGCTGAATACGTTGACGTACCAAGATTTAGACGGCTATTACCTTGGCTCCACCACCTTTTCTTTTGACAACGCGCGCACCCAGCCCCGCCCGGACGGCAAAGCCGCCGAAGACTGCTGGTTTACCGACGCGGCGCTGATAGAGCACGGCATGGAGCAAATGGAATTGCCCGCCACCGGCGACCGATACCTGCTTTTTAACTTTACCGATTCAGCGCCTGACAGCGGCGACGATGCGGCGCACATCAGCTACGCTTACGCTGAGGCGAGCGAAGCGGCGTTTGATTACAACCCCGAGCTGGCAAGCTACGCCAAAAGCCTTTACGGCAAACCCCACGCCGACGAAGGAGACGCCGTGTTGAATTTTACCAACGTTTTTTTGCTTTTCAGCAAAACGCGCACCAAAACCGATGACTACACGTTAGAGTATGATTTTAATGGCGGCAGCGGCTATTATTTCTGCGGCGGCAAAGCGCAACCCATCCGCTGGGAAAAAGGCGAGCCGACAGAACCGCTGCGCCTTTATACCGAAGAGGGAAAGACGCTGCCCGTCCTTCAAGGCACTTCCTTTATCGGCTTTGTGCCGCAGGCACAGGCGAAAGAGGTGCGGTACTATTCAGCCTATGAAATGCACACGGCAAACAGCGCCAGTGGCACCGGTGGTTAAACACAACCTAAGAAAGCAGCCTTTAAAGGCTGCTTTTTTGTTGCTCTTTTGTAGTTGTAAAGCTAGGCAATGCCGTGCTGTTCCATCCAGCGGTAGAGGGTACTGCGTGAAACGCCAAGCCGTTTTGCCGCCTGTGTGCGGTTATTGCGAGACATGTTCAGCGCGTAGATGATGTCTGACTTGGTGACGCTGCGCTCGGTGGGGGCGGCATCGCCCATGTCGCCTTGGTAGTTGAGGTTGTCACCTAAAAATTGGCGAATCATGTAATCGTCAATAACCGAAACGTTGTGGGTGCTGATAACCCCTTCCAGCAGGTTTTGTAACTCCCGCACGTTGCCCGGCCAGCTGTATTGCTTGATAAAAGCGCGGGCGGCGGCGGTAAAACGCACCTCCGGCTTTTCCAATCGGCGGCATATCTGGTGCGCAAAAACGTTGGTCAACAGCAGCACGTCGTCTTCCCGCTCTTGCAGCGGTGGAATGGTTAGCTTTACGGTGCCGAGGCGGTAGTACAAGTCTTCTCTGAAAAGGCGCTGGTCTATTTTGTGCTTCAATTTTTGGTTGGTGGCGGAGATGATGCGCACGTCGACGTGAATAAGCTCGTTACCGCCGACACGGCGAAAGCTTTTTTCCTCTACCACGCGCAGCAAAATCGCCTGCAGGTCAAGCGGCATATCGCCGATTTCATCTAAGAACAGCGTGCCTTGGTTCGCCAGCTCAAACTTGCCGATGGCGCCCTCTTTTTTAGCGCCGGTAAAGGCGCCGCTTTCGTAGCCGAACAGCTCGCTGGCGATAAGCTCCCTTGAAAAGGCGGCGCAGTTAAGCACCACAAAGGGTTTGTCTTTGCGGCTGCTGTTGTTGTGCAGCGCCTGGGCAAAAATATCTTTGCCAACGCCGCTGTCGCCCTGTATCAATATGTTGGAATCGGTGTTGGATAGGTTTTTAGCGTGGGCTATCGTTTCTTTCATCACGTCGCTTTCGCCGATGATGTCTTCAAAGTGGTAACGGGCGGTGTTGCCCGAGTGCAGCGTTAACAGCTTGTTTATCCGATTGAAAGAGTTGATGTCAAAACTGATGCCGTGCATGTGGAATTTGCGCTCTCTAAACAGGTTGGTGCTGGCGCTGATGATAACCTCTTTGCCGTTAATGGTGATGGGCAGCACCTCGTCGTTCACTATTTTCTCGTTGTTGGTGATGTCCCAAAAGCGGCGGTTGGCGGGGGGCGGGTCGACAATGGTTTCAAGGCGGTCGTAGAAATAGTCCTTGTCGGGCAGGCCGAGAATCTGCTTTACCGCTTCGCTTAGTACCAGCACGCGGTTTTGGTTGTTGGATTGGTCCAGCGTCAACATGCCGGAGCCGTCGGTTAAATTGCCGTACCACACGATGGAATTAAACCAAAAGAACTGCAGCTCAACAGCGCGGGCGACGGTAAGCGCAATTTGCAGCAAGTTTTCCACCTTGCTGCGCAGCGCCGACGCCATGACAACGCTGCCCAACAACTCACCATTTTCCAGCCGAATGGGCGAGTAAGCGTAGCGCCCTTCGGTTAAAAATCGGGCGTAGTTTTTTTCACCTGTCAGCATAATGGTGTCGTCCATTTCAAGCCCCAACGAAACGACGTTGGTGCCGATGCTTTCTTCGCTCCACCGGGTGGAGGTGCGTATGTCGTGTTCTGCCGCCCATTTAAAGAAGGTATCACTGGCGTAAATACGCATAAGACAGCCGGTTTTGTCAAAAAGCAGCGCGCCGTACTCTTCTTTGTCGTCTTTAATGTTGATGGTGGAAATAACGCTGCCGCCGTAAACCAGCAGCCGTTTTGTTTTTTCTTTAATTTGCTCATACTCACGGCGGGACACTTTGGCGGGCAGCGCATTGTGGTAGTCTATGTTATGCTCATCGCTGCGTGCCCAGCCGTCAATAATACGCTGGTGCAGCCCGTCGCGGGATTCAGGGTGTTGGTGCCACTGCTCCCATTGCTCCATGTCCGGTCTGCGTTCACTCATTGCAACCCCTCCGTTGGCAAATCAGCTGATATAAGGCGTGTGGCGGCGGTGAGATTTATTACAGAAAGTATTACCTGATGATAAAATAACAGAATATATGATTTGGAATGCCAGTTAAAATTAGAAGTACAGACTATCCAGATGTAAAGTACAGCAAGGATGGTGTGGCACAATAGGTTCCCTGCTGATAATGGTTTTTTAAAAAAGATGCCTAGAAACAGGCAATTATCTATCTTGCAGCGCCAGCTCCACCGCTTTGCCGGCGTGCAGCGTGGTGGTGTCATAAAGCGGCAGGGCGGCGTCATCGCTTTTTAGCAGCAGGCCAATCTCGGTGCAACCAAGCACCGCCGCGGTGGCGCCCTTTTCTTTCAAATCGCTTATCACGTCGCTGTAATAGCGCCGTGAGCTTTCTTCTATCACGCCGTGGCACAGCTCTTTGAAGATAACATCGTCAATACGTTTGCGCTGTGGGGCGGCGGGTATCAACGTTTCGATGCCGTGGCGGTTTAACACGTCGCTATAAAAGGTTTCTTCCATGGTGTAGCGGGTGCCCAGCAAGGCAATGCGTCGGTGTCCGTCTGCCAGCAGCGCCTCGGCGGTGGCGTCGGCAATGTGGATAAGCGGCGGCCGAACCGCCGCCTGTATGGCGTCGGCCACTTTGTGCATGGTGTTGGTGCACAGCAACATAAAATCGGCGCCGCCCCGTTCTACCGCTTTTGCCGCCCGCTGTAAAATAGCGGCGGCACCGTCCCAGTCATTTTGCGTTTGGCAGCGCTCTATCTCAGCAAAATCAACGCTGTACAAAATAATTTTCGCCGCGTGATGCCCGCCTAAACGGCGGTTAACGGCGCGGTTTATAAAGGTGTAGTAACTAACGGTACTTTCGGCGCTCATACCGCCGATTAAGCCGATGGTTTTCATAGCGCTCCTTTGGCAGTGGGTGGTTTAGGCGTAGGGGTTGTCGTTACGATGCACCGTGTGCCTTGTCAGGTAGCCCACCCAGGCTTTGTATCCGTCGGGGCTTAGGTGGTAACCATCGCTGCCGGCAAACTCTGCCCGCAGGTGGCCGTCGTCGCCGGCAAGCACCTCGTTTAAGTTAATAAAATGCATGCTGTGTTGCTGTGCCAGCCGCGCCAACGTGTGGTTAAAATTAGTGATGCGGTCTTGCGGCAGGCGGGCAATGCCGGGGCGCACCGGCGTGATGCTTTGCACATAGAAGATAACGTCGGCGGGCAGCTGTTCTTGCAAGGCGTTCAGCATGGCGTCGTAATACGCCAGCAGGCTTTCGTCGTCCATCGCCACGATCGAGTTGGTGCCCAGCAAAACATACACCTTTTTAGGCTCGCTTGCCATGATAACCTCCATCGGCACCTCTTGGTGGCCGGCGGCGTTGGTCTGGACCGAGCCGTCAAACACCTGTTTCGGGCTAATACTTTTATAGGCGCAGTAGCTGGCGTTGGGGATGCCGTAGTCGCCGTAAATTTGCAGCCCCTGCGTGATGGAGTCGCCGATAAAGATGGCGTTGTCAAAATACGCCATGGTTACGGGGCGGCTTGTCGGCAGTGAAAACATATGCATATCGGGCGATATTTTATCTATTTTATTGATGGTTTGCTCCGCCGGTGTCAGCGTGTTCCAGCGGCTTTCTTTAACGCGGTCGGTCGGCAGGTCGGCGGGCGAGCGCTCGGCGGGTTGATACACCGCCGATGCGCTGTGCTGGGGCGTCGTCACGGGGGTGTCACCCCGGCCGGACAGCGACGAAAGAATGGCGTAAAAGAAAAGAACCGCCACCGCAACAAACGCAAGCACCCATTTGGCGCTGCGCCTTCTTTGCCGGCGTATTCGGTTTTGTCGCCGTTCGTGAAAATCAACCTGTTCGTTCACCTGTTTTGCCTCCCCCGCGTGTCTTGTTGTGTCTTTTAAGTATAAAATAAAAACCGGTGGATAGCAACCGCTTAAGCGGCAAAAAAGGACGCCATGCAACCGTCGTTGCGCGGCGTCCTTTGCGGTATGTAAAAAGACATTTTTAAAAAACTCGGTTAATTTTGGTAGGAGCTGATAAAGGATTTTAGCCGCTCGCTTTGCGGGTTTTCAAACAGCTCGTGGGGGCAGCCTTCCTCCACAATGCGCCCTTCGTCCATGTAAACAAGGCGGGTGGCGGTGCTGCGGGCAAAGCGTAGGTCATGCGTTACAATAACCATTGTAACTTTGCGCTCCACCAATTTTACAATAACGTTGGTTACTTCGTTGGTAATTTCAGGGTCCAGCGCGCTGGTGGGCTCGTCAAACAGCATAATTTCAGGGTCTATCGCCAGCGCGCGGGCAATGGCAATGCGTTGTTGCTGCCCGCCGGAAAGCTGCTCCGGGTAGTTGTGCGCTTTGCCGCTTAAGCCAACCACGTCCAGCAGTTCCCACGCTTTGGCGGTGCTTTTTTCTTTGTTTTCCTTTAATATACGCACCGGCGCAATAAGAATATTCTCCAAACAGGTAAGGTGAGGAAATAAATTAAAGTGCTGAAAAACCATGCCGGTTTTGGTGCATATGCGGCGTATTTCTTTGTCGGACGGGTAAAGCGGGCGGCCGGTATCGTCCGGCTCAACCAGCGTTTCACCATCGATAATAATTTTGCCGGCGCTGACGCGCTCTAAGTTGTTGACGCAGCGCAGCAGGGTGGATTTACCGCTGCCGGATGAGCCGATAACCGCAACCGCTTCGCCTTGTTCTACCGTCAGGCTTACATCGCGCAACGCCTCAAGGCTGCGGCCAAAGGTTTTGTTTACATTTTGCATGGTTAAAATAGCCATGGCAACCTCCTTAAATAGGGTGGTAGTTGGGGCGCCGTTAAACGGCGTCGGTTCTTTCGTGGCGGGAATAGCGCTTTTCAAGTTGCTGCGCCAGCAGTGTAAAGAGAAAGGTTAATATCAAATAGATAAGCGCCGCAATAACGTAAGACGTTGGGTTTACGTCGCGGTTGTTGGCGTCTTTTGCCGCCTTAAGCAGCTCCGGCACGCCGATAACGTAAACCAGTGCGGTGTCTTTCACCAGCGTGATAACCTCGTTGCTGACGGGGGGTATCACACGGCTTACCGCTTGCGGGATGATAATCATCCGCATGGTTTGCCACGATGAAAAGCCGAGGCTTTTGGCTGCCTCCAGCTGCCCGCGGTCAATGGACTCAATGCCGCCGCGGTATATCTCGGCAAAATAGGCAGCGTAGTTAAAGACAAAAGTAACAATGGCGGTGGGCAGGCGGTCAAGCTGAAGGGGCGTTGTCATGGGGATGACATAAAAAAAGAAAAACAGCTGCAACATCAGCGGCGTGCCGCGGAAAACCCAGATGTACGCTTTGGAAAGAAAGCGTATCGGGAAAAAGCGAGACATCGCCCCAATGGAGATTGGCAGCCCCAGCGGAATAGAAAAAACCAGCGTTAACGCAAAAATAATCAGCGTTTGTTTGGTGCCTTCCAACAGCGCCGGCATAATACTTTGTATATAGCTAAAATCCATAACGTTGCCACTTCCTCAAAATGCTAAATTAGAAAGAGGCGCACCAAACAGCGTGGGCTGAATGGTGCGGCTCCAAATTATAAGTTACGCGCCGATAACGATGTCTTTGCCGAACCATTTGTCGCTAATTTCGGCGGCGGCGCCGCTTTCAATCAGCTGTTGAATGGCGTCGGTTACGGCGTCGGTCAGTTCGGTGTCGCTTTTTCTAAAGCCGACAGCGTACAGGTCGTCGCCAAAATCAAAATCGGTAAAGCCATACTTGTTGTCTACTTGAGAGTTTTTGTAGTTGCCGAACACTTCGTCAATAACAACGCAGTCTTCACGGCCGGCGTCAAGGGCTAAGAGCGCCTCGTCGTAGGTTTCATATTCGGTGATATTGTCTGCAAAGGTGTCGTATTCGTCGTCTGCCTCAACGGCTTCCAGCGCGGCGGAAGACGCCTGAATGGCGATGTTGTAGTCCGCCAGGTCGGCTTTAGATGCAATAGTAACGCCTTCGGCAGTCATCACGGCAATTTTATTGTTGAGGTACGGCTCGGTCATGCTCAGCTGTTCAATGCGCTCCGGCGTCATTGAAAGGCCGTTCCAAATGCAGTCTATGTTGCCGGTAGCCAGTTCCATCTCTTTGGCGTCCCACGCAACGGGTTGAAATTTGGCTTCAACGCCAAGCACTTCGCAAACCGCTTCGCCGAGGTCGATGTCAAAACCAACCAGCGTGCCGTCGCTTTCACGGAAGCCCATGGGGGCGAAGGTGTCGTCCAAACCGATGATAAGAACACCGGCGTCTTTAATGTCTTGCAACGAGGTGCTGTATCCGTCGGTTGCTTCGGGCGCGCTGCCGCTGGCGTCGCTTGGGGCGGGGGTGCCGCCACAGCCGGCTAACACAGCCACCGCCAGCAAAGCACAAACCAGTAGTGCTAAAATACGTTTTTTCATTGTTTCCTCCTATTATACTCCTTGGTTCTGTTGTTTGGCGTTTGCCAAAGCAGTACCAGTATACACCACCTATTTACCTAAGTAAAGTGTTAAAGTGCCGCGGTGCATAAAAACGGCAAACCCCATTAAAAGGTTTGCCGTTTTAGCGGTTGCATGGTGTTTTTAAACAGGTGTTAATAAAGCATGTTGAAGTCGTCCGGTTCGGTGGTGTATACCACCACGTATTTTTGGCGGTGTTCCTGCCAATACCAAATAGCTGAAACGACGCCAAAAACCGCCAGTACCGAAGCAACTACTTTTAAAACGGTGCCACAGATATTTTTCATTAGTTTCACTCCTTGGGTTTTCTTTGGGTATAGGACGCTGTTATATAAGGTTAATAATCCACGGCGACAAACCGCGTAAAAGCGGCAATGTCAAGCCGGGTATCAGGGTTTGTGATGGGAAAAGAGCTGCCAAAACCGCTTTGTTCAGCCTGTTGTTTAAACAGCGCAGCGCTGAAAACTTCGTCCTTTTTAACGTGCAGCCCCACCTCGGCAAGGTGCGCCGCAGACAGCTGCGTGTTGGCGCCCCAGTACCAGCCTTGCTCGTCCACGCCGGAAAAATACGCCGGCTCGGGGGCGATGAGGGCGTGTTTTTTGCCACCCATGCAAAGGGCGAGTTCAGCGTCGCCCGGGGTGAGTGAAAAAAGCAGCAAACGGTCTGCCCTGCCGGTGACGGCAAACTCCACCCGGCTGGTGGGGTGGGGGTCTTTTTCAAAGGCGGCAAGGCTAAGCGCCAACGTGTCCTTCAAAAAATAAAAACGGGCGAGGGTGTAAATGCGCCGCTCTGCGGCGGGCGTAAAATGCCGCACTTTTAATGCCGGCAGTGTGTCATACACTAAGGGTGTGGTGCTACGGGTTACCGGCGTCAAAATAAGCAGTCTCCTTTGTCTCTTTGTTTGCTCTTTGTAGTATACCATAGTCCGGCGCAAAGTAAAACAAAAAGACGCCGCCTAAAAAGCGCCGAACGGCGTCTTTCAAAACACCGGTACGCTGTGGGGGATAAAATAAAAGCACGCGTAAGGCACAAAGAATTTTCCGCCGCCCAATGAAAGATATCTGCAAAAAGGGTTGACAGCACAAACCCCATTGGGTACAATGTGAGACATGCTTTAAGCCCTAGACTGCCAAGCCGTGTAACTTCGATTGTTAATCTTTTGTCACACTGGCTTTGTTTTTTGTATCTTTTTTGGTTTACGGCTTAATAAAAGTGTGTAAAGTGGTTCCACCAGACATGTAAACGTAAGCGGTGTGTAATCTCTACCGGCTTTGTTTTACAGCCGCCGTTTTATGCTGGGGTCGCCGGGTTTTATTTGCCGGCGGCGGGAAACTACAAGGAGGGAAATCTATGTTAAAAGCCATACGGCGCCGCGCGCGCGGTGCCCATGTGCCAAGCCCCAAAGCCACCGCCAACCAACAGGTGGTGGCAATGCCGGTTACAGCAGAAACTGAAGTGGTGCTTTTAATGCAGCAACACATCGGTGCGCCCAGTAAACCGGCCGTTAAAAGAGGGGACGAAGTAAAGGTAGGTACCTTGGTTGGCAGTGCCAACGGAGCGGTAAGCGCCAACATTTATTCCGGCGTTTCAGGTACTGTAAAAAGGGTTGAACAACGCATAGACGCCACCGGCGGACTGGTAGACGCCGTGGTGATTGAGGCCGACGGTGAACAAACCGTTGAAGAGGGGATGGAAGCGCCCACCGTCCGCAACCAAGCCGATTTGATAGAGGCGGCTAAAGAGTGCGGGCTGGTTGGGCTTGGCGGCGCCGGTTTCCCGGCGGCGGTTAAATTATCGCCCCCCAAACCGGAACAGGTTGACACGCTGATTATCAACGCGGCGGAATGCGAGCCGTACATCACCAGCGACAACCGTGAAATTCTTGAACACAGCACCGACATTATGAACGGTATCAAAGCGGTGCAAAAACACCTGAACATCAAACAGGTGCTTATCGGCATCGAGCGGGACAAACCCAAAGCGATGGATTTGCTTTTCAGCCTGACGAAAGGCGACTCCGCCCTGACGGTGAAACCGCTTAAAGCCCGTTACCCGCAAGGCGCTGAAAAAGTGCTTATCGAAACGTTGACGGGGCGGGAAGTGCCATCTGACGGGTTGCCGGCGGACATCGGCGTGCTGGTGATGAACGTTACCACCGTCTCAACGCTGGGCAAATACCTTGCCACCGGCATGCCGCTTACGCACCGCACCATTACGGTGGACGGCAGCGCGGTGGGCAAACCGCAAAACGTTACCGTGCCGATTGGCACCTCCATCAGCGATGCGCTGGCGTTTTGTGACGCCAAAGACGTTGCCAAAGTGCTGATGGGCGGCCCGATGATGGGCGTTGCGGTGGCATCGGTTGACCAAGCGATTATCAAGCAAAACAACGCCATTCTCGCTTTCAACGCCAAAGACGCTGTACTGCCGGAGCCCAGCCCCTGCATTCGCTGTGGGCGCTGTGTTAAGGCGTGCCCGCACGGGCTGTCACCGGTGGCGCTGAACGAAGCCTATGACAAGCGCAACGTAGAACTGCTTGAAATGTTGCACGCCGAAGTGTGCATGGGTTGCGGCGTTTGCAGTTATGTCTGCCCGGCAAAGCGGCACGTGTCGCAAACGTCGGTGCTGGCGAAGGATTATCTGCACAAGGAGGGGAACAGCTGATGAAAGATAACAAACTTGTTGTTTCGGCGTCGCCGCATATGACGGCCAGCCCCACCACCCGCAGCATTATGCTTACCGTTGTGGTGGCGTTGCTGCCCACATTAATTGCGTCGGCTTTCATATTTGGTGGCAAGGTGCTTTTATTGACCGGCGCCACGGTGGCCGCCAGCGTTGTTTTTGAGGCGCTGTATTGTTACTTTATGAAGCAACCGATATTGGTGGGCGACTTTTCCGCCGTGGTTACCGGCATTATTCTTGCCTTTAACCTGCCGCCTAACTTCCCAATTTGGATGGCGGTTATCGGTGCTTTTGTATCCATTGTTATTGTTAAACAACTGTTCGGCGGCTTGGGCCGCAACTTTGCAAACCCCGCTTTGGTGGGGCGCATTGTGTTGCAACTCAGCTTTACCGGACCGATGATAAACTATCTCTTTCCGCAAACCTACGGCGGTGTAGACGCGCTGGCTTCCGCCACCCCGTTGTACGCTGTGAAAAGCGCGCCGCTTCCGCTCATCGATATGCTGCTTGGTACCCACGGCGGCGTACTGGGCGAAACGTGCGCCATCGGCTTAATTTTAGGTGGGCTTATCTTGGTGGTAACCAAAGTAATCAGCCCGGCCATCCCGGTGTTTTACATCGGCGGCACCTATCTCTTTAAGTTTTTGCTGCTGCTTGGCTCCGGCACGGCGCTGGGCGCGGCGGCTTACAGCTCGCTTATCTATATTCTTTCCGGCGGGTTGCTGCTGGGCGCCATCTTTATGGCGACCGACTACGTCACCTCTCCCTTCACCACCTCGGGCAAGGTTGTTTACGGCCTCGGTCTTGCGGTGCTGACGGTGGCCATGCGTGAGTGGTCCAACTCGGCAGAGGGCGTTTCTTACGCTATTTTGCTGATGAACCTGGTGGTGCCGTACATCAACATGGGCACCGCTGCCCGCCCGCTTGGCGTAGACAAAAAGAAAGCCAAAAAGCAAAAAAAGGAGGCGGCTTAAGATGCAACCGAACAATGAGCAAGAAAAAAAGAGCTTTAAAGAACGTATCTGGACGCCGCTTTTGTCACCCATTGTGTCGCTTGTTGCCATCTGCCTTGTAACCAGTTTTTTGCTGGGGCTGACCAACGACATTACCGAACCGATTATCGAAGCGAACACGCTGGCGGTGGCGGATGAAACCCGCCAAGAAATGCTGACCGATGCCGATGCTTTTGAGGCCGTTGAACTGCCCGAAGATGGGCCGGACAACGTCACTTCTGTTTATAAAGCCACCAACGGCGCCGGTTATGTTATCGAAGCGTTTGGGCGCGGCTACGGCGGCGATGTGCCGGCGATGGTCGCCTTTGACGCCGACGGCAACATTCTAAGCGTACGCTTTTTATCCAACGACGAAACACCCGGCCTTGGTAAAAACATTGAAACCGACGCCGACTTCAGCGGCCAATTTGCCGGCCTGCCGCCCGACCCGATTAAAGCGGAAAGCATTGATATGCTGGCAAGCTCTACCGTTAGCTGCACCGCCGCTCTCGACGCCGTTAACGCGGCGATAGAGATGTACGATTTAGTGGCGTTTGGGCTGCACGTAGACGGCGGCGCGGGCGCCACCAAAGAAGTGGACGCCGACGCGGCCGATGACACGGCAAACGAAGAACAAGAGGAAGGGGCGACTGGTTCATGAGTAAAGAAAAGTCCTACGGCAAGATATTCACAGCGGGTCTGTTAAAAGAAAACCCGTCTTTGCGGTTGGTTTTAGGCGCCTGCCCCACATTGGCTGTTACCACATCGGTCTTTAACGGCCTTGGCATGGGGCTGGCGGCAACCTTTGTATTGCTGTTTTCCAACATGGTTATCTCGGTGCTGCGCAAAGTTATTCCGGATAAAGTGCGCCTGCCAAGTTATATTGTTATTATTGCCAGTTTTGTTACGCTGGTGCACATGCTTATTAAAGCCTATGTGCCTGAATTGGACCAAGCGCTGGGCATCTTTTTACCGCTCATTACCGTGAACTGCATTATTCTCGGCCGTGCCGAGATGTTTGCTTCTAAAAACGGCGTCATCGCCTCGGGCGTAGACGGTGTTGGCATGGGGCTTGGGTTTACCATCACGTTGGTGCTGATGAGCGGCGTTCGAGAGCTGCTTGGCGCCGGCGCGTTGCTTGGCTTTCAACTGCTGCCTGAAGCCATTGAACCGATGGGCATTATGTTACTGCCCCCCGGCGGCTTTTTCGTATTCGCGGTGTTTATGGCGCTTGCCATTTTTATTGAAACTAAAATGGACCGCCCCATCGACCGCAGCGCCGGCTGTTCCGGCTGCCCGGCTGAGAGCATTTGCTCCACCGAAGGAGGCGAGGCATAATGGCCATAAAATTAGCGTTTATCTTTTTTAGCATGATATTGGTCAACAACTACGTGCTGGTTAAATTTCTAGGTATCTGCCCGTTCCTCGGCGTTTCCAACAAGTTGGATTCGTCGGTGGGTATGAGTATCGCCGTTGTTTTTGTAATGGTGCTTTCCACCGCCGTAACGTGGCCGGTTTACACCTATCTGCTGGTGCCAAATGGGCTGGAATATTTAAACAACATTTCATTTATCTTAATCATCGCCGTGTTGGTTCAGCTCGTTGAGCTGGTGCTGCGCCGGTTTATCCCGCCGCTGTACAAGTCGCTGGGTATTTACCTGCCGCTTATCACCACCAACTGCGCCGTGCTTGGGGTTACCATTTTGAACGTTAAAACCCCCAGCCTGATTGACCCGACGGCGGCCTATTACACCTTCCCCGAGGCGCTGGTTTGCGCGGCGGGTGCCGGTGTTGGCTTTTTGCTGGCGATGGTCTTGTTTACCGGCGTTCGCACCGTTTTAGCCAACGCCAAGCCCCCCAAAAGCTTTGAAGATTTGCCAATCACTCTGGTTGCGGCCAGCATCACCAGCCTATCTTTTATGGGCTTTGGCGGGCTGTTTGAAAACCTGTTTGGCATAACCGTTTAGGAGGGGAAAATATGAGTGTTTTAATGGCCGTTATCATAGTAACCGTTATCGGTTTATTGGGTGCGGCAATACTGGTTATAACCGCCCGTTTTATTGGCGTTGAAGACGACCCGCGGGTGGAAGCAGTGCACGACGCGTTGCCCGGTGCCAACTGCGGCGCCTGTGGCTACGCCGGCTGCGCTGACTACGCCGGCGCCATTGTTGAAAAAGGCGCCCCCATGAACAAATGCACCCCCGGCGGGGCCGACACCACCGAGGCGATTGCCGCTATTATGGGCGGCGACGCCGGCGAGGTGGAAGAAATTATTGCGGTGGTTCACTGCCAAGGTACCCCGGCGCACACCCGCGATAAATACAACTACAGCGGCGTTGAAAGCTGCGCCGCCAGCAACGCCCTTTACGGCGGCTCGGGCGAGTGCGCTTTTGGCTGCCTTGGCTATGGCGACTGCGTTGCCGAGTGCCAGTTTGACGCCCTTGAAATTTGCGATGGTATCGCCTATGTCGACCCGGACAAATGCACTGGTTGCGGCAGCTGTGTGGCGGTGTGCCCTAAAGCCATCATCTCGTTGCGTGAAAAAAGCGACAAGGTGCTGGTGCGTTGCTCCAACGAACAACGGGGCGCCCAAGCCCGCAAAGTGTGCGATGTAAGCTGCATTGGCTGCACCAAGTGTCAGCGCAGCTGCCCCGAAGAAGCCATTGTGGTTGAAAACTTCCTGTCGCGCGTTGATTTGGAAAAATGCACCGCCTGCGGCGACTGTGTCGAGGCGTGCCCGCAAGATGTGTTGATATTACCTAAACACACGCCGGCGCCGACGGCGTAAATGAAGTAAAACCTAAAGGCAGCGAACGGATTTCCCGTTCGCTGCCTTTTTGCGTTTTAACCAAGAGATTGGCGTTCGGTGTCGCCGCCTTTTTTATCACCCGCCTATTGTAAAAAGACTGTTAATACCACCGCCAAAGCGGGTGCTTGCTCTTTTGTGGCGGGGCATAATGTGGTAAAATTTATGTTATTATAACGTTTTACCTATCCAAAAGACAGCAAGCCAAGAAAGGGGCCGCTATGCGCCCGTTAATAAAATTTGACCAACTCTATAAAATATACAACCCCGGACCTAATGAGGTGCGGGCGCTGGATGGCATTGATTTGGAAATTTTTTCCGGCGAATTTGTTTCGGTGGTCGGCCACTCAGGCAGCGGTAAATCAACGCTGATGAACATGATC
>CAYZSR010000023.1:6410-18805 GCA_964479715.1 uncultured Oscillospiraceae bacterium | reverse complement strand
ATGATCGGCTGCCTCGACGTGCCCACCTACGGCAACTATTACCTGAATGGTGTCGACGTGGGTGAATTGCAAGACGACGAACTGGCAGACATCCGCAACCGTCAGGTGGGTTTCATTTTTCAAAGCTTTAACCTGATACAAAACCTCACCGCCTTTGAAAATGTAGAGCTGCCGCTTATCTACCGCGGGCTGCCGCGCGACAAGCGCGAAGAGCTGGCGTGGCAGGCACTTAAACGGGTGGGGCTTGGCAACCGCATGGCGCACCGCCCCAATGAAATGTCGGGCGGGCAGCAGCAACGGGTAGCGGTAGCGCGCGCCCTTGCGGGACAGCCGCCCCTTATTCTTGCCGATGAGCCCACCGGCAACTTGGACACTGCCGCCGGCGAGCAGGTTTTTTCAATCATCCGCCAGCTGCACCAAGAGGGCAACACGGTGGTTCTCATTACACACGACGACAATCTCGCCAAAAAGGGACAGCGCCTGGTGCGCTTAACCGACGGGCGCATTGAACAAGCAACGCAGCACGAAGTGGAGGCGTAACAATGGCAGTAGAAGAGAAACAATATTATTATAAAGCCGACGGCGCAGGCGGCGGCAGTACCGACAGCGCCGCCATGCAAGACGGCTACCAAGAAGATTTTGCCGCCGATGATGATTTTCAAGCGGTGCTGGTTGATGGCAACAGCAGCCTGACAGCGCGCCGCAAAAAACGCAACACCAAGCGCACCGTTATTATCGGCGTGCTGATTTTAATTGCCGCTTTGGTGGCGGGTGCACTGATTGTGAACGCGGTGCGCGGCCCTGCGGCAAAGCAGATGGAAATGAAAACGGTGGAAAAAGGTGACATCACCCAAACGCTTAACACATCGGGGGCGCTGTCATCGGGCGACAAGGTAACCATCTTCAGCCCTGTTACGGCACCCATTGCCGAGGTAAAGGTAGAGGCGGGCAGCCGCGTTAAAGCGGGCGATTTGCTTTTCACTTATGACACCACCGATTTAGAGCGCAGCCTGCGCAGCGCCGAGGCGGCGTACAGCCTGCAAAATTTACAGGCGAAACAAACGCTGGATTTAAGCGCCGAAAGCACGTTGCAAGCCGCCAACGCCCAAACGGCGATAGACAGCTTAAACAGCCAGCGCGGTCCGTTGCAAACGCAGGCGAAAAATTTAGACAAACAAATGCAACAATATCTGGCGGAAAACAGCGGCATCTTGAAAGACCTTGAAAATGACCTTGCCGGCGCCGTTGAAGGCACCGCCGAATACGACGAAATTCTTAAAAAATACAACGACATTGTGCGCCAAGGCGGCGCCATTCAAAGCAAACTGACCGCCACACAGCAAGAGCTTTCTTATATGGGCGATTTAACGCAGCAGCTGCAAGGCGCCAAAGACGCCGCCGAAATGGGCATCTTAGGGGATATGGGGCGGCAGGCGATGTCGCTTCAAGCGGTGTCACCCGAAATGGCTGTTGAAATGGCGCGGGAAGATTTGCAAGCCGCCCGTCAAGGCATTACCGCCCCCATCAGCGGCGTTGTTACAATGGGGATGGACAGCGGCGGCATGGAAGACTTTGCGTCGGCCGGGGCGCTTGGTGCGCCGCAGGCGGGGTCTGCCGTTACACAATACGGCACCCTGTGCACCATTGAAAGTTTGGATAAAGTAAACGTGCGGGTATCGCTTTCCCGTTTTGATTTGGAGCGTGTTGAGGTGGGGCAAAGCGCCACCGTTACCTTTTTAGGCAAAGAATACGCCGCCAAAGTAACGAAAATTGACGCCATCGCCGTAACCGAAACAACGGTGAGCGGCTCGTCCACCTATGTGCCGGCGGTGGTTACGCTGACGAGCCCCGATGACGAGCTGACCCTTGGCGTAGAAGCCGACGTGGTTATCAACACCGGGCGTAAAAACAACGTGCTGGCGGTGCCTATTACCGCTGTAAACACCGACGTTGACGGCACCTTCTGTTACGTTAACGCCGACGGCACCGCCGAGCGGCGCCGCGTTGAGCTGGGCATGTCCGGCGATGAGATGGTGGAAATTGTGAGCGGTCTGAAGGCGGGCGACGAAGTGATTCTCTCCTCTCAAAACATTCAGCCGGGCGACGCCGTCGCTAAAATGACCAAGAGCGAGGCGCAGCAAAAAGAGAAAGAAAAAGAAGAGCAAGGCTTTACCGTCACGATGGATGACGATGAATAAAACCGTGAAAAGCAAGCAGAAAGGGGCCCACTAATGCGCCAAATTGCAGAATACACTAAAATGGCGTTGCGCAACATTGTTGGCAATAAAATGCGCTCGTTGCTCACCATGCTGGGCATCATCATCGGCATAGCGGCGGTTATTGTGGTGCTGGGGCTGGGCGGCGGCGGGCAGCAAACCATTGAGCAAGAGCTATCCGGCATTGCCAACGGCTCGGCGTATATTATGGTTTTTGGCGACGACGCCACCGACGCCGACAAGTTTACCAAAGCCGATGTAGCGGCGATACAGCAAATGCCGGGCATTTCCAACGTAACGATGATAAGCGGCGCCAACGGCAGCGCCCGCGGCACGCGGGAAGATGTCGGCGCCAATATTATGACGGGCACCGGCTCGATGCATATGGTGCTGCCCTCCACCTTGGTAAGCGGGCGCTACTGGAGCGAAAGTGAAAACGAGGCAAGCCGCCGCGTTTGCACGGTGGATGAAACGGGCGCCAAAGAGCTGTTTGGCTCCAGCAACGTGCTGGGCATGCCGGTGCGGCTTACCGTTTACGGGCGCAGCGCCGAGTACACCATCGTTGGGCTCACCAAATCAACGCAGATGAACATCGGCGGCAACGTCACGGCGGATTTCAGAATACCCAACAACACGATGGAAGCCATCAGCGACCAAATGGGTGAACCGTACCAGCAGATTGCGCTGCTGGCGGAAGACCCCGACCAAAGCAACGCGCTGAGCAAACAAGCGGTGGATTTAATTGAAATGCGCCACAACAACAGCGACCAAGACGCCTACTTTATTATGGACGTGGGGCAATACATGGCGGAAATTAACACCGTTATGACGCTTTTCACTACCATTATCGCCGCCATTGCCAGCATTAGCTTGCTGGTGGGGGGCATCGGCGTAATGAACATTATGTTGGTAAGCGTTACCGAGCGCACCCGTGAAATTGGCATACGCAAAGCGCTGGGCGCTAAAACCCGCACGATACTCTTTCAGTTTCTGGTAGAAAGCGCCACGCTGACGTTGGTCGGCGGCGTTATAGGTATCATTCTTGGGCTTCTCGGCGGGCGGGCGCTGGGCGGTGCCATGGGCATTGAAGCGAGTATCAGCCCACAACTTATTATCTTTGTGGCGCTTTTCTCGTCGGTCATCGGTATCTTTTTCGGTATTTACCCCGCCCGCAAAGCGGCGCGCCTCAACCCGATTGACGCGCTGCGCAGCGACTAAGTAAGCCCATAAAAACAGCAAAAGAGCTTCTCAGATGAGAAGCTCTTTTTATTTGTTATTTACAGGCGCCCGATGAATTAATCGGTGTGCAGTACGCCTTTTTCCCGCAAATCAATTAAAATACGGCGGTACGCCTCAGGGTCGGCGCAGCGAATGGTGTGCATATGCACGCCGCCCGTTAAGGTGGAGATAAGGGGCGCGTCTGTTTCGCCCACTTTGGCGAGGTAATCGTCGGCGTCAAAGCGGCTTTGAATATTCAGCGGCAGCGTGATGGTGCCGTAGAGCGGGTGCTCTATCGCCACGTTTAAAACAGCGGCGCCGTGGTCAACAATGGTGTACAATTCATCGTGCAGCTGCGCGGCGTTGTGCCGGCACATAACGGCGTAGGTATTGGTGTCGTCCTCGTCGGGCTGGGTGTTCATCACATAGCCGCGCGGCGTTGCCAAAATATCGGCACCTGCCGCCCGCAACAACGCCACATCACCCACAATAATTTGGCGGCTTACGCCAAACCGCTCGCCCAGGTTGCTGGCGCTCATCGGTTTGATATCCATTTGCAGTAATTTAAGCAGTTCGTCACGGCGTTGTTCAGCAGTCATACGCTTCCCATCTTTCTTTTTTATGGTTGACAAGACATCCATCTATATAGGTATAGTGTACACCAGCTTTTGCGGTGTTGCAAGCGCAAAAAAAGCCCCCGCCACAGTGGCTGGGGGCTTTGGTAATTTAGCTTATTCGCTGACAAATGGCAGCAGCGCCAAAATACGTGCGCGTTTAATAGCAACGGTCAGCTCACGCTGGTGCTTTGCGCAGGTGCCGGTAACACGGCGTGGAATAATTTTAGAGCGGTCACTCAAATATCTGCGTAATTTCGTCACGTCTTTGTAGTCAATATAATCGCTGCGGTCGACGCAAAAGCTGCATACTTTTTTGCGCCCACGGTGCATACCGCCGCCGCGGCGTCCTCTATAGTTAGACATATCTAAACCTCGCTTAGTTTATAGTAAGTGTGTGTACGTTAAAAGGGCAGGTCTTCGCTGTCATCGATAATAGCAAATTCGTCATCACTGCCGGATGAATAAGAGCTTTGCTCTTCCGTCTGCGGGCGCTCCGCTTCAACTTTTTTCGGTGGGGCGCTTTGCGTCGACGGTTTTTTAGAATCGGCAAAGTTGATAACGTCCGCTACAATTTCGTGTACTTTGCGGTTTTGCCCTTCTCTTGTTTGATAGGTTCTGGTTTGCAGCCAGCCGTTAATTGCAATCAACTGTCCTTTACGGAAGTATTTAGTTACAAATTCGGCGGTGCCGCGCCACGCAACCACATCAAAAAAGTCTGTTTCACGCTCGCCCGCAGCGTTTACAAAGTTGCGGTCGCACGCGATGGTAAACGTTGTGGTGGAAATGCCGCTGTTGGTTTTGCGTAGTTCTGGGTCTGCTACAAGGCGCCCCATAACCGCTATAACATTCAACATTTTACTGCACTTCCTCCTTGTCATCGCTCGCAGTTTCTGCCGGTTGTTCGTCCGCGTCTTTTTCATCGGCGGTTTCTTCGACCGGCTCAGTTGCCTCTTCTTTTTGCTCAGGCAAATTGTCGTGCTCTTGGGCAATAATTAAACTGCGCAGAATGCCCTCGTTAATGTTGTACACACGGCTTAGCTCAGCGGGGAAATCGGTGTCGCTGGTGAAATAAATAAGCGTGTAGACACCGTCGGTCTCTTTGTTAATCGGGTAAGCAAGACGGCGGCGACCCCATTCGTCAACAGCGGCAATGGTGCCGTTGGCTTCGATGAGGGATTTAACCCGCTCTACAATCGCGTTGTGTTCTTGCTCGTCCAGCGTGGTGCTGGTTACAAACATCGTTTCGTATTGTTGCAATGTGCTCCTCCTTATGGACCTGTGGCCCGTTGCCGGGCAAGGAAATGGTGATGGGCGGCACGGCCGCCCGCGTATTTGCGGTTGCGCACCTTACAGCGCTACAACACAGCAACTTATTATATCAACCGCGGCGTGCCGCTGTCAAGCAAAAGTTGTGTGGCCGGCACTTTTTTATATGGCGGTTAAGCGGCGTCGTCAAGCAGTAAATCGCCCGGCTTAATCCAGCCGATACGGCGCAGCAGCAAGCCAAACAGCCACGACAGCACCGCCGGCAGAATAAAGCAGATAACGGCAAGCCCCACCCACATAAGCGCGCCGCCTTCGGGCATGGCGGTAAGCACGCTGATAGGGCCGACAAGGCCGCTGGTGCCCATGCCAGCGCCGATGGGGATATTCTCCAGCTTGAAAACCATGATGGCGATGGGGCCGGTAATAACCGAAGCGAGCGTCGGCGGTATCCAAATTTTCGGGTTTTTAATAATGTTGGGCATTTGCAGCATGGAGGTACCCAGCCCTTGTGAGAGCAAGCCGCCCCAGCTGTTTTCTCTAAAACTCATCACCGCAAAGCCAACCATTTGCGCGCAGCAACCGGCGGTGGCGGCACCTGCCGCAAGCCCGCCAAGCTCCAGCATAACGCACAGCGCCGCCGAGCTAATGGGCAACGTTAGCACAACGCCCACCACGGCGGATACCAGCATACCCATCCACAGCGGGTGCAGCTCGGTTGCCATCATGACGATGGCGCCGAAGCCCTGCATAATGGCAGAAACAGGCGGCCCCGCCAGCATAGCCATAAGAACGCCGATGACGATGGTGACGGCCGGTGTTACCAAAATGTCTATCTTAGTTTCTTTGCTGACGGCTTTGCCAAACTCTGCGCTAACGATGGTGGCAATTAGAACGCCTACCGGGCCGCCCAGTGCGTTGCCGGCAACGCCTACCGCGGCGCAAGAAAATAAAACCAGCGGCGGCGCTTTCAGTGCAAAGGCGATAGCTACCGCCATTGCGGGGCCGGCGGCTTCTTTTGCGTACCCGGCAATGTCTATCAGCAAGCCGGTGTAGGGCACATATTGCCCAATGGTTTGCAGTATGGTGCCAATAAGCAGCGACGCAAAAAGCCCCAGCGCCATGTTGCCCATTGCATCCAGCAGATACCGCTGCGTGCTGATTTCAATGTCTTTCCTCTTGAGAAAAGCCTTGAAACCTTTTTCGTTCGGTGGTTGAACGTGTTCCCCTTTTTCCAATGTTAAACATCCCTTATTTAATTCACCCGTTTTGAACGGGTGTACGATAACAAAGTTCTTTGCCGCCGGCAAACTTAAAGCGCATATAAGAAAAGATATAAAGATGCAATGAAACGTCGATATACCGAGCCATTCACATAATTAACACAAGGTGCTTATAAAAAAGTGCGGTGGCTGTGTAGAAAACCGGCGTGAATGCCGCACACAGGCTGCCCGCAGCGTAAATATTGTTAAAAATTATAGCGCAGTTAGCGGCTAAAAGCAATAGAACAGCCCAAATAAACAGCCGGTTGTAAAAAAGAATAGGCGCGGCAGAGTTGCCGTGCCTATTCTATAATAATTTAGCTTGAAAAATTAAAAAGCGGGGACGACAATGCCGTTGTAACGCTCTTCAATAAATTCCCGCACTTCTTCACTTTGCAACGCTTCAATCAGCGCCACAATTTCAGGGCGGTCTTCATCGCCGCTGCGCACAGCCAGCACGTTAACGTAGGGGCTGTCACTATCTTCGGCGGCCAAGAGCGTGTCGCCAAGGCCCGCCTCAACGGCGTAGTTGCCGTTGATAACGGCAAAGTCAACGTCAGGCAGTGTAACCGGCAGCTGGGCGGCTTCCAGTTCAATAAATTCAAGGTTTTTCGGGTTGTCTACAATATCTGACGGAACCGCTTCCAAGCCGGCGTCGTCGGACAGTGTTATTAAATCAAGGGCTTCTAAAAGCGCCAGGGCGCGCCCTTCATTGGTGGGGTCGTTGGGGATGCCGATGAGAGCGCCATCAGGCATTTCTTCCAGCGTTTCAACACGGCCCGGGTAAATACCAAGCGGTTCTATGTGAATGCGGGCGGCGCCGACGAGGTCGGTACCATTTTCTACGTTGAAGTCATCAAGGTAGGGTTGGTGCTGAAAATAGTTGGCGTCGATGGAACCGTCGTCCAAGGCGGTGTTGGGTACGATGTAGTCGTTAAAAACTTTAATCTCAAGGGTGATGCCTTGCCCTGCCAGCGTCGGTTGAATCAGCTCTAAAATTTCAGCGTGGGGTGCCGGCGACGCACCGACGACAATGGTGTCGCCGCTGCTTGACGTGTCCGCCAGCGAATCGGATGCGGGGGCGCTGCCGCCACAACCGGCTAAAAACAGCGCGGCCAGCAAAGCAGCAAGTAACACAGCAAATGTTCTTTTTTTCATGAAATTCTCCTTTTTTATGTTTTTAAGCCGGGCCAGTGCAAGTAACTCAGCTTAATTAACGGGTTTACAGGTTCTTTTTATCAAGGCGTTTCGCCAGCAAGTTGCACACCGCTTGAATAACAAAAACAAGCAGAATAAGTATCACAATGGTGGCGTACATAATTTCCTTTTGGTAGCGCTGGTAGCCATAGCGGTAGGCAATATCGCCCAACCCGCCGGCACCCACCGCACCGGTGATGGCGGTGTAGCCTAAAATGGTGATGGTGGAGATGGATAGCCCGCGCAGCAGGCTGGGAATACTTTCCACCAAAAGCACTCGCGTGATAATTTGAAAGTTGTTGGCACCCATGCATTGCGCCGCCTCGATAACGCCGCGGTCTACTTCTTCAAGGCTTGTTTCAACCATGCGGGCGACAAAGGGGCTGGCTGCCACCGTAAGCGGAATGATGGCGGCGGTTGGGCCAACCGTTGTGCCGGCAAGCAAACGGGTGAATGGGAACATGAATATCACTAATATAATAAAAGGCAGGCTGCGCAAAATATTGATGAAGCCGCCAAAAATGCTGTTAAAGCGGGGCAGTTCCAGCACGCTGTCTTCTTTAGTGATGGTTAAAACAACGCCGAGAGGCAAACCCAGTATGTAGGAAAACAGCGTTGAAAGACCGGTCATATATAATGTAATTAATGTGTGTTCCAACAAAAGCGAACCGTATTGGTTAAAAAAATCAGCCATCTAAACTGCCCCCTTTGCCTAAAAGTTCTTTGGTGATGTCGCTTTGCGGGTTGCTGAAAAGCGTGGCGGTATCGTTCACTTCAACAAAGCGAGATTCGTCAATGACGGCGGTGCGGTTGCAAATTGCTTTTACAACGCTTAATTCGTGCGTGATGATTAAAATGGTGACACCCAGCTTTTGGTTAACGTCTTGCAACAGCCTTAAGACCGACCGTGTCGTTAACGAGTCAAGCGCGCTGGTCGGCTCGTCGCACATCAGCACCGCCGGCTCGGTGGCCAGCGCGCGGGCGAGCGCCACCCGCTGTTTTTGTCCACCGGAAAGCTGGTTGGGGTAGGCGCGGGCTTTGTCGGTCAGCCCTACCAGCGCCAGCAATTCATTGACGCGTGCCGTCACTTCTTTTTTGTCGTGTGGCACCAATTTTAGTGGAAAGGCGACGTTTTGAAAGACGTTTTTCTGCATTAACAGGTTGTACCCTTGAAACATAAGCCCCATGCGGCGGTTGGCGGCGCGCTTTTCTTCGCCGCGCAACTGGTTCAGCGTAACGCCGTCCACCTTAATGGTGCCGGAGGTGGGCTCTTCCAGCATGGCAAGGCACCGTAAAAGAGTACTTTTGCCGGCGCCGCTCATACCGATGATGCCGAAAATATCGCACCGATTGATAGAAAGGTTAACGTCTTGCAATGCCTCCACCCGATGGGTGCCATCGTCATATATTTTGCTCAGGTTATTAATTTCGATCATAACATCGTCACTCACATTAAATTTGGACATAAAAAACCACCCTTAGTTTTACCCCAAGGGCGGATATACCGCGGTACCACCTTGATTTACAGCCCGCCTCACGGTGGCTGCCTTATCAACTGGCTGTGCTGCCAGTCTACACGGTAACGGGTGTAAATCGTTGCCGCTTAAGGCGCGTCTGCGCGTTCATCGGCACTGCTCATAGGCCATCTTCAGCACTGATTTGCTACCCCTTTTCACCAAGTGGGGCTCTCTAAAAGCAAAGAAAATGCTTACTCTCCTAATCATTGCATATTATAATGATATATTTATTATACATGGTTTTAGATGAACGTCAAGCAAAGAGCGGATTTTATTCGGTGTATTTTGACACACGATAGCAGTTTTTGGTGAGTAAAGACAGGATCATGAAAGAAAAAGCATAATGTGGGCAATTTTAATGATGTTTTCATGCGATTTCACCCTAATGCCAAAGGCGTAAAAAAGGTATTGACGAAAGAGCCTTTAATTTGTTACAATACCAAAGTAACGTGCGGGTATGGCGGAACTGGCAGACGCACAAGATTTAGGATCTTGCGCCGCGAGGCATGCAGGTTCAAGTCCTGCTACCCGCACCATATTAAATAATCCGAGCTTTGGCTGGTTTTACCGGCGAAAGTTCGGATTATTTGTTTTTGCGTCGCATTATCAATATACTGGCGAAATTATCGTATAAAAGAGCGAATTGCCCTATGAAGCTAGGTTGTATTTAATTATGCCTTCTTTCCTTATTAGGCTCTTTGCCGATAATACGGCTGTGATACATAGCGGCAGATAACAATTATTTGAATTCAGCCGCAGTGTAAACGCGGCCTTATTACTTTGGAATCAAAGAAAAACTATCGTCACTTAACAACTTAAAGATACGACAAAGAAGCAGCGCATTTATTTTTTGAGTAGCTGCCCTATCGGGACTGCGTGACCACTAACTGCCCTTTTGTCCTTTCTAGTCCGTTAAAAAGTGGGCGGCGCGCTTTTTCTATAATCTTAAGCCATTATTGTATATTAATTTATAGAAATGCGTTGGTTTTTACATAGTGTTTAATTTTAACTGATGTGTTGGCCACACCACATAAGCGCAGTAAATGCAAATAACGCAGGTTATTTAGCTGTGATTATGTTAAGAAATGATTGTTTGATTTTGGGCGCTTAACAGATTAACGAACTGATTCAGCGGTCTGATACTGCCTAGAGAAGATGCAATAAACCATCATTGCCGTTTTATCTAACGCTTATTAACAACCATCAGCCCATCACTTGCCTAAAAAGTGTGCGTTAAGTTATAGTTGCTATATACATATTTGTGGTAGAGGTTTTTCATTATTTGTCAAGCGATTAAAAATATTTATCGCGCTAAAGCCGGACCCCATAAGGGAACCCGGCTTTTTTGTCGACGAATATCAAATAAAATGCAAAAAGATGTTGAAAAAATGACGATGGTGCGGTACAATCGTACCCGATTAAGCAAATTCTATTAATCCGAGGAATAAGTTTCTATATATTACATTATAGTATCGCCATACTTTTTGTGTTAACTACTTCCGATGCAATTTAATGATGATGCGATGTTTAAATTTTAGAAACTTTTTATTCATAATTCATTTTCAGAGGTTGTTACAAATTTAACAGGAAATATTGGGGAATTTTACCTAATGTTGGCGACTTATGGAAAAGTAGTGGACAAAACTAATCTAGTTAATTTAAAAAGGTGGCGCTGTAAACCCGCCAAATAAGCGGGAAAATTCGACAAAGTCAAAAAATCAATTTGTTATCACACATTTTGACTACCTAGCAGCAACATTTTGCAGGTCGCTACTTTATCTATATTTTCGAACTAATAAACTGAAAATGTCTATTAAATGACGCAATTATGTCTAAATTGTGTTGACTTTAAGAAATGTTATGCATATAATTGGCTTAACGGATGAAAACAGTCCACTTAGTACCAGTTTTTTAATAATTTGCTAATAATCACTTAATAATTAATTTAATAAGCTTTCGGTCTAAATAGCTGAAATCGTATGGCAGACAAAATTTAATACTATAATACTTAAAACTCACAATCTTATCCGAAGGTTCTTTTCACTTTATACGCTCTCTCCCTTTTTATAATGGAAATCGGAAAGCATACTCAACTTAAACTACGTTTGGAGATGCCTCATGATTAAAACAAGGACACGCACGATTAAAACGTTAGCATTCACCTTGCTAATAATTTTGCTAACCACCACTGTTTTTTCAATGGTTGGCTACCCTATGGAAGAGGAGACAGAAGACGGTGCAGCGGAAGCCACTGCTGAATCCGTACCCATAGATTCTGAGTTTTATTTTGTTGATGAAAATAATAACGAAATAATAACGGCGCAACTTGCGCAAGACGGCAGCTACACATTGAACCTTGCTTTTCATGGGCAGGGCGTTCAGCACACCAGACTGTACTTTCCCCAAGAGATTAACTACTTGGACGGAGAGTTTTTGCTGACAGAATCCATCACCGATGTTGAAGACACCGAGATTGAATACCACGAGCCCAGCAACTCCATTACATTGAGGTGGCTGGCCGATGAGCCAACCCTTCAAGGTTTTGTTGCCAACGTTCAATTGGCAGAAGATATTGCGCAGCCTGAAGTGGCGGAAGACGCTGAAGAAAATGAACAACCGGCACAAGATGCCGATGATACCGCACTTATTGTTAAAGGTGAGCACTTTGAAAATGGCGAGCCGACCGATGAAAAACTGCTGGAATTAACAGTGGCCGAGGAACCGGTAGCGGTGGCGAATAGCGCCACTTTAATGACCAGTAAAACCAAGTGGCCCGTCAGTGAAAGATTTAGATACCAGCCACCCACCGGCCCGAACGTAAAAGAAAACTTTCACATTATAGGCGATGGTGAAGAAGCGCTGGAAAATGTTAACGGCGGTCCCAACGTTGTACGCATGACACCCGATGAAAAAATGAAACAAACCCAAATGTGGAGTAAAACAAAGCTAAACCTGACCGACGGCTTTGAAACGGAGTTTTACCTGCACGCCGGGCTTGCAGATTCAACCAAAGACGACGTCCATTACTATAAAACCTTAAGGGGCTACTACTATAATATAGCCGACGGGTTGGCGTTTGTAATGCACAACGACCCGGATGGTTTT
>CAYZSR010000023.1:0-6400 GCA_964479715.1 uncultured Oscillospiraceae bacterium | reverse complement strand
CAACAGGAACATACCGGACGGTATTAAAAACCACCTAGCTGTTGAAGTGGATACCCATCAAAACCATGAAGGTGGCACCGAGCCGGACATTGGGCACATTGCTGTTTTTGAAAATGTTAAAAATACTGAAGATCCCAAGGACTATATTCATACCGCCAAAAACTCACGAATTATTCAGAATATTTACCCCCTCTATAGATACAGCAAAAAGCCCTGGTCCACAGAGCTTAAAAGTGTGGGCGAGCAAATGCGCTATTGGAACCGCTTTTACATTAAGTGGATGCCTATAGAAAAGCCCGACGGTACGCTGGGCGGTACGCTGGAAATTATTTTTGGCGACTACTATGTAGACCACAACAACATCAATAAAGGTGGTAGTTTAAGCTCTAGACCTAGCTACCTTACCATGCTTTATGAAGTTGATGACGTTGACAAAGTATTTAATTTTAACAATGCCGACCCGAACGACCGTGAAGTGGTTTGGGGCTTTACCGCCGCAACCGGTGATAAATCGGCGCTGCAGGCGGCGGCCTTTACCAAATGGCCCACCCCGCTTACCAACCCCAGCAAATCCGGTTCTCTTAACGGCGAAGACATACACATGAAGGACTTCGTAAAACCGGGCGATGTTATAGACTACACGCTGAAAGCGGAAGCGTACAATAACTCCGACCCGAACCAAACAACCACCGTCGAATTTATAGATGAGCTGGACGAATATCTTGAATATGTTCACGACCCCAACGATTTACCGAGACTGGTTAAATATAACGCAGACGGCTCGGTGGCGTTTGAAAGTGAGATAACCCCTGAAATATCCAACAATGGCAAAACGCTTACTTTTAAGACAAAGCAAAAGCTGGCGGTGTTTAAAGAGCAGCTGCACATAACCTTTAAGGCTACCGTGCTGCCAGTTATCTGGGGCGACCAGAAAGTTAAAAATGAGGCGGAGTTCCACGGTGATGTGCCAGGCGTTAAAGACAAAACCAACGCCGTTATCACAACCGTTAAGGGGGCTTTCAGTTGCCGCATAGGAAAACAGGGCTATTACCTTTTAAGTGACGCCATTGATGCGGCAAACAGCAAACCCGCCGATGAAAAAGTATTAATTGAAATGCTTGTTGATTATTACGACATGACGATACCCAAAGAGATTAATAAAAATGTAACGATAGCAACGGCCGATAAAAACTATGGCAGCAATCAAGGTTACCCGGAATACACTGGCAGCAACGACCGCTCAGAAATTAAAATGGCTGAACTCAGCCGGCAGGCGGTGCCCTTTGTTATTAATAAAAACGGAACCCTTGCTATAAAGAATATAGATTTTACAGGGTTTGGTATAGACGATAAAACGGAAATCAGCAAATACCCAACTTATTCTTTTACCACTGTTAAAAAAGACGGCACGTTTGAGTTTGCGGAATCAGGCACTTTAAAGAATTTTGCAACCAAGGACACGCTCATCCAAAGCGAAGGCACTGTTTTGATAAACGGTGGCACGCTGGAAAGTTGTAACTCCGCCAAAGATATTATTTATTCTGCCGACAAGTTTGTTATGGAATCCGGCTCTATATTAACTAACAGAGGCGGGAAGGGGCGTTTGCACCCGGACAAAGACCCCAGCATTATACACATTGCAGAATCTTCCAATGCCTACATCGCCGGCGGAAGTATAGAAGGAAACTTTGCAACCGGGAACGCCAACATTTCCGTCCATGGTGATTTACACATGTCCGGCGGAAAAATACAAGGCAACTATAAATCAATAGGTGAGACGGGCGGTATTGCCGTTTACGGCACCATGTCTGTTGGCAACGTAGATACAGATGGCAACACTATTAGAAACCCCGACCCTATTATTATCCGTGGTAACCAAACATTTGAGGGCGGAAAAGCCAGCAAAAACGTTTATTTGCCGAAAACAAGTACCGAAAATGCCAACGCTAAAAACATTGTTGTTAAAGCGGATTTACCCGCAGGTAGCAACATCGGTGTTGCAACCGATACGACACCCAATGCAGACGACATTGGTACCCCGCTCACCATTGTGGCGGTTCCCGATAAAAACTATACCAATATAAACAACATGGTCAAATACTTCCGCCACGACCAAAAGTTACGAAACGCCAATGCGCTGCCCATCGTGCACGACCCAAGGGCGGGCAAAGACCACTTGATTTTAGGGGAAGTAAACACTCCCTTCAGCTTTACTAAAGTGTCTGACGGCAGCCACAACGAGCCGGTTAAACCGCTAAGCGGTGCCGAGTTTACGCTGTATACCTGCCCTAAAAACCACACCCACGAACAACTTGTTACCGACGCTGTTCTGCAAAGTGGGCACTGTTGGCAGGTACACACGCTTTATGGAACCAACGACAAAGCGATTGTAAAAAGTGACTCAAGAACCGGCCTTGTAGATTTTACCGGTTTGATAGATGGCGAATACATGTTGGTAGAAAACAAAGCGCCGCGCGGCTATGAAAAGCCCTACGGACAATGGCAGATTACGGTGCGTAACGCGAAAATCAACCCGGCAGAAAGAATAGACATTCAGGCCGTGGCGGTTGAAGACACGCACAACGCCTTTACACCGCTCGCCTTTGCCACTGAAAACGGCAAGCTACAGCTGCCCAACCAAAAGAAACGGATGCTGCCCGGCAGCGGTTTCGACGGAATTTACCCTTATATGTTAGCCGGCGTGGTGCTGCTAAGCATTGCAACACTCGCCTTTGTAGTACGCTTACATAACAAAAAAATAGCGCCGCAACCCAACCGTAATACAAACAAAAATAACCGCAATAAACCTTAAAACAGGTTTACAACCCATTGCATTGTGAATATTTAAGGATGTGATTAATTTCCTTTGTTCTGTGTGCTATGCACATTTTAGATAGGCAGTTTATAAGCAGTTGGAACGCATACAAAAATAGCGTATTAAAGAAGGGATTTGAACATGACTAAGAAAAGATCTGCTCGCATTCTGGTATTAGTCTTAATGCTTTTGGTATTAAGCCTTACCATGCTGGTAACTCCTGTTTTGGCAGGCACCGCTGCGAACGATGACATTATCGACCCTGACCGCAAAGGTTCTATCACGATACACAAATATTCCGCACAACGGAATCTATCCAACCGGGTGACGGTCTAGAAATTACCAATGCCGATACACTCAAAGGCCTTGGTACCCCACTTGGCGGCGTTAAATTCCGCATTCATCAAGTGGATGAAAAAACTCTGACGATAGACAAAGACACAACCGTTGACGAGATGCTGGGTCACTTAATCACCAGCACCCAAAAAGACGGCACAACCAACGCACAAGGTGAATTTAAGTTTAGCGACCTGCCGGTAGGTTACTACATTTTGGAAGAGCTGGATGGCGCGCCGGGGCATAAAAAAATGGACCCTGCCGTTATTTCTATTCCTTATAGCGTTACCGAAGGCGGCCTGAACTACGACGTTCACGTCTACCCTAAAAACGTTAAAGACGCCCCCATCGACAAAGAAATTGTTGATAAAGACCCACAATATCAAGTGGGCGATGCCATTCAATGGAAAATTGAAACGAAACTCTATACCGAAAAAGACGGTAAAATCTATCAACTTCGCTCCGACGACGGTACAAAGTATGGTAGCCTGGTTATTAATGACACCTTAGACAGACGCCTTGATTTTGTAAGCGCCAAAATGTATGCCATCGGTGGTACCAACTCGCCCAAACGTTTGGTTGAAGGCGCCGACTATGTCCAAACACGCACCGACTTAACCGACGCTGAAGGCTATGCGTACACGCAGCTTTCTTGGACAATTAGCGACCACGCCGCCATTGATAAACTGATGGACGAAAAAGCAACCGGTCTGCGTATTTTGATTGACACTGAAGTTAACAAATACGCTTTGGACGGTGCCGACCCAGAAGCCGGCATCCCCAACGACGCCGACATGGAATTTGAAAACCACGACGGCACCGAAGGTGACTTTGTTATCAGCGATGACGACAAGCCGGTGGCAAACCTTGCCATTCTTGACATTCTTAAAATTGACGGGCACAATAAAGACGACAATGGTAACCCGCTTAAATTGGCCGGTGCCAGATTTAAGATTGCCAAAACCAAAGCCGACGCCAAAGCCGGTAGATACATCCAAAAAGATTTACCGAACGGCTCCAAAGTGGATATTGAAGTAACCACAAACGACGCCGGTTGGGCTGCCTTTAACGCGCTGCCGTTTACAGAAAAACAAGACAACACGTATTACCTGGTTGAAACGAGAGCGCCTGAAGGTTACCTAAAACGCGGTGAAATTATTGAAGTAACGGTACCGTATGACGCGGCAACCGACGTACTTAAAGCCGTTGTAGACATTGAAAACCAAAAAATTGGCGATCCACCAATTGAGCAAGACAGACCTTTCTTCCAACTGCCCAACACCGGTGGTATTGGCACAGTAATCTTTATTGTTGTAGGTATTGTCCTCATTACAACAGCCGTTGTACTGCTTGTACATAACAAGCGCAAAAATGAAGAGAATACATACAGGAGCCAAAATCGCTAACCGAATAACAACTTTCACATTGTAACGACTATACAATTTGACTGTTAACCCGATGGAGAAAGGCTTATTAAGCCTTTCTCCATCGTTTACACAAAGATACAAAAGGGGCCCTTTATGAAGAAAAAAAACCCAACATCAAGCGTTGTTATCATTCTGCTCTTTGTTGTGGGGCTGGGCGTCCTTTTGTATCCTTCTGCAAGCAACTGGTTCAACAGCCGCCAAATGGTGGTGGAGGTAGAAAACTACAAGGGCGTTGTCAACAAACTGTCCAACGAGGAATTGCAAAGTGAATACGCCGACGCTAAAGCTTATAATGACAGCCTGCGCGGCGACCCGGTTGAAGACCCCTTTTTGCCGGGCACAGGACGCGCCTTACCGAGAAACTATCTGGACGTGATGGACTTTTCTGATAACGGCGTTTTCGCCAGCGTAAAGATACCGTCCATCGATGTGAATTTGCCTATCTACCACGGCACCAGCGAAGAGGTTTTATACCGTGGTGTAGGGCACATTGAAGGCACCGCCATACCGATAGGCGGCGAGGGCACCCACTGCGTGCTAACGGCGCACACCGGGTTGCCCAGTGCCAAACTTTTTACCGACCTTGAAAAAATGCAGATTGATGATATATTTATCATTGAGATATTAAATATGCGGCTTGCCTATAAAGTGGACCAAATTTCAGTCATAGAGCCGGATGAACTGTCGGCGCTGGTTACCTTTTACGACGAAGACCGCGTTACGCTGCTTACCTGCACACCCTACGGCATTAACTCGCACCGTTTGCTGGTGCAGGCGCTGCGCACCGATTTGCCGCCCGAAGAAGTGGAAGAATTCCCTTGGGTGTGGGTGATTGTTGCCGCTGTGGCGGCGCTGCTTATCATCGGTTTGATTATTTGGTATCTGCGCAAACGTAAAAAAGATAAAGCGTTGCTGAAGCAGAAAGAGCAAAAAAAATTACTTGTATTCAAGGAAGGCGACCATGAAGAACAAAGTGATTAAAGTGATAGCGTTCTTGTTGCTTTTGGGTGGCGTGGTTGTTTTGGCGCTGCCTTATATCAGCCGCCGTGTTTATAAAGTAAAAGTAGACAGCGAGCTGGAGCAGTTTGAAGAACGCATCGCCGCGATGTCATCGGGCGGGGAGATGGGGCAGCCGTTTACAAGTGCGACGGGCGAGGCGGGTGCTAATCAAAACGGCGATGCCGGCGAGCCTTTAAACAGAGGAGCGGACGGCACTTCACAGCTGGACGCTTTGCTGACCAAGCTGAAAAATGACAACGCCGCCATGTTTAGTGAAGGGCAAAAAGACCTAAAAGACCCCTTTTCATACAGCCAAAGCAGTTTGGATTTAAGCGATTACGGGCTGCAAGACGGCATTTTAGGGTTTGTTATCATACCCAAGATGGACGAAACGCTGCCGATACGGCTCGGTGCCAGCGACGACAACATGAAGAGCGGCACCGGCCATTTAACTGAGACGTCGTACCCCATTGGCGGCGCCAACAGCAACAGTGTATTGGGCGCCCACCGTGGCTACAGCATGGCGCTTCTTTTTAAAAACATTGACCTTTTAGAACAGGGTGACCGCGTTTATATCCGCAACCCATGGGGGACGCTGACCTATCAAGTGGCAACTATTAAGATTGTTACGCCGGAACAAAACGAAAGTATTTTTATCGAAGAAGGGCACGACCGCTTAACGCTGCTGTCTTGTCACCCGCAATTTGACGGACAGGAGCGGTATGTTGTTACCTGCGAGCGCATTAAATAAAAAGTACCGGGCTGCCGAAAGGCGACCCGGTTTTTGTTTTATACGGCAAAAAAGGCGCCGTTCGGCGCCTTA
>CAYZSR010000022.1:13728-19156 GCA_964479715.1 uncultured Oscillospiraceae bacterium | reverse complement strand
GCAGTTACTCTTTGTTTTCATTGTATTGGCGGTTTCAGTGGTTGCCACCGTGGCGGCAAACCGGTACATTACGGTGCCGCTCTGGGCCGCCAAATAAGCGGTAAACCCGTGTGTTTATCAATGTTTTAACCATAGCTTTGAACATTGGCGTTGCTTTACAAGCAACGCCAATTCATGTAAAATAAACAAAAGACAATTATAGGCGGTGCCATAGATGGATTTAGCGTACAAAAGAGTACTTTTAAAACTGAGCGGCGAGGCGTTAGCCGGGGAAGACGGCTTCGGTTTAGACACCGAAACGATAACGCATATTTGCACCGGCATTAAAGAAGCCCATGACAGCGGTGTGGAAATTGCCATTGTGGTGGGCGGCGGCAACTTTTGGCGCGGCCGCTCCGGCGGTGAGATGGAGCGAACTCGCTCCGACCAAATTGGCATGCTGGCAACGGTGATGAATTCACTCGCCGTGGCCGATGCGCTGGAAAAACAAGGCCTGCAAGTGCGGGTGCAAACAGCCATTACCATGCAAGCCATTGCCGAGCCCTATATCCGCAACCGCGCCACACGGCACCTTGAAAAAGGGCGCATTGTAATTATTGCTTGCGGCACCGGCAACCCGTATTTTTCAACCGACACCGCTTCTGCTTTACGCGGCGCTGAAATAAACGCCGACATTATCTTTAAAGCCACCATGGTAGACGGCGTTTATGACGCCGACCCTAAAACCGACAAAAACGCCACACGCTACAAAACATTAACCTTTACTGAAATGTTAGAAAAGCGTTTAGAGGTAATGGACTTAACGGCCGCCACCATGTGCAGAGACAACAACCTGCCCATTTTGGTGTTCGACATTAATCAGCCTGAAAATATCCTTAAAGCCTCGCAAGGGGCGGATATCGGCACGTTGGTTAAAGAGTAACTGTTGACTGTGTTTATTTGCTCGCTAACATAAAAACAACCAAACAGAAAGGATAGTGTACCATGCCTAGTAACGCGGTAAAGCCTTATGAAGAAAAAATGAGTAAAGCCATTGAAAGACTGCATAAAGAACTAAACACTATTCGCGCCGGCAGAGCCAACCCATCTTTGCTAGACAACGTTAAGGTGGATTATTACGGCACCCCCACACCGGTAAACCAAATGGCCGCCATTGCCGTAACCGAAGCACGGGTGCTTACCGTTACCCCGTGGGACCCGTCGGCGCTGCAAGAACTTGAAAGATCGCTGCTGGCGTCGGACATCGGCATCAACCCCACCAACGATGGCAAGAACATCCGCCTTGTTTTCCCTTCACCCACCGAAGACCGAAGAAAAGAACTGTGCAGAGATGTTTCCGGCATGGGGGAAGAGACAAAAGTAAACGTGCGCAACGTGCGCCGTGAGGGCATTGAGCACTTTAAAAGCCAAGAAAAAGACGGTGACATATCGGAAGACCTGCTAAAACGCCTTGAAGACGAAATGCAGAAAATCACCGACAACAACACCAAAGCGATAGATGACGTTTGCAAAAAGAAAAGCGAAGAAATAATGGAAATATAAACAAACAAATGCTGCTTTAAGCGGCATTTGTTTTACTACAAGAGGTTTAGCGTGCTAAATTGGTTTAAAAAACGCCGGCGCACTAGAAAAGCCAATACGTCGGCAGAAGGTTTATCAATCGGTATTATTATGGACGGCAACGGACGCTGGGCAAAACGCCGCGGGTTGCCGCGTTCTGTGGGGCATAAAAAAGGTTCCGAGGTGTTTAACGCCATTACCCAATACGCCAAAAACAGCAACGTGCGTGCCATCACTTATTATGCCTTTTCAACTGAAAACTGGTCCCGTCCACAAAAAGAAGTGGATTATATTATGGACCTTTTTGGCGACAACTTAAAAGAACTTTATAAGCACGAAAAAGAAAATAACCGTATTGTTTTCTTAGGGGATAGAACCCCTTTGCGGCAAGAACATGTACAAATGATGCAAGAGCTTGAGCAAAACACCAAAGACCGTACCGGTATGATATTAAATGTTGCCATTAACTACGGTGGGCGTGAAGAGATACTTAAAGCAACCAAAGAAATTGCGGCACAGGTGGCGCAGCAAAAACTTGCTATAGACAGCGTTGACGCGCCGCTTTTTGAAAAACATCTTTACACCGCAGGGCAACCCATGCCGGATTTTATTTTGCGCACCTCCGGTGAAATACGCCTGTCCAATTTTCTGATGTGGCAAAGTGCCTATTCAGAACTTGTCTTCACCGATGTGCTGTGGCCGGACTTTACAGAAAAGGATTTTGACGCCGCCGTTGCGGAATATCATTCACGCGATAGGCGGTTTGGAAACGTATGAATGAGTGTGAGAAAGAGGATTCTTCATGAAAGCCAGAGTAACCACCGCTGTTGTTGGTCTCGTTGTTTTATTTATTGTTTTGTTCTTTTTTAGCACCATCGCCTTTGATTTAGTCTTTACCGCCGCCGCATTGTTGGCGGTGCATGAAATATACAAAGCCTTTAAGTTTGGTGAAAAAAGCCTTTATATTTATTTAGGGGCAGTACCACCCATCATTCTTATTATGCTTTCCGGTTATTTAAATTTAACGCCGTGGCTGCCGCTTATTCTATATTTGCTGGCGCTGTTTGTTGCTTTTGTGGTGGTCTTTAACCACAACACCATACCCTTTGCAAAACTAGGCGGTATGCTGGTCTTTAACCACAACACCATACCCTTTGCAAAACTAGGCGGTATGCTGGTTTTTTCAGCCATTGTGGTGGCGTGTTTTTATTCCATTGTACATTTTAAAACGGTGTTCCCTAAAAATGAATACGGCTACACCGCCATTTACTATTTACTTTTGGCGCTGGGCTTTGCTTGGGGCGGCGACACTTTTGCTTATTTTGTCGGCCGTGCCTTCGGCAAAAAAAAGCTGGCGCCGCAGGTAAGCCCCAACAAAACGGTGGAAGGGGCATGGGGCGGCATTTTAGGCAGCGTTGTTGTTGGCGTTTTGCTGGCGCTACTTTTCACCAAAGGCTTCGGCTACCCGCTGCCGCTGGCCGGCTTAAGCGAATGGCTTTACTACCTTGGCGTTGCCATACTCGCCATCGTTGCCAGCCTGTTAGGCATTATGGGCGATTTGTTTGCCTCCGCTATTAAAAGACAAAATAAAATTAAAGATTACGGTACCATCTTCCCGGGGCACGGCGGCATTTTAGACCGTTTTGACAGCTTGCTTTTTGTCGCCCCGCTTGTGGCCATGGTGGTGCATACGGTACATTTTTCCATCGTTTAATTTAAAGGAAGGGTTTTATGCCTAAACAGATAGCGGTGCTTGGCAGTACCGGCTCCATCGGTACCCAAACGCTAGAGGTGGCTGCGTTTCACGGGTTTAAGGTAACCGCACTTTCAGCCCACAGCAACGTGACGTTGCTAAAAGAGCAAACGCGGCTTTTTTCCCCTCGATATATTGCTATAACAGACGAAAATGCAGCTAAAGAATTTAAAGATTACGCACGGCAAAGTGGTTACTCAGCGCAGCTTTTTGCCGGCGAAAACGCCTCTGAGGCGCTGGTGCAGCAAATCAGCGCTGACGAGGTGGATATTGTTTTAAATGCCATTGTTGGCGTGGCGGGGCTTACCGCCACCCTTGCCGCTATGGAGCGCGGCTTTAATGTGGCGCTTGCCAACAAAGAAAGCTTGGTTGCCGGCGGGCAGCTTGTTATGAAAAAAGCCAAAGAAAAAGGCGGGCGGCTTATCCCGGTGGATAGCGAGCACAGCGCCATCTTTCAGTGCTTGCAAGACCCCTATGCCGAGCAATCCATCAAGCGGCTTATTCTTACGGCGTCGGGCGGGCCTTTCTTCGGGCGGGGGCGCAAAGAACTGCAACAAGTGACCAGCGCCGAGGCACTCAAGCACCCTAACTGGGAGATGGGCCCCAAAATCAGCATTGATTCCGCTACGTTGATGAACAAAGGCCTTGAACTGATTGAGGCGATGTGGCTTTTCGATGTGCCGTGCGACAGCATAGACATTGTTGTGCAAACCGAAAGCATTATTCACTCCATGGTGGAATTTAGCGACCATTCTATCCTTGCGCAAATGGGCGCGCCGGATATGCGCCTTGCTATACAATACGCCTTAACGTGGCCTAAACGCACCGAAAGTTTAGCCCCATCGTTTGATTTCACTAAACTTAGTGCGTTAAATTTTGGCGTGCCGGACCCCGCCACCTTTGAATGTTTGCAGGCCTGCATTGCCGCCGCTAAAAAAGGCGGGCTGGCACCGTGCGCCGCAAACAGCGCCAATGAAGAAGCGGTGGCGCTATTTTTACAAGATAAAATAAAATTTTTAGACATCGGGCGTTTGGTACTGGGCTGCGTCAACGCAGACAGCTACGCCAAAAACAACTACACCTATGAAGATATAGCGCAGTGCGACAAAGAAGCGCGCGCTTATGTACACGCCAACCTGTAACGAAAGGCAGTAACATTATGCACGTGGTTTTAATGATTGTTGTGGCCATTTTAGTTTTTGGCCTGGTTATATTTATACATGAGTTGGGGCACTTTCTCACCGCCAAAAAAGCCGGCGTCAAAGTGAATGAGTTTTCACTTGGCATGGGGCCGGCTTTATTTCGTCGCAAACGCGGCGAAACCTACTACGCGCTGCGTCTTTTCCCTATCGGTGGCTACGTCAGCATGGAAGGGGAAGACGAACATAGCGACGATAAGCGCGGCTTTCAAAACGCCCCGATATATAAACGGGTACTCATCATTATTGCCGGTGCCGTCATGAACCTGTTGCTTGGTTTTTTGGTGCTGGTAATACTTATCTCCGCCGGTGGCGATGTCGCCAGCAAAACGGTGTCTCAGGTGCGTTCTGAAACATCCGGCTTGCAACCGGGTGATGAGTTTATAAAAATAAACGGGCGCCGCTGCTATATCATAGACGATTTGGCCTATGAATTTGCCAGAACGCAAAACGGCACCTTTGATTTTGTAATAAAACGCGATGGCGAGAAAATTGAGCTTAACAGCGTTTCCTTTGATAAACGCACCGCCTACGACGAAACCACAGGCGAGCCTGTTATGAACGAGGCAACGGGCGAGCCGTATGAATATCTTGATGTCGGCTTTGCGGTGTTGCCGGTTGATAAAAACCCGCTTACCGTAACCAAACAGGCGTTTTTAAACACCCTTTCTTACGCCCGTGTTATCTATCTAACGCTGTTTGATTTAGTGATGGGGCGGGTGCCGATAAACCAGCTGGCAGGGCCCGTCGGCATTATATCGGAGCTTGGCAAAGCAATCCGTATAGGTTGGCAGCCGGTGCTGAATATGTTGGCGCTGCTGTCCATCAACTTGGGCGTTTTAAACATGTTACCGCTGCCGGCACTGGACGGCGGCAAGGTGGCGCTGCTTGCTGTAGAGGCGGTGCGCGGCAAACC
>CAYZSR010000022.1:5498-13718 GCA_964479715.1 uncultured Oscillospiraceae bacterium | reverse complement strand
GGTTGGGTTGGTGCTGCTGTTCGGTTTAATGATTTTAGTTTCATTTAATGATATTAGGCGATTGATATTATGACTAGACATATAAAAAAAGAAGTCACCATCGGTGACGTAACCATCGGTGGCAACCACCCCGTGGCGGTGCAAACCATGCTGTCTAAACCGGCGGACGATGTAATGGCCAACGTTGCGCAGGCGCAATCTATTGAGCAAGCCGGTTGTGACATTTTGCGGGTTAGCGTACCCACGCTAAAAAACGTTGAGCTGATACCGGCGCTGAAAGAGGCGGTAACCATACCCATTGTTGCTGACATTCACTTTGATTGGCGCATCGCTGCCGCCGCCGCTGAGGCGGGTGCCGATAAAATCCGCATCAATCCCGGCAACATCGGCAGCAACGACAAAATTAAAAAAGTGGTGGATAGCTGCCACACCCACAACGTGCCGATACGCATCGGTATAAACAGCGGCAGTATAGAAAAAGAAGTGTATGAAAAACACGGCGGCGCCACACCGCAGGCAATGGTAGAAAGCGCCACGAACAACGTTAGGCTCTTAGAGCAGTTTGGTTTTACCGACATTGTTATCTCGTTAAAATCCAGCGACGTTGCCGTTACGATGGACGCTTTTGAACTGCTTAATAAAACCTGCGATTACCCGCTTCATTTAGGCATTACCGAAGCGGGTACCTATCATTTAGGTATTGTTAAAAGTGCCATGGGCATTGGCGGGCTTTTAATGCAAGGCATAGGGGACACCATCCGCGTGTCTCTCACCGACGAGCCTGAAAAAGAAATTGAAGCGGGGCTGGATATTTTGCGCGCCGCCGGGCACGAGGTACCGGGCCCTGAAGTGATAAGTTGCCCCACTTGCGGGCGCACTAAAATACCCGTTGCAGACCTTGCGCTGGAGGTAGAGCGCCGCCTTGCCGGCTATTCGCACCCTATTAAGGTGGCGGTGATGGGCTGCGTTGTAAACGGCCCTGGTGAAGCCAAAGACGCCGACATCGGCATTGCGGGCGGCGACGGGCGCGCGGTGCTTTTCGCCGGTGGCAAACAACTGCGCGTTATTGAAGAAAACTTTGTTGATGAACTGATTAAAGAGATAGATAATTTAGAATTGTGAGTTGGAGGAGCCGTCTTGTCTAAGTTGCTACAGAACTATTTTCCACAGCTGAAAGAGAACCCCGCTTTAAAAGATTTTATGGACATTCAAGTTGCGTCCATTCAAGTGAATAAAGAAAGTAGAAAAGTAGACCTTCATTACCAGCACGATAAACTGCTAACGGTGGCGCAAACGGCGCTGCTGAAAAAACACATAACCGAACTATTTCCCGGTTTTGTGGTGGATTTGCACGGCGTTTTTCCCTATGAATCGTTAACGCCCGCCTTTGTATTGCAGCTTGCTAACAGTTTAAACTCTAAGGGGATACCGGTGGCGGGCTTTTTGTCCGACGCCGAGGTGCGCATTCAAGAAACGATGATTACCGTCACCGTGTTTAACGGCAGCTCAATGCTACAAGAGATGAATTTTGAAGAAGCCCTTGAAAAACTGATTTACAGCAAAACCAAAACCCGCCCGATGGTGCACCTTAAAATGGATGCGCCGCTTAATGCAGAGCATGTGGTTGAGAAAATAGAGAAAAAAATCCCAAAGGTAACGCGGGAGCGCAACCAAGCGGCGCGTAGCATTCTACCCAATGAATTGCACGATACGCTGGACCCTGCCTCGGCGCGAATTGTTTTTGGCTCTAAATTTCCTATGACCAACATTATCGAGATGGAAACGGTGAATGAATTTACCAATAACTGCGTCATTAAAGGCGAGGTTTTTAAAACCGACGTACATGCCACCAATCGGGTGACCATCGTCACCATTTTTATTACCGATTACACCACGTCGCTGGCTGTTAAAATGATTACCCCAAACCCCCAAGAAGCAGAAAAACTGCTGCAAATTCAGGTGGGCGATATCATCATTGCACAGGGCGACTGTTCCTTTGACCAATACTTTAAAGATTTCATCGTGCGTGCGCGCAACGTGGTGATGGCGAAAAAGAAAACCACCGTTGACACCGCCGACGAAAAACGCGTTGAACTGCACCTGCACACCAAGATGAGTGCCATGGATGCGCTGTGTGACACCACAGAGGCGGTGCACCACGCCGCCGCGCTGGGGCACAACGCTATTGCCATCACCGACCACGGTGTGGTACAAGCCTTCCCTGAGGCGATGGCGGCGTGCGAGAAAATACGCAAAGCCAACCCCGATTTCAAGGTGATTTACGGCCTTGAAGCTTATTTTATCAACGACCAAATTCCCGCTTACAGCGGCGCGCAAACCGGCGCTTTAGCGGGGCATAAATACGTTGTTTTTGACATTGAAACGACGGGGCTTTCACTTAAAGATGACAACATTACCGAAATTGGTGCCGTTTTAGTAGAAGATGGCGCCATTGTAGACACCTTTACCACCTTTGCGAACCCCGGCAAGCCGATACCGGCTAAAATAGTGGAGCTTACACACATCACCGACCATATGGTTAAAGACGCGCCGTCGCCGCAAAAAGCGGTGGAGGCTTTCTTGCAGTTTGCAGAGGGCAGTATTTTAGTGGCACACAACGGCCGCTCGTTTGACATTCCCTTTATAAAAAAGCAGATGGACAAGGGACCAGTGACGCATTCCCTTGATAATATAGATACCTACACGCTGGCGCAGGCCATTTATACCGAGCTGCGTAGCTTTAATTTAGGCGCCTTGGCACGGCACCTTAAAGTATCGGATTTTGACAGCCACCGGGCGCTGCCGGACGCCACCGCCTTAGCGGAAATTTGGCTTACCATGCTGGATTCTTTAGAGGCCGCCGGCATAGATAATGTGGAAGAAATAAACACCGCTTTAACAGCGGAATCGGCGCTGTCCCGTTACAGCAACCACTTGGTTATATTAGTGCAAAACACAGCCGGCCTTAAAAACCTTTACCGCATTGTATCGGAAAGCCACATTAATTATTATTCCACCGGCCGTGTTAAAGGCCCCCGTGTGACAAAATCGTTGCTGGACGCCAACCGTGAAGGGCTGCTTATCGGCACCGCCTGCGAAGCGGGGGAGCTGTACCAAGCGCTGGTCAGCGGCAAAGACCACGATGAATTGCTCCGCATTGCTGAGTATTATGATTACCTTGAAGTGCAACCTATCGGTAACAACCAATTTTTAGTGGATAAAGGCGACGTTAAAGACGTAAAACAGCTGCAAGCCTTTAACGAAACAATTATTGCGCTGGGCGACGAACTGGATAAACCGGTTATCGCCGCGGGCGATGTTCACTTTTTAAAACCGGAGCAATCTGTTTTTAGAACCATTTTGCAATCGGGGCTCGGTTATAGCGACGCTGAAAATCAGCCGCCGTTGCATTACCGCACCACCGAAGAAATGCTGAATGAATTCAGCTACCTACCTGACGACAAAGCCTATGAAATTGTGGTGCAAAACACCATTAAAATTGCCGACATGATAGACGCCGATGTGCGCCCGATACCTAAAGGCACCTTTGTGCCGTCTATTGAAGGCTCGGATGAAACGCTAACCACCTCCACCATGGAATACGCCAAAAAACTGTACCGAGACCCGCTGCCAAGTAACATTGAAGCCCGCCTTGAAAAAGAGCTTACCGCCATTATTAAGCACGGCTATTCGGCGCTGTATGTCATCGCCCAAAAGCTGGTGCAACACTCTGAGGCGCACGGCTACCATGTGGGTAGCCGGGGTTCGGTTGGCTCTTCAGCGGTGGCGTACTTTGCCGGCATCTCGGAAGTGAACCCACTTGAGCCGCACTACACCTGCCCCAACTGCGCTTACAGCGAATTTGTTGACAGCGATGAGTACGCCAGCGGGTTTGATTTACCCGATAAAAAATGCCCCGACTGCGGCACGCAGTTGCTGGGCGATGGCCATGAAATTCCCTTTGAGACGTTCCTCGGTTTTGACGGCGACAAAGAGCCGGACATTGACCTTAACTTTTCAGGTGAATTTCAAGCGGAAGCGCACCGCTACACCGAAGAATTATTTGGCAAAGACTACGTCTTTAAGGCGGGCACCATCTCAGTTCTACAATCCAGAACGGCGTTTGGCTTTGTAAAAAACTATCTTGAAGAAAACGAACAAACCGTTAACAAGGCAGAGCAAGAGCGCCTTATTGTTGGCTGCACCGGCGTAAAACGCACCACCGGGCAACACCCCGGCGGCATGGTTGTGGTGCCCTCCGGCTATGATATTTACGATTTTTGCCCCATACAGCACCCGGCGGATGACAAAGAAAAAGGCGTTATCACAACACACTTTGAGTTTTCATCGCTGGAAGAAACGCTGCTGAAACTGGACGAATTAGGGCACGATATGCCCACCTTTTATTATCATCTTGAAAGGCAAACGGGCATAAAAATGCAGGACGTTCCGATGAACGACCCGCAAATTATCAGCCTGTTAACGTCACCCAAAGCGCTTGGCGTAACGGCGCAGGAAATTGGCAGCCAAACCGGCACCTTCGGCATTCCCGAACTGGGCACAGAGTTTGTGCGCCAAATGTTGGTTGAGGCAAAGCCCCAAAGCTTTGGTGACTTAATTCAAATTTCCGGCCTTTCTCACGGCACCGACGTATGGCACGGCAACGCCCGTGACCTGATACGCAGCAACGTCTGCGATATTTCAGAAGTTATCGGCACGCGGGACAGCATTATGACCGACCTGATTGCCAAAGGGGTAGACAGCAAAACCGCCTTTGACGTGATGGAGCAAACGCGCCGCGGCTTGGTGGCAAAAAATGGTCTCACACCGCAGGTGGAAAAAACGTTGAAAGAGAACGGCGTGCCCGCTTGGTATATTGAAAGTTGCCATAAAATTAAATACATGTTCCCTAAAGCCCACGCTGTGGCGTACCTTATTGCCGCCATACGTATGATGTGGTTTAAGCTGTACCAGCCGCTTAGCTACTACGCCACTTTTTTTACGGTGCGCGGTGAAGACATTGACTATGAAGCCGCCACCGGCGGTAAAATGGTGGCACAAAAACACATGAAAGAGATTACGACGCTGTTAAAAACCGAAAAAACACAAAAAAACGAGGACTTGCTGACGTCCCTCCAAATTGTCAACGAGTACCTCTGCCGTGATTTTGAGTTTTTGCCTATCGAACTAGGAAAAAGCAAAGCCACCGAGTATGTTATTGAAGACGGTAAAATCCGTCTGCCTTTCATTGCGCTGCGCGGCGTTGGCGAAACGGTCGCCAATGCGCTGGAAAAAGCAACGCTTGAAAAGCAAGAATACATCTCGGTGGAAGAACTGCAGAACTTTTCCGGTGCATCAACACCGGTGATGGAACGGCTTGAAAAAGCCGGCGCCTTAGAGGGATTGCCACAAAGAAACCAGCTTTCTTTGTTTGAAATATAGTTTATTTGAAGAATAAGGCGCCGCCAAATCGTTACTTAGGTAGAGGGCGCCTGCACTTCTTTTAATTTTTCCCGTATGGCAACATAATCTTCAAAAACCATCGGTTTGTTGTTGGGGTTTCTAAGTAGCGCGGCAGGGTGCAGCGTACCGGTAAACCAAATGTCGTTTTTATGCACCCACTGCCCGTGCTCTTTCATCACAGAAAAATCTGGGCGAATCAAACTTTGCGACGCCACACGCCCAATGCAAACAATGATTTTAGGGCGCATTATCTTAAACTGCGCACGCAGCCAGGGTAGGCAGGTGTTTCGTTCTTCAGTGGAAGGGTCTCTATTTTCCGGCGGGCGGCACTTTACAATGTTGGTGATGTATATATCGTCTTGGCGGTTTAAGCCGATGGTTTCAAGGTAAACGTCAAAAAGTTGCCCGCTGCGCCCCACAAAGGGCACCCCTTGTTCATCTTCACGCTGCCCGGGCCCTTCTCCTACAAAGAGAATGTCTGCCTTGGGGTTGCCGCTGCCAAAGACAACCTGTGTGCGTGTTTGGTGCAAATCGCATTGGGTGCATTCTAAACAGTCGCTTTTTAATTGTTCCCATTCATACATTTTATTGCCTCCGTGTGATACAATGTGTTATTAGTATAGCATAGAACGTCATTTCTTTTAATGTTCCGCTGAAAGGAGCCCGTTTTCTAGTGCAAGCTACGAAAGAACAAAAAACGATTAAAATACACCGCCCGTCGATAAAAACAAAGATAAATGAATTGCGGCGCCACCCCGCAACCAACGCGCTTTTCCCCATGATTTTTTCACTTTTCCTGCTGGTAACGCTAGAGTGGGTAGCGCGGGGAACACTTGCCAACAACTGGCAGCGCACAGGCTTTTTTCAGTCTTTAGGGCATAGCTTTCCCAGCTTTTTAGTCACCTATTTGCTGCTTTTATTTGTCTATGTATTTATTTGGCAGCTTAGCGATCGCCACTGGCTGGCCACGGCGCTGGTTGGTATTGGCGGCTATCTGCCCGCCGTTGTAACCTATTACAAAATGCAAATGCGCAGCGAGCCCTTTTTGCCGTGGGACCTTTCGCAAATTGGCGACTTAATGAATATCAAAGACAACGTGCAGTTTACCATACCGCTGCCGATAATTATTACAGCGCTGCTCTTTATCTTGTTTATTGCCGCCGCCGGGTTTATAAAACCATCTAAAAAGGCGAGCAAAAAAAACGAACGTCAACTGCGGCTGGCACTTTCAGGCACATCGCTTGTGTTGGCATCGTTACTTGTTATTTTTGTTTTCTTAAGCCCCACAGGCAGCGCTTTTATCGGTATCCGCCAAGACGCGTGGATGCAAGACCGATACTACCGCACCAACGGTGTTATCGCCGGTTTTTTAACCAACTTGCAAATGCTTAACATTAAAGAACCTGCAAATTACAGCGAAGCAAACTTGGACGCTATTGTGGCTGAAACGCAAAACGGCAACGGCGACAACACGCCGTATTACGCAAACTCACCCGCGCTGGGCAAAGACCTGCCCGAACAGCCTGATATTATCTTCCTCATGGCGGAAAGTTTTTGGGATGTAACCGCCTTGGACGGCATTAAGTACGAGCGTGAGGTTATGCCAAACCTTGAGAAGCTAAGCCGAGAGGGGGCGCACGGCACCGTTTACACGCCCAGTTTTGGTGGCGGCACCTGCGACGTTGAGTTTGAAGCGCTAACCGGCTTTTCTATGGAATTCTTGCCGGCGGGCAGCAAGCCTTTTCAGCAATACTTAAAGGAAGACACCTTTTCGCTGCCGCAACACCTGAAAAGCGAAGGATATGATACCATGGCGGTGCATGGTTTTGGCGCCCGCTTTTGGAACCGAGACATGGCGTACCCGCGCCTTGGCATAGACACCTTTATTGCCGAAGAAGACTTTATCAACCCGGAGCGGCGGCGCGGCTTTATATCGGACAACGCCATGGTTGATAAAATGATAGAGCAGCTGGATGCCCGTGGCGAAAATGCCGACCCGCTGTTTTTACACGCCGTTACCATGCAAAACCACAGCACCTATGATAGAGATAATTACGCCGATTGGAATCTTGTTAAAATAACCGATTACCCCAAAAGCATTCCTTACAACACCATCGGACAGCTTGAAGACTGCGCCACCGGCGTGCATCAAATGGACGCCGCTCTTGGCAAATTAGTCAATTATTTAGAGCAAAGCGAGCGACCCACTATTCTGGTTTTTTGGGGCGACCACTTAAACACCATGTCTGACGGGTACACCATTTTTGAAGAAACAGGGTATATCGAGCGGGAAGACACCGCCTCGCCCAACCTGTATAAAACACCCCTTTTAATGTGGAGCAACTACGCCGATGAATCGGTTGATTTAGGTATTATCGGCAGCTACCAGATTTCGCCCGTTATGATGGATTTATACGGTCTTGAAAAGCCGATGCAGTTTGATTATTTGGCGCAGCAGCTGGGCACCATGCGTGCACGCTCGCACGGGCTTGTCGTTAATGAAGACGGCACCATTAAAGAAGAATTAACACCCGCCCAGCAAACCTCTTTTGAAAACCAAGAGCTGTTGCAGTACGATTATTTATTTGGCGAGCGTTATGTGCAAAAGAAATTTTCTAAAAGTTAGCAGGTATTTTTGTGAATGATAAATTAAAAGAACTAGTGGCTGCGGTGCAAAAACCCGGCCGTTATACCGGCGGTGAGCCAGGCGCTGTCATTAAAAACAAAGACGAGATATCGCTTCGGTTCGCCTTTTGT
>CAYZSR010000022.1:0-5488 GCA_964479715.1 uncultured Oscillospiraceae bacterium | reverse complement strand
TATGAAATAGGCATGTCTTTTCTAGGTATGAAAATTCTCTATGAGCTGATTAACCAACGGGACGACATGTGGTGCGAGCGTGTCTTTATGCCGTGGGTTGATATGTATGAGCTAATGCGGCAACAAAACTTTCCACTTTACGCGCTGGAAAGCAAAGACCCGTTAAGCGATTTTGACGTGGTCGGTTTTACGCTACAGTATGAGCTTTCTTACACTAACATTTTGGCCATGCTAGATTTATCTCACATTCCGCTGCGTGCTGACGACCGAGACAACAGCCACCCTATTGTGGTGGCCGGCGGGCCGTGCACCAGCAACCCCGAACCGCTGGCGGATTTTTTTGACGTCTTTATGCTGGGCGAAGGGGAGCGCCAACTGCTGGAAGTGTGCGATACCATTCAAGAAGCAAAAAAGAACGGACTAAGCCGAAAAGAAACGCTGGAAAAGCTTACCCGCATAGAAGGCATTTACATTCCGTCGCTATATACCGTTACCTACGACGGCGATAAAATCGCCGCCATCACTGCCACACCACCGGCGCCCACTACCGTTAAAAAAGCGCTGCTGAAAGATTTTGAAGACTATCCCTTACCGGAAGACTTTGTCGTCCCGATGGTGGGCACGGTGCATGACCGCGCCCAAATTGAAGTGTTGCGCGGCTGTGTTAGAGGGTGCCGCTTTTGCCAGGCGGGTTATATCTACCGCCCCATGCGGGAGCGCTCAGCCAAACTGCTGGACGGCGCCGCCCAAACCCTTTGCGCCAACACCGGTTACGAGGAAATTAGCTTAACCAGCCTTTCCACCAGCGACCACAGCGAGCTTGAAACGCTTTTAGACAAGTTGAAACGATGGACCGACGACGAGAAAATAAACCTGTCGCTTCCTTCGCTGCGGGTAGACAATTTCTCTGAAAGTTTGGTAGAAAAAACAACCACCGTACGCAAAAGCGGCTTAACCTTTGCGCCGGAGGCCGGCACACAGCGCCTGCGTGACGTCATCAACAAAAATATCACCGATGAAGATATTGAAAAAACCTGCAACCTCGCTTTTGACGCCGGCTACACCACCATCAAACTTTATTTTATGATTGGTTTGCCGACTGAAACGATGGAAGATATAGAAGGCATTGCCGCCACGGCGCACCGTGTGATAGAGCTGTTTTTTGCAAACCCCAATCGCAACAAAAACAGGGGGATACGCGTTAACGTTAGCGTTGCCACCTTTGTGCCCAAAGCGATGACACCTTTTCAATATTGCGCGCAAGACACCCAGCAAGAAATTGACGAAAAACAGCAACATCTTTTAAGCTGTATCACCGATAAAAGAATCTCCGTCAGCTACCACGACACACGCGTTAGCTTTATAGAGGCGGTTTTTGCACGCGGTGATAGGCGCCTTGCCTCGGTCTTAGAAAAAGCCTACGCCGCCGGTTGCCTTTTTGACAGCTGGGACGAGCACTTTAAATACGATGTATGGCTTGAAAGCTTTAAAAAAGCGGGGTTAGATCCTGCTTTTTACGCCAACCGCACCCTTACTTTTGATGAAACATTACCGTGGAGCCACTTGGATTTCGGCGTTGAAACCGCCTTCTTAGAGAAAGAATATCTAAAAGCCACCAATGCAAAAACCACGTTACCGTGCAATGTGCACTGCGCCAATTGCGGTGTAAACAAAAAAATAGGGGGTGCCTGTTTTGCCCCACATTAGAATTTTCTTTAATAAAACCGACGAGGCGGCGTATATCTCTCATCTGGATTTACAGCGCCTTATGGGGCGGGCTTTACGGGTAAGCGGGCTGCCGGTATGGTATACCCAAGGCTATAACCCTAGAATATACCTTAGTTTTTCACTACCGCTGGCGCTCTTTCAAGAAAGCGTTACTGAAAGTGTGAATATCAAACTGGCAGAAGACGTTGATGATTTTGACGCCTACATTAAACGCATTAACAAGTGGCTGTCCGCCGGCATACAGGTAACCAACATTGCAAAACCGGTGCACCACGCCAAAGAAATTACCGCCGCGGAATATTCATTTACCGTTCCGCAGGGGCGGCGTGCCGCCACTTATGTTGATTGCTACAACAACGCCGAAAACGCCATGGTTGTGCGCGAAACAAAGCGCACAAAACAAGACATCGATTTAAAAAAGCTGGTGCCTTTAATCACGTTGGAAACGGACGACACATTTTCGGCCAAACTGCCCGCTGGTAACACGTTAAACTATAACCCGCTGCTATTAATGGAGTTTTTCGCCGATAATCAGCTGAATCCGGATAACATCGCTATAAAAAGACAACGTATCTTTATAGAAGATGATAAACCGTTTGAATAACAAAAGCGCCAACGGTGCTTTACAAATTTTGGAGTGACTATACATGCGAGTGGCCATTTTTGCCGAGACCTATTTCCCCTTTATAAGCGGTGTGGTAACCCATATCCAAACGCTGAAACAAAGCCTTGAGGCAGAGGGACATGAGGTTTTAATTGTTACAATGAGCCCCGATGCAAAGTATCATTATGTAAAAGACAACGTGCTTTATTGCCCCGCTGTCTCTTTAAAAAACATTTATGGTTACGGTGTTGCAAACCCGATAAACCGTAAACGGCTGCGTATTGTGAAAAAGTTTAACCCCGACGTTATTCACATTCACACCGAATTTACGATGGGCTTATTCGCTCTTTATGTAGCACGGCGCTTGCGCCGCCCCGTTGTTTATACATTGCACACCATGTACGACGATTACATCTTTTATCTTTTCCCGAACCATATGAACCACGTTGCAAAGCCGATGGCGCACGCGTACATTCGCAAAATCGCCGCGAAATCAACAGAGCTTATCGGCCCGTCCACCAAGGTGGTTGAATACATGCGGCGCTGCGGTGTTAATAAACCGGTTACGGTGGTGCCCAACGCGGTAGATATTTCTTCCTTTTTGCCGCACAACGTTACCAGCGATGAAAAAGAAACGGCAGCGCAAGAACTGGGCATTAAAGACGACGATGTATCCCTTGTTTTTGTTGGCAGGCTTGGTAAAGAAAAAAGTATCGACGTATTGATAGAGTACTTCTGCAAAAGCTTTGACGCCGATGAAAACTTTAAATTGTTTATCATAGGGGAGGGCCCCGAAAAAGAAAAGTTGCATAACCTTGTTGCTGAATTTGGTAGAGAGGAACAAATAAAACTGGTGGGACAAATTGACCACCACCTCTTAAAAGGCTATTATCAAGCGTGCGACTTATACACTACCGCCTCGTTAACTGAAATGCACTCTATTTCTCTTTTAGAGGCGACGGCAAGTGGACTTTACGCCATACAACGGCTGGACATAGCCAACCGCCACCAAATTTCCACCGGTGTAAATGGAGAAGCCTTTACAACACAACATGAGTTTGAAGACATTGTGCGGGGCTATGCTGCGCTGCCGCAAGAGAAAAGAAACAAGAAAAAACAGGTGGTGTCCAACCACGCAGCACAATATGGCCCGCCGCAATTTGCGGAAAATATTTTAGATGTTTACAAGCGGGCACTTGTAAAATAACTTCAGCTATATACAAAAACCAAAAGAGGCTTGGCATTGCCAAGCCTCTTTTTACTATTTACATATTTGCATTTACAGCTTTTCAATCACCGATTTATAACCGCCGCTGCCGTATTGAATAAAACGGTTAATGCGGCTGATGGTGGCGGTGCTTACCGCTGTTTTTTCAATTATTTCTTCGTAGGTGCACCCGTCCAGCAACAGCTCTGCCACCTGCAGGCGCAGCGCCATATCTTCCAGCTCTCTCATGGTGCATAAATCATACAGAAAAAGACGGCACTCTTTCACTGATTCAACGGCGTTTATCGCTTCAAAAAGCCGGTCAATCAGGGGGTTGTCCTCTGGCTGTTTTGGCACGGTGGCTCCCTCCTAATGCTTTCATTGCAACGTTATAATAGCGTGTTTTTCAAGTTATTCTAAAAAAAGCAGGGCAGCTGCGTTTGCAAATGCCCTGCTTGATTATATATTCGTGATTAGTTTACCATGTCGGCAATTTCGTTTGCCAAGCATTCTTCACGTTTTTCAAGGCCTTCACCTTTTTCATAACGGGTGAATGCAACAACGCTAATGTCGCCGCCAAGATCTTTGGCGGTTTGGTCGATAAATTCTTTCACGGTGATGTCATTGTCTTTTACGAACTTTTGCTCTAACAAGCAGTTGGTTTCGTAAAATTTATTGATACGACCCATGACAATTTTCTCAGCAATGTGCTCCGGTTTGCCTTCGTTAACGGCTTGCGCTTTAAGAATTTCTTTTTCTTCAGCAAGCACGTTTTCCGGGACATCGTCACGGCTGACATAAGTTGGGTTTTCAGCGGCGATATGCATAGCAACATCTCTGCCAAAGGTTACAAACTCCGGTTTCGCGGCAATCTCTGCGCTGGTATCAAACTGAACCAGTACGCCGTGGGTACCGCCGGCGTGAATGTACGCAACGGTGGGGCCGTCAAAACGGTTAAAGCGGCGAATAATCAGGTTCTCGCCAATTACCAAAATTTTATCATTTAATTCTTCTTCAACGGTTACGTCGGCCATTTTAGCTTTTTTAAGTTCATCCAAGTCGGCGGGGTTTTGTTCCATAACCACCGTCGCTAAATCTTTTACAAATTCTTGGAAGCTTTCGTTTTTGGCAACAAAGTCCGTTTCAGAGTTTACTTCAATAATAGCACCCACATTGTCGTCGCGGTTGGCGGTGGCATAAACCATGCCGTCTGCGGCGATGCGGTCTGCTTTTTTGCTGGCGGCGGCAAGCCCTTTTTCTCTTAGCAGTTCAACGGCTTTTTCAAGGTCGCCGGCTGAATCTTTAAGGGCGTTTTTGCAATCCATCATGCCAACGCCGGTGCGGTCGCGAAGCGCTTTTACATCTTGCGCGGAAAAAGACATATTTGTTTCCTCATTTCAATAAAATCTATGTTAATTTATACACGAATAGTTGTTTTAGGTGTGGTGCTTAGCCACGTTCAGCTTGTTCGTACTCGTCCAGTTCTTCTTTGGCAGGCGCTTCTTCTTGCATTTGCTCGCCTTGGTTGCCTTCTGTTACGGCGTTTGCCATAGTGTTGGAAATTAAGCGGACGGCACGGATGGCGTCGTCGTTACCCGGGATAACGTGGTCAATTTCGTCGGGGTCGCAGTTGGTGTCTACAATCGCAATAATGGGGATGTGCAGTTTGCGGGCTTCTGCAACGGCGATGCGTTCTTTGCGGGGGTCTACGATAAACAAAGCGTCGGGCAGTTTGTTCATTTCACGGACGCCGCCAAGGAACTTTTCAAGTTTTTCCATCTCAAGTTCCAGTTTATTCACTTCTTTTTTCGGCAGCATTTCAAAGGTGCCGTCGGTTTGCATCGTTTCAAGTTGTTCCATTCTATCAATCCGTTGGCGAATGGTGCTAAAGTTGGTAAGCATGCCGCCAAGCCATCTGGCGTTTACATAGGGCATGCCGCAACGGGTTG